>NZ_JBIAXS010000008.1:243020-270706 GCF_042896885.1 Streptomyces sp. NPDC001231
GCCTGAGCCCGTAGGGGCCCGAGTCCTGAAGGGGACTGTGCCCAGGGTGGCCCGAGCCGGAAGCGGCCGGGGTCCTCAGGCGACCTGAGCCCGGAGCGGCCGTAGTCCGGAGCGGCCCGAGCCGGAAGCGGCCTGAGTCCGGAGTGGCCGGGGTCCGGAGGCGGCCCGAGTCGGAGCGGCCTGAGTTTGGAGCGGCCTGTGCTCGGACCCGGTCCGAGCCGGAAGGGGCCCGAGCCGGAAGCGGCCCGAGCCCGGGGTGGCCCGAATCCGGAAGTGGTTGGAGTCCGAAGTGGCCGGAGTCCGAAGTGGCCCAAGCCCGGAAGTGGCCTGAGCTTGAGCCGGAAGTGACCCGAGCCGGAAGCGGCCGGGGTGCTCAGGCGACCTGAGCCCGGAGCGGCCCGAGCCGGAAGCGGCCTGAGTCCGGAGTGGCCGGGGTCCGCAAGCGGCCGGAGCCCGGAGTGGCCGAAGTCCGGAGGCGGCCCGGGCTGGAAGTGGCTGTAGTCCGGAGCGCTCTGACCCGGGAACGGTCCGAGCCGGAAGTGGCCCGAGCGGGGAAGCCGCCTGAGCAGGGCGGGAAGTCGAGCCGGGGTGACCGTACGGGCCGGGTCGGTTGCCGCGCGCCATGGTTCCTTCCTCGTCTCCACGGGAACGGCGCGGCGCCTTCAACGGCTCCCGAACCGTGCCCCGCCGGCCACGTCACGTACGGCCCTCGGCGGCTGACGGGCCGTACCTCACCCGCGACCGGCGGATTCTCCGCGCCCCGCACCGTGCCGGCCGCGTCCGTGCCGTTTGGGTCGTTGTCAGATCGAGGACCTAATCTGTGCATCGTGACTTCGCCTGCATCGACGGACAGCGTTCCGCCCCAGCTCAGCGCGGGGCCGCGCCCCGCCCAGGGGCCGGCCGCCGACGAGGGGCTGGCGCGGCGGCTGCGCGCGCTCGCCTGCACCGCGCCGCTGCACGACCTGGACGCCCGCAAGGCCAACCTCGCCGGCGAGTACTCGGTGTACGGCATGGCGGAGGTCGCTCTCGCCGCCATCGACCTCGTCACCCTCAACATGGACTTCGACACCGGCGCCGACCACGACCAGGTCGTGGCCCGGCTCGTCCCGCGCGTCGCCGCGCAGGCCCCGCGCCGCCCGGCCGGCGAGCACGAGCGCGTGGCCCGCTGGGTCCTGGAGAACCTGATCAACGTCGGCAGCGTCGACCGCGGTTTCCGCGCGGTGTACGGCACCTTCGGGCCGGACGGCACGTATGTGCGCCGCGACTACGACTTCAAGCTGATCGAGGAGGTCCCCGGCCCCGGCGGCAGCGTCTACCTGCGCACGACGGACGAGGCGGTCAACGTGCTCGTCGGCGCCCTCGACACCGACGTCACCAGCGCCCAGATCGCCGCCGAGGTCAAGCTGGAGGTGCTGATCAGCCGCGGCCGCCTCGCGGACGCCCAGCTCGCCGCCGAACAGGCCCGCTACCGGACCGTGCAGTACTCGGAGACCCTGCGCAGGGCCCTTGAGGCGACCCGGCGCAACGTCCGGGCGGTGGACTGGCTCGGCGCCGTCCCCGACATGATCGCCGAGGCCCTGGACCACGTCGCCGACCGCTACCGGCACGAGAACGCGATCCTGACCAACATCCGCAAGGCGCGCGACGAGTCGGAGGAACCCGAGCACAAGCGGCGCGCCGCCGAGCTGGTCGACATCGTCAAGGACTGCATCCGCAGACACACCCAGCTGCAGTCCCGGCTCCTCGAGGCCGGCCCCCTGTTCCGCGCCGAGCAGGACCGGCAGGCCTTCGCCACCCCCCTGACCACCTCCGGTACCGACCTCTACGGCCACCTGCTCGCGCCCACCCTCCCGCTGCCGCTGGAGCAGGCGATCCGGGTCACGGACGCCTTCTTCGCGCGCGGGACCGGGCTGCGCACGCCGGTGTCGGTCCGTGTCGCCGACCTCGTGGACATCCTGCTGACGCCGCCCGTCGAGCGGGAGCACCTGGGCGCCGAGATGCCCGAGCCCGACCTGATCGCCACCCCGGACGACAGCCGGTTCAGCGAGGAGCAGCTCGCGGCCGCCATGGAGCTGCTGGACCTGCCGGCCGACGCGCCGCGACGGCTGTCGGGACTGCTCGCCGAGGCCCGCGACAAGGACCCCGACCTGCCGTACCTGGTCGCCCTGCTGGCCGTCCACGCGGCCAGCCCCCCGGTCGGCACCGCCTACCGGCAGGGCGAGGAGAAGCTGCTGTTCGCCGTGGACGACGGGACCGAACTGGACGATCAGGAGTTCGGCGGCGCCGACCTCATCGTCGGCACGGCACTGCTGGACGCGGCGGGCATGGCGGCCGACCGGACGGAGGCGGCGTGAGCCCCGCCGGCAACCGTACGCACGAGCGACACCCCAGCAAGGAGCCCCAACCGTGACCGAGTACGTCGACCGGAGTGAGCCGGAAGCCGCAGGCGCGCCCACGGCGGTCGCCGTCACACCCGCCGACGCCGCCGACGCGGCCCGGCTCGTCGCGTTCGGGCTCCAGCCCAAGCTGCAGCCCGCCCGCGACCAGGAGTACGCCGACCTGCTGCGCCGCCACCGCGAGGACCCGGCGTTCGCACGGCTCGCGGACGCCGTGGCCGCCGGACTCGGGCTGGTCGTGCTGGAGGTGTCCCCGCGCGCCGGGATGGCGGTCACCGCCGCCGAGGACTCGGTGTTCGCCGTCCGCATGGGCGACTACGCGCGCCGCACCGCCGCCGACTCCGGCGACCGCTTCCTGCACGGACTGGCCCACCTCGCGGTGGCCGCCCTGGCGTTCCCGCGCCCCGAGGACCTCGCCGACGACGGCTACATCGGGCGCGTCACCGTCAACGGCGTGGACGCCTTCGTCCGCCAGGCCTGCCGCCGCCTGGAGGAACGTGCCGAGGAGCGGGGCGAGAACACCGACCCGGCCACCGACGCGCCGGGCCTCGAGGCCGCCTGGCGGATCTGGGCCAGACGCAGCGCGACCGGGGCCACCAAGGACGCACGCCGACCGGCCGCCTCCACCACGGGCATCGTGGCCAAGGCCCTGGCGTTCCTGACCGACTCCGGGTTCCTCCAGCGCACCGGCGACGAGAGCGGCGGCACGTACCGCACGACGGCCCGCTACCAGCTCCAGGTGCGCGACATGGCGGGCAGCGCGGCCCTGGCCGAACTCCTCGAACTGGGCATCGTCCCGATGACCGGCGGCACACCGAGCCTGCTGCCCGCCGAGGACGGCGACGACCTGGACCTGGTGGCCGACGCCGGGCTGCCGTTCCACTCCTGAGGCCCTGCCGCCTCCCGCCACCCCCGTCCGCAAGAAGTCCGCCACCCCCCAACTGCAAGAAGACTGACGAGAGTCCGCCATGTACGAGCTGTCCCGGGTCCGCCTCTACTCCATCGGGCCCGCCGGTGCGCGCTACGCCGACACCGTGCTTGACCTGCGAGGCGTGGGCGACCCGGTGCCCGACCCCGCGCCCATCCAGGCGGAGTTCTTCGAGGAGGAGCCGGTCGGCCCGCCGCGCCGGCCTGCCCCCGCCGGTGTGCTGTTCCTGGAGAACGGCGGCGGCAAGTCCGTGCTGCTCAAGCTGATCTTCTCGGTGATGCTGCCCGGCCACCGCAACACCCTCGGTGGCGCCAGCTCCGGCGTGCTGCGCAAGTTCCTGCTCGCCGACGACTGCGGGCACGTGGCGCTGGAGTGGCAGCACGTGCAGACCGGCGAGTGCGTGGTCGTCGGCAAGGTCAGCGAGTGGCGCGGGCGCCAAGTCTCCAACGACCCACGGAAGTTCGCCGAGGCCTGGTACTCCTTCCGGCCCGGACCCGGACTCACCCTGGACAACCTCCCCGTCGCCGAGGCCACTTCCGTACGGCCGTCCGCCGAGGGCCAGTCGGGCGCGCGGGGCCGCCGCCGCACCATGAAGGGCTTCCGGGACGCCATCACCGAGGCGGCCAGGACCTACCCGTACCTCGAGGTGCACTTCGAGGAGATCCACGAGCGCTGGACCGAGCACCTGGGCGACCTCGGTCTCGACCCCGAACTCTTCCGCTACCAGCGGGAGATGAACGCCGACGAGGGCGAGGCGGCCGGCCTGTTCGCGGTGAAGAAGGACTCCGACTTCACCGACCTGCTGCTGCGCGCCGTCACCGACACCCGCGACACCGACGGGCTCGCCGACCTGGTCAGCGGGTTCGGCAACAAGCTGGGCCGGCGCGCCGAGCTGATCGCCGAGCGGGACTTCACCGCCGGCTCGGTCGACCTGCTGGGCCGGATCGTCGACGCCGCCGAGGCCCGCACGCGCGCGCGTGACATCCACGCCGCGGCCGAGCGGCGCACCCGGACCCTGGCGCGGCGCCTGTCCGCCCGGGCGGTACGGGAGCGGGTCCGGGCCGCCGACCTCGCCCAGCGCGTCACGGCCGCCGCCTACGGCGTCACGCACTCCGAGGGCGCCCGCGAGCGCAGCGCGCTGATCGCCGCCGAACTCGCCTACCGGCACGCCTCACTGGCCCTCGCCGCCGCCGAGAAATCCGCGGCCGCGCAGAAGCGGGAGCTCGCCGACGCGCGCACCCTGTACGCGGCGTGGCAGGCCGCCGAGGCCGTGCTGCGCCACCGCGCCGCCGCCGACCGCGTGGCCCGTGTCTCCGCGGCGATCCAGGAGGCCGAGCGGGACGCGGCCCCGGCCCTGGCCGCGCGCGCCAAGGCCGCCACGGACCTCGTACGGGCCCTGCACGCGGCCGCCGAGAGCGCCGAGACCGTCGCCAACGAGGAGGAGGAGCGGTCCGCGCGGCTCCAGGAGGTGGGCGAGTCCGCCTACCGGGACCAGACCGCCGCGGCGACCGAGGCGCAGCGCGCCCGCAGCGAGGCCGGGCATCTGCGCCAGCGCCTCGCCGAGGTCGAGCAGGAGACCGCCGAGGCGGTACGCGCGGGCTGGCTGGACGACAGCGCCCCCGACGCCGATCCGGCGCGTGCGGCCCTGGCCGCCAGCGACGCGGAGAAGACGGCGGTCGCCGCCTGGGACCAGATCCGCGAGACTGCCCGGAAGGCCACGGAACGCGCACGCGAGGCCGCCTCGGCCGAATCCCGCGCGGAGCTCACCGCGGCCCGCGCGGCCGACGCGGCGACGGCGGCCCAGCGCGCCCACGAGACCGAACGCCGCATCGCCGAGGCGCTGGCGGCCGAGGGGCGGCTCGCGGAACTGCTGAGCCTGCCGGGCGCGACCGGGGCCGCGCGGGCTGGAGTGCCGGCGCCCCGGACCGGACCGGACGCCACAACGCCGGGTGCCGAGTCGACCTACCGCACCGGAGGGGCGCCGTACGGCACCCCCGGACGGCAGGGCGCCGCGGAGACGGACCAGGCCGGGGCCGAGGGCACGCTCCCCCCCGAGGACCTGGACCGCTTCGCCGACGAGCTGCGCGAACTGCTCGACGACGCCGTCTCCTCCGCCGAGCGGCACCTGTTCGAACTGCGCACCGCCGCCGCCGACGACTCCCGGATCCTCGGCGCGCTCGGCGACGGCGGGCTGCTGCCGCCCGGCCCGGACGTACTGGCCACGGTGGAGTTCCTCGGCGAGCACGGCATCCCCGCGCTGCCCGGCTGGCGCTACCTCGCCCAGGCCGTCGACCCCGCCGACCACGCGCGCGTACTGGGCGCCCGGCCCGAGCTGGTCGACGGCGTGATCATCACCGACCCGGACACGCACGCGCGTGCCCGCGAGGCCCTCGCGGACGCGGCCCTGCTGCCCCGCTCCACCGTGGCCGTCGGCACCGCGGCCGCACTGCTCGCCCCCACCCCGGCCGACGGCACGCCGCAGGGCGACGTGTTCCTCGTCCCGCCGAACCCGGCCATGCACGACGAGCACGCCGCCGACGAGGAACGGCAGGCGCTGCGCGCGCGGGCCACCGAGCGGGACGAGGAGATCCGCACCCTGGCCGCCCGGCTCGGCAAGGACCGGGAGCTGGCGGCGCGGCTCGCCTCCTGGCGCACCGGCTGCCCCGCCGGCCGGCTGCTGGAGCTGGCACAGGCCGCCCAGGACACGCGTGTGTTCGCCGAGGAGGCCGAGGCCGAGCTGGCCGAGGCGCGCAGCCTGCGGGCGGAGGCCGACGAGGCCGCCGCCGAGGTCGCCCAGGAGCGCGACGAGCGGCAGGAGGCCGCCCAGAAGGCGCGGCGCGCCGCCGACGCCCTCGCCGGGCTCGCGTTCCGGCTGCGCGAGCGGGCCGGCTGGCAGGCCCGGCTGCGCGAACTCGCCGACGAGGCAGCCGAGTCCGAGGCCCGCACCCAGGTCTGCCTGGAACGCGCCCGCGCCGCCGACGAGGACCGGCGCGCCGCTCAGCGCGCCGCCGACGACACCCGCCGCACCGCACGGGCGCTGCGCGCCGAGCGCTCCGAGATCGCCGGCGCCCCCGACGGCGTGCCGGAGAGCGACGGGGACGCACCCAGGGCGTCCCTGCCCGCCCTGCGCGAGGCCTACCGCGCCGCCTCCCAGGTCTACGAGAAGGTCGGTGTCGGCGCGGACCTGCGCGCCGAGCAGGCCCGAGCGGAGAGCGACGAGAGCGCCGCCCGCGCCGAACTCGACCGGCTCAGCAACAAGGTCCGTACCCGCGCGGAACAACTCCTGGAATCCCCCGAGGGCTCCGACGGGCCGTCCCGGCAGGGCGCCGCCGCCCGCGCCGAGGAGCTGGTGCAGCTCTTGGAGACCCGGATGTCCTCCGCGAGCGAACAGCTCGGCCGGCTGCGCGGCGAGGCCGAGCGGCACGCACCCGAGGACGGCGAGGCACACACCGAACTCCCCGAGGACCTGCTCCCGCGCGACGCCGAGCACGCACAGGCCCTGCTGCGCACGGCCACCGCCGAACTCGCCTCCCGGACCGGGGCGCTGGCCCAGGCCCGCGAGGCGCACGCCGAGCTGCTGGAGTCCCACCGCGCCGCCGAGGACGCGGCCGGCGGCTTCGACGAGATCGCCGGCATGCTGCGCGATCAGCTGCGCGAGCACACGAGTGACGAGGAGCAGGAGGAACCCGAGCCGTACCCGGGCAGCCCGGAGGACGCCCGGCAGGCGGCCGCCGAGACCCGCAGGTCACTGCGCGGCTGCGCCGCCGACCTGTCCGCCGCCGACTCCGCCGTCCGCGAGGCGAGCGACGTCCTCGTCCGGCACGCCAACTCCACGCGCTACGAGCAGGTGCGCACCCCCGCCCGGCAGCAGATCCGCGAACTGCCCGCCTCCGCACTGCCCGAGCACGCCCAGAAATGGGCGGAGGCCTTCGCGCCCCGGCTCCGGGTGCTCACTGACGAGCTGGCCCAACTGGAACGCAACCGGGACTCGATCGTGGACCGGTTGCGCGGACTGGTCGAGTCGGCGCTCGCCACACTCAGGTCGGCCCAGCGCCTGTCCCGCCTTCCGGAAGGGCTCGGCGAGTGGTCCGGGCAGGAGTTCCTGCGCATCCGCTTCGAAGAGCCCGACCAGGCCACGCTCACCGAGCGGCTCGGCGAGGTCATCGACGAGGCGACCCGCGCCGCCGTGAAGAAGAACTCGGACCTGCGGCGCGACGGCATGTCCCTGCTGCTGCGCGGAGTCGGCGCGGCGCTCCAGCCCAAGGGCGTCGCCGTGGAGATCCTCAAGCCGGACGCCGTCCTGCGCGCCGAGCGGGTCCCCGTCGGGCAGATGGGCGACGTGTTCTCGGGTGGACAACTGCTCACCGCGGCCATCGCCCTGTACTGCACGATGGCCGCCCTGAGGTCGAACGACCGCGGCCGCGACAAGCACCGCCACGCGGGCACGCTCTTCCTGGACAACCCGATCGGCCGCGCCAACGCCACCTATCTGCTGGAGCTCCAGCGGGCCGTATCGGACGCCCTCGGTGTGCAGCTCCTCTACACCACCGGCCTGTTCGACACGACGGCGCTCGCCGAGTTCCCCCTGGTCATCCGGCTGCGCAACGACGCCGACCTCAGGGCCGGGCTGAAGTACATCAGTGTGGAGGAGCACCTGAGGCCAGGGCTGCCGCAGCAGACTCCCGCGGGCGAGGCGGTGCACAGCGAGATCACGGCCACCCGGATGTTCAAGCGCCCGGCGTGACGGCCCGGCCGGGCCGGGGCACTCGACCGGCCCGACCGAGCCCGGCCGCCGGCGGCCGGCGGCCGGTCACCCCTACGGGTGCGACAGCTGCCCCGAGCCGTTCCGGCCGCGTATCCGCTTCCGCGCCCGCTCGGCGGCCCGCGCCTCCCGCCGCGCCTGGCGCCGCTCCCGCCGCAGAGCACGCGCGGTACTGCTCGGCACCGACACCACGCCGTTGCGCTGGTTCCAGACCTGGCGGGTCACCCACACGTCGAGCGCCGCCCAAGTGGCCACCACCGTGCTGGCCACGCTGCTCAGAAGCATCGGGAACGCCAGCCACGACCCGGACACGCTGAACAGGAACGCCACCACGGCCTGTATCAGCGTCACGGAGACGATCAGCACCGCCCGCACGGCGGCCGAACGCACCGGATCCGGCAGCCTGCGCCGCCGCGCGGGCTCCTCGACCCACAACGGCTTGTAGGACGGCTGCCCGCCCCGCCCGCCCGTGTGCACCGAAGACCCGTACGCCCCCGGCCGCTCCGCTGTCCCCATCACTTTGCGTCCCTCCCCACCGCCGGCAGACCGCTCGCCCCGGTGCCCGAAGAACCGGCTCCCCAGTGGCTGCCCGGCTTGCGCTGTTTTACGCGGCCCGGAGGCGCACTGCGCCTCCTGTGGCCGATTCCGCCCCCATCTCCCATGGACAAGGACGAACGAGACGTCACGAAGATTCCCGGCCGACGAAAAAAATCGGTCAACCGACCAGGCCGGACACCCTGTTCCCGTACCCCCGCCACCACGGCCTTCCAGACCGGCATCTCCCGCAATGCCCCGACAACTCGCCCGCTCCCGGCACCCATACGGAAGTACTGGCTCCGGACGACTCTTCGAGTTGACTGCGTGTCGGTAGTAGGCTCGCGCCGTTTGTTGACGCACATGTGTACCCCGGGGCCTCTGGGGGACGAGCTGGGGGAGGCCATGCGCTTTCGCGGGAAGTCCATCCGCCGGAAGATCGTGGCGCTGCTGCTCGTGCCGCTGCTCTCGCTCACCGCGATCTGGGCCTTCGCCACGCTGATCACCGGGCGGCAGGTGACACAGCTGTTCAACGCGTCCTCCGTGGTGGAGGAGGTCGCCTACCCCACCGAGGACACCGTCCGGGTCCTGCAACAGGAACGCCGCCAGACCCTCGTCCAGCTCGCCGACCCCCGCGCCTCCGACGGCCTCGCCGCACTGCGGCGCAGCAGGAGCGCCACCGACGAGGCCATCGCCAGGATACGCAGGACCGCGAAGAACCCCGACGTCCGCGAAGCGCTCGGCCCGTCCGGCGCCGGACGCCTGAGCGTCGCGCTGGACGCCTTCGACGGCATCGACTCGCTGCGCCGCAGCGTCGAGGACCGCACCGTCGGACGCGCCCAGGCACTCGACCTCTACAACCGGCTCATCGACCCCTGCTACGCCCTGCTCGCCAACCTCCACGTCGTCGACGACGTCGACCTGGCCAGGCAGTACCGCGCCCTGGTCGGTCTCGCCCAGGCCCGCGAACTCCTCTCCCGCGAGGACGCGTTGCTCGGCTCCTCGCTGATCGTCGGCCGCCTCTCCCGCGACGAGACCCGCGGCATCTCCGACCTGGTCGCCCAGCGCTCCCTGCTGTACGACGTCGACCTGCCCCTGCTGCCCTCCGCCGAACGCGGCCGCTACGACCGCTTCTGGCAGAACGCCTCCTCCGCACCGCTGCGGACCGCCGAACAGGCCGCCGTCTCCAGCACGTCGGGCACACCGCGGGGGGTGAGCGTGCAGAGCTGGGACACCGCCGCCGGAGACGTCCTCGACGAGCTGGGCACCCTCAACGACGAGGCGAACGACCGCTTCCAGGACCGTGTCCGCCCGGTCGCGATGGACGTCATCCTGGAGGCCGCCGTCGCGGGCGTCCTCGGCCTGATCGCCGTGCTGGTCTCGCTCGTCCTGTCCATGCGCGTCGGCCGCGGCCTCATCCGCGACCTCAGGCAACTGCGCCTGGAGGCCCACGAGGCCTCCGGCGTCCGGCTGCCCAGCGTGATGCGCCGCCTGTCGGCCGGCGAACAGGTCGACGTCGAGACCGAGGTCCCGCGCCTGGAGTACGACAGGAACGAGATCGGCGAGGTCGGACAGGCCCTCAACACCTTGCAGCGGGCCGCCGTCGAGGCCGCCGTCAAACAGGCCGAACTCCGCGCCGGCGTCTCCGAGGTCTTCGTCAACCTCGCCCGTCGCAGCCAGGTCCTGCTGCACAAACAGCTCACCCTCCTCGACGCGATGGAACGCCGCACCGAGGACACCGACGAACTCGCCGACCTGTTCCGGCTGGACCACCTGACCACCCGTATGCGCCGGCACGCCGAAGGCCTGGTGATCCTCTCCGGCGCCGCCCCGTCCCGGCAGTGGCGCAAGCCCGTCCAGCTGATGGACATCGTGCGCGCCGCCGTCGCCGAGGTCGAGGACTACGAACGCATCGAGGTCCGGCGGCTGCCGCGCACCGCGGTCACCGGCCCCGCCGTCGCCGACCTCACCCATCTCGTGGCCGAACTCCTGGAGAACGCCACGGTGTTCTCGCCGCCGCACACCGCGGTCCAGGTCGTCGGCGAACGCGTCGCCAACGGCTTCACCCTGGAGATCAACGACCGGGGCCTCGGCATGGCCGCCGAGACGCTGCTGGACGCCAACCTCCGGCTCGCCGAGACACCCGAGTTCGAGCTCTCCGACACCGACCGGCTCGGACTGTTCGTGGTCAGCCGGCTCGCCCAGCGGCAGAACGTCCGGGTCTCGCTCCAGCCGTCGCCGTACGGCGGCACCACTGCGATCGTCTTCATCCCCGACGCGCTGCTGACGGACGACGTCCCGGACACCAACGGCATCGGCTTCCGCCTCGACCGGCCCACCGGGAAGGCCGACCGGGAGGGAGGCCGCAGGGCCGCTCTCGCCCAGGCACCCGTGCGGCTGCCGGGACTGCCCGCCTCGGTCCTGGACGGGCCGGTGGAGCTGGAGGCACCCGTCGACCTGGACGCCATCGAGGACTTCCCGGACGTCCTCGACGAGGAGGCCGGTGAGCACGGCGGACTGTTCGGCCCGCGCCCCTCCCCGGCCCGGCAGACGGCGCACGAGGCGCTGCCCCGCAGCCTCGTCGAGCACCGGCAGAGCACGAGCCGGCGCGGCGCGCAGGAGACCGGCGAGGAGGAGAACCCGGGGCGCGCGGTTCCGCTGCCCCGGCGCCGGACACCCAAGCTGGTCAGCTCCCACGGACGCCCGGTCACCGAGCAGAGGTCTCGCCGCGAGACGGGCGGCGCCGAGGACCCGGCGGGTGCCGGCCGCCCGGAGCGCGAACCGGCGGCCCCGCTGCCGACCCGCCGTCGCGGCGAGTCCCCGCCCGGACCGGCCACGGCAGCGGCCGACGGGCGCGGGCAACGCGACAGCACCGAGGAGTCCCCGGCCACGAGCCAGGGGCCGCGGCAGACTCCGGCCCTTCCGCGGCGCACCGTCAGGCCCGCGCTCGCCGGCGGCGGGCAGGTCGGCGAGGGGCGCGGCCCGGCCGAGGCACCCGGCGGCCCGGGACCCGACGCGGGTCCGCTGCCCCGGCGCAGACGGCAGGCCAGTCTCGCCCCGCAACTGAAGCGGAGCCCCGACCGGCCCGAAGCGGCCGGCCCGGACCCCGTCGCACGCGACGCCGACGAGGTACGCAGCCGGATGGCCTCGCTCCAGCGCGGCTGGCAGCGCGGGCGCGAGGAGAACGCCGCGGGGGACCATGTCCCGGACGGCAGCCCAGCACAAGGAACGACAAAGGGGGACGGTCGATGACCGCACCGAAGGCGACCGGCCACACCACGACGGACAAGACAGTCGCGACAGTCGAGACGGACAAGGTGAACAAGGTGGAGCTGAACTGGCTCCTCGACGAACTCGTGGACAGGGTCGCGAGCATCCGCAAGGCCATCGTCCTGTCCCGGGACGGACTGGCCACCGGCGTGTCCAAGGACCTGACCCGGGAGGACAGCGAGCACCTGGCCGCCGTGGCCTCCGGCTTCCACAGCCTCGCCAAGGGCGTGGGTCGGCACTTCGACGCGGGCGGCGTCCGGCAGACGGTCGTCGAGCTCGACGACGCCTTCCTGTTCGTGACCGCGGCCGGCGACGGCAGCTGCCTCGCCGTCCTGTCGGACGCCGACTCCGACGTCGGCCAGGTGGCCTACGAGATGACACTGCTGGTCAAGCGGGTCGGTGCGCATCTGGGTGCCGCTCCGCGCACCGATGTGCCCTGAGGCGGGTAGTGGGATGACATGAGCGGAGACGGTCAGGCACGAAGCCACTGGTTCGACGACGAGGCCGGACCGGTGGTCCGTCCGTACGCCATGACGCGGGGCCGCACCAGCCATGCGGCCCAGCACCGCCTCGACCTGATCGCGGTGGTCGTCACGGAACCCCATGTGGACGACCCGGAGGCGGACGTCACGCTGTCCCCGGAACACGTGGACATCGTCGGACTGTGCCGCTCCCCGCAGTCGGTCGCCGAACTCGCCGCGGAACTCGATCTGCCCATTGGCGTGGTGCGCGTGCTCGTCGGCGACCTCGTGGACGAGGAGTACGTCCACGTGACGCGTCCCGTGCCGCCCGCGCAACTGCCGGACGAGAGCATTCTGCGGGACGTGATCAACGGCCTGCGGGCGCTGTGAGCGGTGGGAAAGCAGGGTGGTGACATGACGGGCTGGCAGTTCTGGGTCGACCGGGGCGGCACGTTCACCGACATCGTCGCGCGCCGCCCGGACGGCCGTCTGGTCACGCACAAGCTGCTGTCCGACAACCCCGCGCGGTACACGGACGCGGCCGTCGCGGGCATCCGCGCGCTCCTGGACGGCTCCGCCCGTTCCATCGAGTCGGTCCGCATGGGCACCACCGTGGCCACCAACGCCCTGCTGGAGCGCACGGGCGAGCGGACCGTCCTCGTCGTCACCCGCGGCTTCCGGGACGCCCTGCGCATCGCCTACCAGAACCGCCCGCGGATCTTCGCCCGCCGTATCGAGCTGCCCGAACTGCTGTACGAGCGGGTCGTCGAGGTCGACGAGCGCATCGCGGCCGACGGCACCGTCCTGCGCGCCCCCGACCTGGACGCGCTGGCCGGACCCCTGCGGCAGGCGTACGACGACGGGATCCGCGCCGTCGCCGTGGTCTGCCTGCACAGCCATCTGCACCCCGCGCACGAGAGGGCCGTCGGCGAGCTGGCCGCCCGCGTCGGCTTCCCGCAGATCTCGCTGTCCAGCGAGGTCAGCCCGCTGATGAAGCTCGTGCCGCGCGGTGACACCGCCGTCGTCGACGCCTACCTGTCGCCCGGGCTGCGCCGCTACGTCCAGCACGTCTCCGACGAACTGGACGGCGTGCGGCTGATGTTCATGCAGTCCAACGGCGGGCTCGCCGAGGCCGGACAGTTCCGCGGCAAGGACGCCGTCCTGTCCGGCCCCGCGGGCGGCATCGTCGGCATGGCCCGCATGTCCCGGCTCGCCGGCTTCGACCGGGTCATCGGCTTCGACATGGGCGGCACCTCCACCGACGTCTCCCACTACGCGGGCGCCTACGAACGCGTCCTCACCACGCAGATCGCCGGCGTCCGGCTGCGCGCCCCCATGCTCGACATCCACACCGTGGCCGCCGGCGGCGGCTCGGTCCTGCACTTCGACGGCTCCCGCTACCGGGTCGGCCCGGACTCGGCGGGCGCCGACCCGGGACCCGCCTGCTACCGGGGCGGAGGCCCCCTCGCGGTCACCGACGCCAACGTCATGCTCGGCCGCATCCAGCCCGCCCACTTCCCGGAGGTGTTCGGCCCCGGCGGCGACCAGCCCCTCGACGAGGCACTCGTCCGCGAACGCTTCACCGACCTCGCCCGCGAGATCCGTGAGCGGACGGGCGACGACCGCACCCCCGAGCAGGTCGCCGAGGGCTACCTGCAGATCGCCGTCGCCAACATCGCCAACGCCGTCAAGCGGATCTCCGTGCAGAAAGGCCACGACGTCACCCGCTACGCCCTCACCACCTTCGGCGGCGCCGGGGGACAGCACGCCTGCATGGTCGCCGACTCGCTGGGTATCCGCACCGTGCTCGTCCCGCCCATGGCGGGCGTCCTGTCCGCGCTCGGTATCGGCCTCGCCGACACCACGGCCATGCGCGAGCAGTCCGTCGAAGTACCCCTGGAGCCCGCCGCCATGCCAGGCGTGCTGAAGACCGCCGACGATCTGGAGGGCGCGGCCCGCGCGGAACTGCGCGCCGAGGACGTCCCCGAGGAACGCGTCCGCGTCACCCGCCGCGCCCAGCTCCGCTACGACGGCACGGACACCACCCTCACCGTCGAGCTGACGGAGCCCGCCGCCATGCGGCGCGCCTTCGAAGAACGTCATCGCGCCACGTACTCCTTCACGCTCGACCGCCCGATCGTCGTCGAAGCCCTCTCCGTGGAAGCCACCGGCATCACCGAACCCCCCGATCTGTCCGCCCTCTCCCCGTACGAGTCCGCCCGCGCCGGCCGCTCCACCGTCCCGGAGACCGTCCGTCTCCACACCGGCGGCGCCTGGCGTGACGTACCCCTCCACCGCCGTGAGGAGCTGCCCCCCGGCGAGGCCGTCACCGGCCCGGCGATCGTCACCGAGGCCAGTGCGACGACCGTCGTCGACGACGGCTGGCGGGCCGTGGCGCGGGACGACGGGCATCTGGTCCTGGAACGCGTGGCGGTCACGCAGAGTTCCGATCTCGGTACGGAAGCCGACCCGGTCCTGCTGGAGGTGTTCAACAACCTCTTCATGTCCATCGCCGAGCAGATGGGCGCCCGGCTGGAGTCCACGGCCCAGTCGGTGAACATCAAGGAGCGCCTCGACTTCTCCTGCGCCCTGTTCGACCCGGACGGAAACCTGGTGGCCAACGCCCCGCACATCCCCGTGCACCTGGGCTCGATGGGCACCAGCGTCAAGGAGGTCATCCGGCGCCGCGGACCCCGGATGCGGCCGGGCGACACCTACGCCGTCAACGACCCGTACCACGGCGGCACGCACCTGCCGGACGTCACCGTGATCACTCCGGTGTTCGACACCGCCGGCACACAGGGTGACCGCATCCTCTTCTACGTCGCCTCGCGCGGCCACCACGCCGAGATCGGCGGGATCGCGCCGGGCTCCATGCCGGCCGGCAGCCGCACCATCGAGGAGGAGGGTGTCCTCTTCGACAACTGGCTGCTCGCCGAGAACGGCCGCCTGCGTGAGGAGGAGACCCGCCGCCTGCTGACCGGCGCGCCCTATCCCTCCCGCAACCCGGAGACCAATCTCGCCGACCTGCGCGCCCAGATCGCCGCCAACCAGAAGGGCGTCGACGAGGTCGCCCGCATGATCGAGGACTTCGGCCTCGATGTCGTCCAGGCCTATATGCGGCACGTCCAGGACAACGCGGAGGAGGCCGTCCGCCGGGTCATCGACGCCCTGGACGACGGGGAGTACGCCTACGAGACCGACTCGGGCGCCGTCATCCGCGTACGCGTGCGCGTGGACCGCGAACGCCGGTCGGCGACGATCGACTTCACCGGCACCTCCGCGCAGCTCGCGACCAACTTCAACGCCCCGTTCTCCGTGGTCAACGCGGTCGTCCTGTACGTCTTCCGTACGCTGGTCGCCGACGACATCCCGCTCAACGACGGCTGTCTGCGCCCCCTGGAGATCATCGTGCCGCCCGGCTCCATGCTCTCCCCGCGGCCCCCGGCCGCCGTCGTCGCGGGCAACGTCGAGACCTCCCAGGCGATCACCGGCGCCCTCTACGCGGCGCTCGGCGTCCAGGCGGAGGGCTCCGGCACGATGAACAACATCACCTTCGGCAACGAGCGCCACCAGTACTACGAGACCGTCGCCTCCGGTTCGGGCGCGGGCGACGGATTCCCCGGCGCCTGCGTCGTCCAGACGCACATGACCAACTCCCGGCTCACCGACCCCGAAGTCCTCGAATGGCGGCTGCCCGTACGGCTGGAGGAGTTCACGGTCCGGCACGGCAGCGGCGGCGCCGGACGGTGGCCGGGCGGGGACGGCGCGGTGCGCCGCATCCGCTTCCTGGAGGCCATGACCGTCTCCACGCTCTGCCAGCACCGCAGGGTGCGCCCCTACGGCATGGCGGGCGGCGAGCCCGGGGCACTGGGCGCCAACCGGGTGGAACACGCGGACGGCACGGTCACCGAACTCGGCGGAAGCGACTCCGCGGACGTCGCCCCCGGCGACGTACTGGTCGTCGAGACCCCCGGCGGCGGAGGATACGGCCCGCCGTCGCCCGACCCACATCGAGCAGGAGAAGAGATCGATGATCTTCGGCCGTTCTGAGCGCGGCAAGCCCCCGGTCGAGCCCGTCACGCTCAAGATCCTGGTGGCCGGCGGCTTCGGCGTGGGCAAGACGACCCTCGTGGGCGCGGTCAGCGAGATCAGGCCGCTGCGCACCGAGGAGCTGCTGACCGAGGCCGGACGGCCGGTCGACGACGTCAGCGGCGTGGAGGGCAAGCACACCACCACGGTGGCCATGGACTTCGGCCGTATCACGCTGCGCGAGGACCTGGTGCTGTACCTGTTCGGGACGCCCGGGCAGGAGCGGTTCTGGTTCATGTGGGACGAGCTGTCCGAGGGCGCGCTCGGCGCGGTCGTGCTGGCCGACACCCGCCGCCTCGAGGACTGCTTCGCCGCCGTGGACTACTTCGAGCGGCGCTCCATTCCCTTCCTCGTCGCCGTCAACTGCTTCGAGGGCGCCGCCCGCCATCCCGTGGACACCGTCCGCCAGGCCCTCGACCTCGACGACCACGTTCCGCTGCTGCTGTGCGACGCCCGCGAACGCGAGTCGGTGAAGGAGGTCCTCATCGAGGTCGTCCAGCACGCGATGGCCCACGCCGCGGACCGCCGCCGGGCCGCCGCCATCTGACGCCTCGTAAGCGGCCCGTACCCCGGCGAGTGAGGTACGGGCCGCTTACGAGGGCCCAGGGGACTCCTAGTTCTCGCCGTCCTCCAGCCAGCCGAAGCTCTTCTCCACGGCCTTGCGCCAGTTGCGGTACTCGTGGTCACGGACGGCGCCGTCCATGGACGGGGTCCACTCGGCGTCCTTCTGCCAGTGCGACTTGAGCTCTTCGAGGTCGTTCCACACACCCGTGGCCAGCCCGGCCGCGTACGCGGCGCCCAGACAGGTGGTCTCGGAGATCCTGGGACGGATCACCGGCACGTCGAGCACGTCCGCCTGGTGCTGCATGAGCAGGTTGTTCTTGGTCATGCCGCCGTCGACCTTCAGGGTCGTCAGCCTGACCCCGGAGTCCTGGTACATGGCGTCCACGACCTCGCGCGTCTGCCAGCTGGTCGCCTCCAGCACCGCCCGCGCCAGGTGCGCCTTGGTGACGTACCGGGTCAGGCCGGTGACCACCCCGCGCGCGTCGGAGCGCCAGTACGGCGCGAACAGGCCGGAGAAGGCGGGCACGATGTACGCGCCGCCGTTGTTCTCCACGCTCGCCGCCAGCGGCTCGATCTCGTCCGCGGTGCGGATGATGCCGAGCTGGTCGCGGAACCACTGCACCAGCGCGCCCGTGATGGCGATGGCGCCCTCCAGGCAGTACACCGGGGCCTCGTCGCCGATCTTGTAGCCCATGGTGGTGAGCAGGCCGCTCTTGGACGGCACGGGCCGGTTCCCTGTGTTCAGCAGCAGGAAGCTGCCGGTGCCGTACGTGTTCTTGGCGTCGCCCACGTCGTAGCAGGCCTGCCCGAACACGGCCGCCTGCTGGTCGCCGAGGGCGGATGCCACGGGCACCCCGGCGAGCTGGCCGACGGCTGTCCCGTACACCTCGGAGGAGGATCTGATCTCGGGCAGCATCGCCTCGGGGACGTTCATGGCGGACAGGATCGACCCGTCCCACTGGAGGGTCCGCAGGTTCATCAGCATGGTGCGGCCGGCGTTGGTGACGTCGGTGACGTGCCGACCGCCGTCGACTCCGCCGGTGAGGTTCCAGATCAGCCAGGTGTCGATCGTGCCGAAGGCGATGTCACCACGCTCGGCGCGATCGCGCAGGCCGGGCACGTTGTCCAGCAGCCAGGCCGCCTTGGGGCCGGAGAAGTAGCTGGCGAGCGGTAGGCCGGTCTGCTCGCGGAAACGATCCTGCCCTTCGGAGCCGCCCAACTCGTTGCAGAGCGCCGCGGTCCGCGTGTCCTGCCAGACGATCGCGTTGTGTACGGGCTTTCCGGTGGCCCGGTCCCACAGGACGGTCGTCTCGCGCTGGTTGGTGATGCCGAGGGCGCTGAGCTGGTCGGCACGCAGCCCCGCCTTGGCGACCGCGCCCGCGACCACCGCCTGCACCTTCGACCAGATCTCGGTGGCGTCGTGTTCCACCCAGCCCGGCTTGGGGAAGATCTGGCGGTGCTCGCGCTGGTCGACGGCGACGACGGCGCCGCTGTGGTCGAAGACGATGCAGCGGCTCGAGGTGGTGCCCTGGTCGATGGCGGCCACGAACCTCTCGGCGTTGTCCGTCATGGCTACCCCTTGGGGAGTGGAGAAGCGGCAGAGGGCCGGGACCGTCCATCCCCAGCGCCCTCACTGGTAACAGTTTGTCCCACATTGATGAAAACAGCCCGGGATGGGCGGCAGGGGCGCCGGCGCCCGAGACGACCGGGTCCGGGGAGTGGGGGAAGTGTTCCCCCGCGCACAGGGAGCGTCAAGGACGCCGGCGGCAACGGTGACAACCACCGACGGAAGACGTGCGCCCACTGATCGGATACAGTCCGCGCGTGCCCGAAACCCCGGACCCAACCGCCAACTCCGTACCGCACGCCCACTGTTCGAGCTGCGGAGCGCCATATAGCGAGGGCGTCACCGGCTGGCCCCGCACCTGCCCGGCCTGCGGCACCGTGGCCTACCGCAACCCGCTGCCGGTCGCGGTGGCCCTCCAGCCCGTGTACGACACCCGGGGCACCGCCCTGGTCGTCATCACCCGCACCATCGCCCCCGCGCGCGGGGGAACGGCCCTGCCGGGCGGCTACATCGACGACCACGAGGACTGGCGCCAGGCCGTCGTCCGCGAGCTCCAGGAGGAGACCGGGATCGAGGCGGCCGCCCGCGATGTGCGGCTCGCCGACGCGATGGGCTCGCCCCGATGGGCACCTGCTGCTCTTCGGACTGCTTCCGGAGCGCCCCGCCGAGGACCTGCCGCGGTTCACCGCCACCGACGAGACGGAGCACCGGCACCTGCTGCGCAGGCCCGCCGAGCTCGCCTTCCCGCTGCACACCCGGGCCGTCCGGGCCTGGTTCGACGGCCGCTACCTCTGAAAGGCCGCACACGCCCCAACGGCCGCTCGGTACCCGCCCGAACTCAGGACGCGCCGAGCCCCCGTATCCGCACCGGGTGGGAAGGCTCGCCGGCACCGTCCTCCCGCTCGCGCTCGACGACGACCTCCCCGCCCTGCCAACGGGTCGCGTAGCGTTCGAGCTCCGGCTCCTCCCAGTCGTCGCCCGCGTCCGGCACCACCAGTCCGCCGCCCGTACGCCCCTGGGCGGGCGCCCACACCTCCAGCTCCAGGCCGCCGCCCTCACCCCGCACCGGGATCACCGCGCCCGCGCGCGCGAACACCGGAATCCGCGCGAGCGGGGCGTCGACCAGCACCTGCCCCGGCCCCTCGTACGCACGTCCCGTCGCCGTGTCGTACCAGCGGCCCCGCGGCAGCCGCACCGCTCGCCGGTCCGTACCGGGGTCGAGCACGGGCGCCACCAGAAGGCCGTCGCCGAGCAGGAAGGCGTCCTCGCAGTCCCGCAGAGCCCGGTCCTCCGGCGCGCTCCACCACAGCGGCCGCACATGGGGCGCCCCGGTGCGCCGCGCCAGGTGCGCGAGCGTCACGAAGTACGGCAGCAGACGCCGGCGCTCGACGAGCGCCACGCGCGCGTGCTCCAGGACCTCCGGTCCGAACTCCCACGGCTCCCCGCGCCCCGCCCGCGGGCTCCCGTGCGTGCGGAACAACGGCAGACGGGACCCCAGTTGGAGCCGGCGCAGATACAGCTCGGGGGAGGGGCCGCCGTCGGACCCGCCCACGTCCGGGCCGGAGTACGGCACTCCGCACAGACCCAGTCCCAGCACCAGTGACAGCGACGTCCGCAGCCCCGGCCAGCCGGTGGCCACGTCGCCCGACCAGATGCCGCCGTAGCGCTGCATCCCGGCCCAGCCCGAGCGCGAGAAGAGGAACGGCCGCTCCTCGGGCACCAGGTCTCGCAGCCCCTCGTACGCCGCCTCGGCCATGCACAGGGCGTACACGTTGTGCGCCTGGCGATGGTCGCCGCCCCGGCCCTCCAGGGCATGCCGGGCCGACCGGGGAAGGGTCGTCTCGCCGAAGGCGGCGAAAGAGGTCGGCTCGTTCATGTCGTGCCGGAAACCGGCGAAGCCCTGCCTCAGCCGCTCCCGGTACAAGCCGCCCCACCACTGCCGCACGCGCGCGTGCGTGAAGTCCGGGAAGACCGCCTCTCCGGGCCGGGCGACGCCCCTCACCACCTGGTCCGAGGCGTCACGCACGAAGGCGTCCGCGGCCGTTCCGCCGTCGTACACGGCGTTCCCCGGCGCGGCCCTCACGGCAGGTTCGACGACGGACACCAGCCGGATCCCGTCCCGCCGCAGCTCCTCGGCCAGCACCGGCAGCTTGGGGAACCGGTCCTCGTCGACGGTGAACACCTGGTGCGCGTCGTGGTGGTCGGTGTCCAGGTGCACGGCGTCCAGCGGCAGTTCGTGCTCGTGATAGCCCGCGACTATCCGCCGCACCTCCTGCTCGCCGCCGGAGCCCCACCCCGCGTGATGGTGTCCCAGGGCCCACGCGGGCGGGACCGCGGCCGGTCCGGTGAGGGAGGACCACACGTGCGCCACGCGCGCGGGGGTGCCGACGACCACCCAGCAGCGCAGCGGACCGCCGTCCATCCTGAACTCGCTCGCCCCGGCCCGGTCGTGGCCCGAGCCGGCGCCCTCCGCACCCTCCCGGAGCGTGACCGTGCCGTCCCAGGAGTTGTCGTGGAACACCAGGTGCGTGCCCGCTTCGGCCACGACCAGCTGGACCGGCATGGTGACGTTGAGCGGGTCGTCACCGGGACCGAACGCACGGCCCGGATCGGTGTTCCACAGGCGATAGGCGCCGTCGCGCAGCCGGGGACCGCCGGCCCGGCCGCCCAGACCGAAGAACCGCGCGTCGGCCGCCACCTCCGACCGCTGCGACCACCGTGCGGGGCCCCCGCCGTCCGCCTCCCACCACCGGGGCGGCAGATCACGGCGCAGCGGCACACCCCCGGGCGTGCGGACCTCGATCGCGCCGTGCCGCGAGACACCGAGGGTGACCCGTTCCGCCACGACCCGCCAGCCACCGTCCTTGTCCGGCTCCAGCACCGCGCGCGGATCCGGCTCCGGGCACGGGCCGGCGAGCGCGTACGACGGCTCGGGCCCGGCGCCGTCCCAGCCCCAGAAGACGGCCCCGTTCCCGGCGACGGCGATACGGAGCTCCGAGCGGGCGAAGCGGACGACACCGCCCCCGGGCCCGGGCTCCACGTCCCGCACCGCACCGGGCACCCGCGCGCGTTCGGCCCCCCGCGACGGCAGGCCGGCGGCGTCCGCACGCCGCCGGCGCCACGCGGCGCGTACGGTGCGCAGCCCCTGGGCCACCCCCGCCGAACCGACCGCCTTCACCGAACGCACCAGGTCACGACCGTCCATGCTGCTCACCCTGCCATCGACGGCCGTTGGCGCGCGTGGCGTTCAACTGCCGTTCATCCGTGCCGCGACCACATCTTCACGACGCGGACTATGTGCGGTGCACCCTGGTGTAGAAGTCGATCACATGGCATCGTCCGTGTCAGCCGCGTCACGCGCACACCCCAGCACGTGCGCGGACCGACGCACACGACGCGCACAGTCCGGGAGCCGCCCCATGTCGACCGCGAACCCCCTGCCGCTCTGGCGGCCCGATCCGCAGCGGATCGCCCAGGCACAGATCACGAAGTTCCAGTCCTGGGCGGCCGAGCACCACGGCGCCCCGGCCCTGGGCGGTTACCCGGCCCTGCACCGCTGGTCCGTCGACGAGCTGGAAGCCTTCTGGAAAGCCGTCACGCAGTGGTTCGACGTACGGTTCACCAGCCCCTACGCGCGCGTGCTGGGCGACCGGGCGATGCCCGGCGCCGAATGGTTCCCCGGCGCCACCCTGAACTACGCCGAACACGCCCTGCGCGCGGCCGCCACGCGCGCGGACGAACCCGCCCTCCTCCACGTCGACGAGACACACGAACCCCGCCCGGTGACCTGGACCGAGCTGCGCCGCCAGGTGGGCTCCCTGGCCGCCGAGCTGCGCGCCCTCGGTGTACGCCCGGGGGACAGGGTCAGCGGCTATCTGCCGAACATCCCCCAGGCCGTCGTCGCCCTCCTCGCCACGGCCGCCGTCGGCGCCGTCTGGACGTCCTGCGCCCCCGACTTCGGCGCCCGCAGCGTCCTCGACCGCTTCCAGCAGGTGGAACCGGTCGTCCTGTTCACCGTCGACGGCTACCGCTACGGCGGCAAGGAGCACGACCGCCGCGACGTCGTCGCCGAACTGCGCCGCGAACTGCCCACCCTGCGCGCGGTCGTCCACATCCCGCTCCTGCGCACCGAAGCCCCCGAGGGCGCCCTGGAGTGGTCCGACCTGACCTCCGCCGACGTCGACCCCGTCTTCGAACCGGTGCCCTTCGACCACCCCCTGTGGGTGCTGTACTCCTCGGGCACCACCGGCCTGCCCAAGGCGATCGTGCAGTCCCAGGGCGGCATCCTCGTCGAGCACCTCAAGCAGCTCGGCCTGCACTGCGACCTCGGCCCCGGGGACCGCTTCTTCTGGTACACGTCGACCGGCTGGATGATGTGGAACTTCCTCGTCTCCGGACTGCTGACCGGCACGACGGTCATCCTGTACGACGGCAGCCCCGGCTACCCCGACACCGGCGCCCAGTGGCGTATCGCCGAACGCACCGGAGCCACTCTGTTCGGCACCTCCGCCGCCTACGTCATGGCCTGCAGCAAGGCGGAGGTCCACCCTTCGCGCGACTTCGACCTGTCGACGGTGCGATGCGTCGCGACGACCGGATCGCCGCTGCCGCCCGACGGATTCCGCTGGCTGCACGACGAGGTCCGCGAGGACCTGTGGATCGCCTCCGTCAGCGGAGGCACCGACGTGTGCTCCTGCTTCGCGGGAGCCGTACCGACCCTCCCCGTCCACATCGGCGAACTCCAGGCCCCGTGCCTGGGCACCGACCTCCAGTCCTGGGACCCGAACGGCACCCCGCTGGTCGACGAGGTCGGCGAACTCGTGGTCACCAACCCCATGCCGTCCATGCCGATCCACTTCTGGAACGACCCCGACGGCAGCCGCTACCACGACAGCTACTTCGCCATGTATCCCGGCGTGTGGCGGCACGGCGACTGGATCACGCTCACCTCCCGCGGCTCGGTGATCATCCACGGACGCTCCGACTCCACGCTCAACCGCCAGGGCGTGCGGATGGGCTCCGCCGACATCTACGAAGCCGTCGAACGCCTCCCCGAGATCAAGGAATCCCTCGTCATCGGTGTCGAACAGCCCGACGGCGGCTACTGGATGCCCCTCTTCGTGCAGCTGGCACCCGGAGCCGCCCTCGACGACGCGCTGCTCGACCGCATCAAGCGGACCATCCGCGAACAGCTCTCCCCACGCCACGTCCCCGACGAGGTCATCGAGGTGCCGGGCATCCCGCACACCCTCACCGGCAAGCGCATCGAGGTCCCGGTCAAGCGCCTCCTCCAAGGCACGCCGCTGGACAAGGCGGTCAACCCCGGCTCGGTCGAGGACCTCGACCTGCTGCGCTTCTACGAGGAGCTGGCCCGCAAGCGCGCCTGAGCGCCGCGTCCCCCCACCACCCACGGTGGGGGGACCCGCAGGCTCCGTGAACGCCTGCCCGCCCCCGTTGTCAGTGGCTCCGGTTACGGTGAGTGAGCATTGATCGACTGCGCTCACAGGGGGAAACATGGCGCACACCGACCACCTGACCATGCGGCGCGTCCTGCGCCGGGAGATCGCCGGCACCATCGGCCTGCTCACCGACGAACAGGACTTCCGCGCCATGCGGCGCTACCGCAGCTTCACGTTCGACGACCACACCACCTATCTCCACCAGGTCGAGAAACTCCTCCAGCTCCTGGCCGCTCAGGGCGGCCACACCACGGTGGCCCTCTTCGACCCCGAGGAGTACGCCGAATACTGCGCGGCGACCGGCCTCGACCCCGACATCCCGTCCAGCCGCGCCCGCTTCACGGCCGAACTCGCGAGCACGGGCCCCACCCTTCCCTACGACGGCCGGCCCCTGGCCGAACTTGTCCCCGAACTCGTCGACGAGGCCGTCCGCCAGGCCACCTGGGAGTACGCCTCCACCCTGCTGGCCCGGCTCGGCCCCTGCGCCTCCTGCGGCGAGAACATCGGCCGCGCAGCCTTCGCCCGGGCCGCGGACCTCGTCGTCCGCATCCTCGACACGGCCCCGCCCGGAAACCGGCACCTGGTGTGCAGCGTCACCGGCACACCCGAAACCCTCGTCGCCGTCCTCCACGCCGACGACGAAGGCGACGCCACACAACTCGACGAGACCGAAGCCCTGGAGTTCACCACGGTCCTCGCCCTCGGCATCGCCACCGACGGCCCCGGCGGGCTCGTCATGCGCACCACCGCGCCCGGCGCCGCCGACCGCGTCTACGGCTGGCGCCTGCACGCAGGCGGCCTCGAACCCCTCACCGCCGGCGAGGTCTTCGACGCCTACTGCACCGACATCGAATCCGGCGACCTGATCTCCCCGGAATCCGGCGTCGACTACGGCGAGCCGCCCGACCTCGGAGCAGAAGAAGGACCGGCCCCGCAGCACGGCTGAACACCCGAGGGGCGCCCCACCCGACAGGTGGAGCGCCCCTCGAGGACCAGCCGACGAACGGCGGACCACGGTCACTCGCCGGACAGCACCGCCTGCGCCGCGGTGCGCGCCTCGTCCGCGCTGTCCGCGGCACGCGCCGCCGCGGCCGCACGCTCGCACTGCGCCAGCGTGTACTTCGCCAGCGTCGCCCGTACATAGGGAAGCGACGCCGCACCCATGGACAGGGAGGTGACACCCAGACCGGTCAGCACGCACGCGAGCAGCGGGTCGGACGCGGCCTCACCGCAGACCCCGCAGCTCTTGCCCTCGGCCCGCGCCGCCTCGGCGGCGATCGCGACCAGGTCGAGCAGCGCGGGTTGCCAGGGGTCCTGCAACCGCGACACCGCACCCACCTGGCGGTCGGCGGCGAAGGTGTACTGCGCCAGGTCATTGGTCCCCAGCGACAGGAACTCCACCTCCTGAAGCACCGAGCGCGCCCGCAGCGCGGCCGACGGGATCTCGACCATCGCACCGAACTTCGCCCGCAGCCCCGCGGCACGGCACGCGTCCGCGAACGCCTTGGCGTCCGTCCGGTCCGCGACCATCGGGGCCATCACCTCGAGGTGGACCGGCAGGCCCTCGGCCGCCTTGGCGAGCGCCGACAGCTGAGTGCGCAGCACCTCGGGGTGCTCGAGCAGCGTCCGCAGCCCCCGCACACCGAGAGCCGGGTTCGGCTCGTCGCCCGGCGTCAGGAAATCCAGCGGCTTGTCCGCGCCCGCATCCAGCACACGCACCACGACCCGGCCCTCGGGGAAGGCCTCCAGCACCTGCCGGTACGTCTCGACCTGCTTCTCCTCGGACGGCGCGTTCTTGCTGTCGTCCAGGAACAGGAACTCGGTCCGGAACAGACCGACCCCCTCGGCACCGGCAGCGAGCGCCGCAGCCACGTCCGCGGGACCGCCGATGTTCGCGAGCAACGGCACCTTGTGGCCGTCCGAAGTGGCACCGGGACCGGTCGCGGAGGCCAGCGCCGCCTTGCGTTCGGCGGCCGAGGCCTCCAGCTGGGCCTTCTTCTCGTCACCGGGGTTCACGAAGATCTCGCCGGTGCTGCCGTCGACGGCGATGACCGTGCCCTCGGCCAGCTCGACGGCGCCGGGCAGCGCCACGACGGCCGGCACACCCAGCGCGCGCGCCAGAATCGCGCTGTGACTGGTCGGCCCGCCCTCCTCGGTGACGAAGCCCAGGACCAGGGTCGGGTCCAGCAGCGCCGTGTCGGCCGGCGCCAGGTCACGGGCGACCAGCACGTAGGGCTCGTCGCTGTCCGGCACACCCGGCATCGGCACACCGAGCAGACGGGCGACGATACGATTCCGCACGTCGTCCAGGTCGGCCACGCGGCCCGCGAGGTACTCACCGGCACCGGCGAGCAGGTCCCGGTAGGCGGCGAACGCGTCGTAGACCGCGCGCTCGGCCGTGCTGCCGACGGCGATGCGCCGATCCACATCCGCGATCAGCTCGGGGTCCTGCGCCATCAAGGCCTGCGCCTCGAGCACCGCCTGCGCTTCGCCCCCGGCCAGATTGCCGCGCGCCATCAGATCGGCCGCCACGGCCTCCACCGCCTGACGGGCGCGCCCCTGTTCACGCTCCGCCTCTTCCGCGGGGATCCGCCTGGCAGGCGGCTCCAGCACCGCCGTCCCCATGTGCCGAACCTCGCCGATCGCCACACCGTGGCTCACACCGACGCCTCGCAGCGTTGTCTCCATCTCACCCGTCTCCGATAGTGCGGCGGGTCCCACCGCCGCGGTGGTTGTTGTGCGCCGTCCCGGGGAAGGCCGCCCTTGGGAAGGCAGTTCTGTCACTTCCAGGTGAAGAGACGGTCGCCGGCCTTCACCTCGCCGCTGTCGCGGAGATCGGAGAGGCTGTCGGCGGTGGCCTCCAAGGCCACGACCGGGCACACGGGGGACTTGCCGGCGGCTTCGACGGCGGCGGGGTTCCAGCGCACCACCGCCTGGCCGCGCACCACCGTGTCGCCCTTCTTCACCAGCAGCTCGAAGCCCTCGCCGTTGAGCTGGACGGTGTCGATGCCGAGGTGGGTGAGCACGCCGCGCCCCTCCTCGTCGACGACGACGAAGGCGTGCGGGTGCAGCGAGACGATGACTCCGTCCACGGGGGCCACGGCGTCGGCGGGCTCGCGTACCGGGTCGAGAGCCGTGCCGGGGCCGACCATGGCTCCGGAGAAGACCGGATCCGGCACGGCGGCCAGTCCGATGGCGCGTCCTGCGACGGGGGACGTCACGGTGGTCATGGGAAGCCTCCCAGGGGTGGAGATTCATGTGCGCCTTCACTGCCTCGCCGGAGACGGCGCAGTGTGGCAGCAAGCTATGTCTCGGTAAGTACCGGTTACGGGCGAGAGCTTACACAGCCCACGTTGGTGGTCTAGACCACCAAGCGAAGCAATTTGCACCCACTCCGCGGATCCATGTACAGTCGTACCCCTGCTCGGGGCTGAGTGACGCCACCAGGCGTTCTTGCCGGGCAGCACCCATACTTGTCAGATCCTATCTCGGGATCACCTTCTGCATGCCCGCAGGACGGTGGTCAGAGAGACCGGAAAAGCCTGATAGAGTGTGGATCACCGAAGGGAAGCCCGGAGGAAAGCCCGAGAGGGTGAGTACAAAGGAAGCGACCGTTCCTTGAGAACTCAACAGCGTGCCAAAAATCAACGCCA
>NZ_JBIAXS010000009.1:0-267212 GCF_042896885.1 Streptomyces sp. NPDC001231
TGGCTCGGCGACCGCGACGCCGTACGCACCCCCATGCAGTGGACCCCCGACCGCAACGCCGGCTTCTCCTCCTGCGACCCCGGCCGCCTCTACCTGCCCACGATCATGGACCCCGTCTACGGCTACCAGGTCACCAACGTCGAAGCGTCGATGTCCTCCCCCTCGTCGCTGCTGCACTGGACCCGCCGCATGATCGAGATCCGCAAACAGAACCGCGCCTTCGGACTCGGCTCCTTCACCGAACTCCAGTCCTCCAACCCCGCGGTCATCGCCTTCCTGCGGGAGTACGAGGACGACCTGGTCCTGTGCGTCCACAACTTCTCCCGCTTCGCCCAGCCCACCGAACTCGACCTGCGGGCCTTCCAGGAACGCCACCCGGTCGAACTCATCGGCGGAGTCCGCTTTCCGGCCATCGGTGAACTCCCCTACCTGCTCACCCTGGCGGGCCACGGCTTCTACTGGTTCCGGCTCTCCGCCAACGTCGCATCCCGGACCGGCCGACGCGTGTGAGCGTGCGGCCGACGAAAGGAGGCGTGACCATGCCGAAGGCCGCGTCGCTGACGCCGAGCGCCGGGAGCCTGGCCGGCCCCATGGCCTCGCTCGGCTCGCTGCTGCGCGAATGGCTGCCGCGGCAGCGCTGGTTCGCAGGCAAGGACCGGCCCGTCACCGATCTGCGTCTGCTGTCGATGACGGAGCTGTTCCCGGACTGTCTGCATCTGCTCCTCCACGCCGAGCACGCGGGCGTCCCCTCCGGTCCCGGCACGGTCCCCGCCCCCACCGGCACGCCCGCCGCGCCGCCCGCCGACTGCTATCAACTGCTGCTCGGCGTACGGCGGCAGCCGGCCCCGCGCCTGCACCGGGCGTTCATCGGCCGTCCCGAGGAGGGGCCGCTGGCCGGCCTCGCGGTCTACGACGCGCTGTGCGACCCGCGTTCGGCCCAGCTGCTCCTGGAGCGGATGCGCCACCCCGGTGCCTCGGGCCCGCTGCACTTCGAGGCGGACCCGTCCGTACTGATCCCCGGTGCCCTGGTGCCCAGGCTGCTGGACGCCGAGCAGTCCAACTCCTCGATCGTGTACGGGGACGAGTTCATCCTGAAGGTGTTCCGCCGCATCCAGCCGGGCGTCAACCCGGACCTGGAGGTGCCGTGGGCCCTGGCCGGGCAGGACTGCACCCGGGTGCCCGCTCCGGTGGCCTGGTTCCGCACCACGCAACCGGAGCCGGCGACGCTCGGGGTGCTCCAGCCGTTCCTGCGCGACGCGGCGGACGGCTGGACGCTGGCCCTGCGGGCCCTGGCCACCGGTGACGACTTCACCACCCGGGCGCACCAGTTGGGGCAGGCGACCGCGGAGGTCCACCTGGCGCTGGCCGGTGCCTTCCCCACCGGCGCCCACCAGGACATCGCGCGCACCGCCGCGACGATGACCGAGCATCTGGAGGCCGCCGCGCACAGCGTCCCCGCGCTGCGGCCGTACGCGACCCGGCTACGCACCGCGTTCGCCGCGCTGGCCAGCTGCGACGCCGGACCGCCCGCCCAGCGCGTGCACGGCGACCTGCACCTCGGCCAGGTGCTGCGGGCCGGGCGCGAGTGGTTCGTCATCGACTTCGAGGGCGAGCCGTCGCGTCCGCTCGCCGAGCGCCGCATCCCCGAGTCCCCGGTGCGGGACGTGGCCGGGATGCTGCGCTCCTTCGACTACGCCGCCCGCCAGCGCCGCCCCTGGCGCCCGGAGTGGGCGCGCCGCTGCCGGGAGGCGTACTGCGCCGGCTACGCCTCCCGGGCCGGCTGGGACCCCCGCAAGAAGCACGCCCTGCTACGGGCCTACGAGACGGACCGTGCCGTGTACGAAGTGCTGTACGAGGCCCGGCACCGCCCCGACTGGCTCGCCGTACCGATGGCGGCGATCGAACGTCTCGCCGTGAGAGGAGGCTGAACCGGTGGCACTGCGCGACACGTCACTTCCCGAGCCGTCCGGCCCCGTCCTGCCCGCGGCGGTACGGGCCCGGACGGCCCCGCCGCTCGATCCCGCCGACCGTGAGCGCCTGCTGTCCGGCGCCCACCACGACCCGCACGCGCTGCTCGGCGCGCATCCGGTTCCGGGCGGGATCGCCCTGCGGGTGTTGCGTCCCTTCGCCCGCGCGGTGAGCGTGGTCGTGGACGGCGAGCACACCCCGCTCGCCTCGGAGGGCGAGGGGCTGTTCTCGGCCGTACTGCCCCTGACCGCGATCCCCGACTACACCCTGGTGGTCGGCTACGAGCGGGACGAGTACGAGGTCCACGACCCCTACCGCTTCCTGCCCGCCCTCGGCGAGCTGGACCTGCACCTGATCCGGGAGGGCCGGCACGAGCAGCTGTGGCAGGCGCTGGGCGCGGAGCCGATGACCCACCAGGGCGTGCGGGGCACCCGGTTCACGGTGTGGGCGCCGAACGCCCGGGGCGTGCGGGTGGCCGGCGACTTCAGCCACTGGGACGGGACCGCCTTCCCGATGCGCTCGCTGGGCGCGGCGGGCGTCTGGGAGCTGTTCCTGCCCGGGATCGGCGAGGGCGCGAAGTACAAGTTCGAGATCACCTCGCAGTACGGCGGCCGGTTCCTCAAGGCCGACCCGATGGCACGGCGCACCGAGGTGCCGCCCGCCACCGCGTCCGTCGTGACGGCCGCCCACCACGAGTGGGGCGACCAGGAGTGGATGGCGCACCGCGCGGACATCCCGGTGCACGAGGCGCCGTTCTCGGTGTACGAGGTCCACCTGCCGTCCTGGCGGCCGGGGCTGACGTACCGCGAACTGGCCGAGCGGCTGCCCGCGTACGTCAAGGACCTCGGCTTCACGCACGTGGAGCTGATGCCGGTGGCCGAGCACCCCTTCGGGCCGTCCTGGGGCTACCAGGTCACCTCCTACTACGCCCCCACCGCTCGCCTGGGCTCGCCGGACGACTTCCGGTACTTCGTCGACGCCTGCCACCGGGCCGGGATCGGCGTGATCATGGACTGGGTGCCGGCGCACTTCCCCAAGGACGACTGGGCGCTGGCCCGCTTCGACGGGGACCCGTTGTACGAGCCGGGGAACGCCCAGCGCGCCGAGCACCCCGACTGGGGGACGTACGAGTTCGACTTCGCCCGCACGGAGGTGCGCAACTTCCTGGTCGCGAACGCCGTGTACTGGTGCGAGGAGTTCCACGTCGACGGCCTGCGGGTGGACGCGGTGGCCTCCATGCTCTACCTGGACTACTCGCGCGACTCCGGCCAGTGGACGCCCAACGCGTACGGCGGCCGGGAGGACCTGGACGCGATGGCGTTCCTCCAGGAGATGAACGCCACCGTGTACCGGCGCGCTCCGGGCGTGGTGACCATCGCCGAGGAGTCGACCGCCTGGGGCGGGGTGACCGCGCCGACCGACAGCGGTGGCCTGGGCTTCGGGCTGAAGTGGAACATGGGCTGGATGCACGACTCGCTCCAGTACATGAGCAAGGAGCCCGTGCACCGCAAGTACCACCACCACGAGATGACCTTCGCGATGGTGTACGCCTACAGCGAGAACTACGTCCTGCCGATCTCGCACGACGAGGTGGTGCACGGCAAGCGGGCGCTGGTGTCGAAGATGCCCGGCGACTGGTGGCAGCGACGCGCGAACCACCGCGCGTACCTGGGCTTCATGTGGGCCCACCCGGGCAAGCAACTGCTGTTCATGGGCCAGGAGTTCGCCCAGGGAGGCGAGTTCTCCGAGCAACACGGGCCCGAGTGGTGGCTGCTCGACGAGGACTACTGCGCCGCGGGCGACCACCGCGGGGTGCGGGACCTGGTGCGCGACCTCAACACGCTCTACCGGGCCACACCGGCCCTGTGGCAGCGCGACACCCGGCCCGAGGGCTTCCGCTGGGTGGCCGTGGACGCCGCCGACGACAACGTCTACGCGTTCCTGCGCCACGACGCGGCCGGCGGCCCGCTGCTGGCGGTGTCGAACTTCTCCCCCGTGGTGCGCGAGGGCTACCGCCTGGACGTGCCGGGCGTGGTCACGGCATGGCGCGAGGTCCTGAATACCGACGCCGCCCGCTACGGCGGCGGCGACGTCGCCAACCCCGGGCCGCTCGAACCGGAGGACGGGCACCTCAGGCTCACGCTGCCACCGCTCGCCACGCTCTGGCTGACTCCGCACCCCGCCTGAGCGGGCGGGGGCGCGGGGAACGGGGCTACTTCCCGGTTCGGGGCCCGGCACGCGCTGACCTGGGCTACATTCGATCCGCGTCGACCACCCCACTCATCGGCGGAGTCACCTCCGTAAACCCCAGGAGCAGCGCATGCGCGACTTCGCCCTCGCTCCGTCCGCCGTCGCCCCGCTGGCCGGCGGGCTCGCCGACAGCGTCTTCGAGACCGCGGAGACCCGTCCCACCCTGCCGGTGCTCGCGCGCCGCGCCGACCCCTCCTCCCCGGTGTGGGAGGAGGTGACCGCCGTGGAGCTGCGGGACCAGGTGATCGACCTGGCCAGGGGGCTGGTAGCAGCCAGGATCTCGCCCGGCCACCGCGTGGCGGTCATGGCCCGCACCCGGTACGAGTGGACGGTCCTCGCGTACGCGCTGTGGGCGGTCGGCGCCGAGGTCGTCCCGATCTACCCGACCTCCTCGCGCGAGCAGGTCGAGTGGATCCTGCGGGACTCCGAGTGCGTGGCCGTCGTCGTCGAGGACGAGCAGGGTGTGATGACCGTCGGCCCGGTGTGCGCGAAGCTGCCCCGGCTCCAGCACGTGTGGCAGCTGGACGCGGGGGCGCTGGAGCACCTGGTCGAACGGGGAGCGGTGATACCGCCGACCACGGTGGACTCGCTGCGCCGGATCGTGCTGCCGGACGCGACCGCGGCGATCGCGTACACCTCCGGCACGACGGGCCGCGCCCTGGGCTGCGCGCTGAGCCACCGCGCGCTGGCGAGCCCCTGCGACACGCTGCTGGCCGGCTGGGGGCACACCGCCGCGCCGCCCGGAGAGCAGGCGTCGGTGCTCGCCTTCCTGCCCTTCTCGCACGTGTACGGGCTGATGGTCCAGGGCCTGTGCATCCGCGGCGGCGTCCTGATGGGCCACGAACCGGAGCTGGGCGAAGAGGCTCTGACGTCGGCGCTGCGCACGTTCAGGCCGACGTACTTCTACGCCGTGCCCTCCGTCTTCGAGAAGATCTACAAGAACTTCCTGCACGCGGCCCGGCAGACCGGCCGCGGCGCGCTGTTCGAGCGGGCGGCCGACACGGCCCGGGACTTCGCCGCGGCGTCGGAGCGGCAGCGGTTGGGCCAGGGTCCGGGCCCGGGGCTCGACCTGCGGCTGCAACACGCCCTGTACGAGCGGACGGTGTACCGCAAGCTGCGGACCGCGCTGGGCGGCAGGGTGGTCCGCGCCACCTCCGGCGGCTCCCCGCTGAGCCGCGAACTCATCTTGTTCTACGAGGGCATCGGCATCTACGTGCACGACGGATACGGGCTCACGGAGACCGCGGGCGGCATCACCATGCAGCCGCTGGGCCGGGAGAAGTCGGGGACCGTCGGCACGGCGCTGCCGGGCACGGCGATCGAGGTGGCGGAGGACGGGGAGATCCTGGTCCAGGGGCCGTCGGTGTTCCAGGGGTACGTGGGCGACGAGGCCGCGACCGGGGCCGCGCTGCGCGGCGGCTGGCTGGCCACGGGGGACATCGGGAAGCTGGACGCCGAGGGTTATCTGACGATCACCGGGCGCAAGAAGGACATCATCGTCACCAGCGGCGGCAAGAGCGTGGCCCCGGCGCCGCTGGAGCAGCGGCTGCGGATGCATCCGCTGGTCCACCAGGCGGTGGTCGTGGGCGACAACCGTCCCTGCGTGGGCGCGCTGATCACCCTGGATCCGGAGTTCCTGGCCCACTGGCGTGCGGCACTGGCCTTGCAGGAGGACGCGCCGGGGCAGGAGGCGCGCGAGGAGAACGCTCTGCGGGAGGAGATCGAGCGGGCGGTGGCCGCCGCGAACAGCGCCGTCTCCCGCTCGGAGTCCATCCGGGTCTTCCGGGTGCTGCCCGCGCCCTTCGACGTGGCCAGCGGGCTGCTCACACCGTCGATGAAGCTGCGCAGGGACGCCATTGTGCGGCACTACGCGGTCGAGATCGACGCCATGTACCAGGCGCGGAGCCGCTTTCCGCGCCAGGACACCGCGCACGACCCGATGGCCGACTGGGACGACTCCGACAACGTCTTCCGCTGACGCGGGCAGAAGAACACGGGACCCGTACGGGGCCGGCTGCCCGCTGCCATTTCTCTGCCGCCGACATGCTCCCGACCTGCCGCCGACCTGCTGCCGTCAGCCTCCTGCCGGCTTCGTGCTGCCCGCTTCGTACCGCCGTCCGCCCCCGGCCGGCTGTCTGCCTTCCGCTTCCTGCGACGCCCGAGCGTAGGCTCCGCGCCCCTGGGAACAAGACAGTGGACGCAAGGGAAAGAAAGGACGACAGCCCGGCCGACGGGGCCGGGCCGGAAGGCGAGATGGCATTCGAGCCGCCTGGGGACGACACACTGGCCAGCGAGGGCATTCCGAGCCGCACCGCCCGCTTCGCGGGTGAGTTGCACCATGTCACGGGTGCGCGACTCGCCGCGGAGGAGTTCCTCGACGAGGTCGCACGGCTCTCGCTGCCGGCGACACCCGAGCACTGGGACGACATCCTGCTGGTCGTCACGGAACTCGCGGCGAACGCGGTGCAGTACGCGCCGGGGCCGTTCGAGCTGCGGATGCGGCGTACCTTCGACGGGGTGCACGTGACGCTCAGCGACACCAGCACCACACGTCCGGCCCCGCGGCCCTTCCGCCCCAGCCGGGGCGGCGGCGGCATCGGCTGGCACCTGATCCACACCCTGTGCGACCAGGTGAGCGTGGTGGTCAACGATCACGGCAAGGACGTGCACGTCTTCCTGCCCTGGTGAACCCCGATCACCCGGAGCCCCGGCTGCGGACGGGGTCCGGGCTCGGTCGCGGTGTCGGGACCCGCCCCGCGGGCCGCACCGGTTCAGGCGCTGGTCGCCTCGCGGGGCGGAAGCCCGTGGTAGTAGGCAGCCACCCGCGTCAGATACCCCGGGTCCCTGGTCTCGCTGTCGGTCCTGAAGGGCGGCGCCGCCTTGATCTGCCCACGTGAACAGGCCACCGTGATCCTCCGCTCCGCGCGGTCGATGCCGGCGACCATGCCGACCGGCACCAGCATGCTCCTGCCGAACACCCACACCCCGGTGTCCACGACCAGGTGCCGCATCCCGGAGTGGCCGCCCTCCCGGTCCACGTGGCCCACGGTCCCGTCGGTGGCGACGACGGTGAAGCCGGTCAGGTCCTCTTCCTCGGTACGAGCGACCTGCGGCGGATACGACCAGATCCTGTCTATGGTCACGCTGCTCCTTCCTCCCCGGGCTGACGTGTCACGAGCCTCGGGCCGGCGGTCCCGGTCCGTCGGCTCCCACCGCACCAACTACCCTTCTCCGACCACGGCATTCGGCGCCGCGCCGCGAAGAGCGGGGGCCGGAGACGGGAGGCGCGGTCGCCACGCGGGCTCAGGTCGCCGGCGGACGAGCGGGCCTGGTGGCGTCCTCGGGCGCGGAGATGTTCTCGGGCGGGGATCTGTTCTCGGGCGGGCAGGTGAGCAGTTCCAGCGTTCCGGTCATGTCCAGCAGCCGGTCCAGGACGGCCGGACGCTCGTCCAGGTGGAGTGCGACGCCCGCCTCGTCCACGAGGCGCCGGATCTGGAGCAGCGCGGACAGGCCGGAGGAGTCGACGCTCCCGAGTCGTGAGAACTCCAGGCGTATGTCGGCGACCGGGTGCCGTGCCGCGTGGCGCCGGGTGAGCACCACGGTCACCGCGTCCAGGAGTTGGCCGTGGGTGAGGTAGTCGAGGTCGCCTCCCACGCGAACCACGACAACGGATCCACGGGTCTCCGCGGAGAGGCTGAAGGGCGAAGGCGGCATTGTTGTCATACGGGCGTTTCCGGGGCCGGGGTCTTCGGGTTCTTCCGCACGGGGCGTCATGCGGTACGCCATGCGGTCAAAACGTCCGCGTACCCCTGAACCCCGAGGTCATGCACGGCGTACGGGGGCGAATTCACCGGGCCGGATATTGACGTACGTGTTTTGTTCGGGGCGGGCCGGGTGGGTTAGCCTGCGGCGTATTTCTCATCACGCAGATCCGTGAAATCGCGGAAATGCACGCACGTCGGCGGGCCCGCGGCGGCCCGTTGGAGATGTCCGAGTCCTCACCGGCGAGGACTCCTGGGGAGCGGGACGAGGGTGCGCATGACCAGCGACAGAACCGAGGTCCTCGACGCCGTTCCGGGCGACCGGGAGCTGCGGCAGCTCCTGGCCGGCCTGACGGCCGTGCGGGACGGCGACTTCGGCACGCGCCTGCCGGAGGACGCCGACGGGCTCATGGGCGACATCGCGACCGTGTTCAACGGGATGGTCGACCAGTTGTCCGTGTTCACCTCCGAAGTCACCCGGGTGGCCCGGGAGGTCGGCACCGAGGGCACACTCGGCGGTCAGGCGGAGGTGCCGGGGGTCTCGGGCACCTGGGCCGATCTGACCGACTCGGTCAATGCCATGGCGGGCAACCTGACCACCCAGGTGCGTGACATCGCGCAGGTGGCGACCGCGGTGGCGAAGGGTGATCTGTCGCAGAAGATCGACGTGCCCGCGCGCGGCGAGATCCTGCAGCTCAAGGAGACCGTCAACACGATGGTCGACCAGCTCTCCGCCTTCGCCGACGAAGTCACCCGCGTCGCCCGAGAAGCCGGGACGGAAGGACGCCTCGGCGGACAGGCCAAGGTGCCCGGAGTGGCCGGTGTGTGGCGGGACCTGACCGACTCCGTCAACTTCATGGCGGGCAACCTCACCGCCCAGGTCCGCAACGTCGCCCAGGTGACGACCGCGGTGGCCAAGGGCGACCTCTCCCAGAAGATCACCGTCGACGCCCGCGGCGAGATCCTCGAACTCAAGAACACCATCAACACGATGGTCGACCAGCTCTCCGCCTTCGCCGACGAAGTCACCCGCGTCGCCCGAGAAGTCGGCACCGAAGGACGCCTCGGCGGACAGGCCGACGTCCAGGGCGTCAAGGGCACCTGGCGGGACCTGACCGACTCCGTCAACTTCATGGCGGGCAACCTCACCGCCCAGGTCCGCAACGTCGCCCAGGTGGCGACGGCGGTCGCCGAGGGCGACCTCTCCCAGAAGATCACCGTCGACGCCCGCGGCGAGATCCTCGAACTCAAGAACACCATCAACACGATGGTCGACCAGCTCTCCGCCTTCGCCGACGAAGTCACCCGCGTCGCCCGAGAAGTCGGCACCGAAGGACGCCTCGGCGGACAGGCCGACGTCCAGGGCGTCTCCGGCACGTGGAAGGACCTCACCGACAACGTCAACGTGATGGCGTCCAACCTGACCGGGCAGGTCCGGTCGATCGCCCAGGTCGCCACCGCCGTGGCCCGCGGCGATCTGTCCCGCAAGATCACGGTCGAGGCCGAGGGCGAGGTCGCGGCCCTGGCCGACGTGATCAACACGATGGTCGACACCCTGTCCGCGTTCGCCGACGAGGTCACCCGCGTCGCCCGCGAGGTCGGCACCGAGGGACGCCTCGGCGGACAGGCGCACGTGCCCAACGTCGCGGGCACCTGGAAGGACCTGACCGACAACGTCAACTCGATGGCGAACAACCTCACCGGTCAGGTGCGCAACATCGCGCTGGTGACGACCGCGGTGGCCAGGGGCGACCTGTCGAAGAAGATCGACGTCGACGCGCGCGGCGAGATCCTGGAGCTGAAGACGACCATCAACACGATGGTCGACACCCTCTCCGCCTTCGCCGACGAGGTCACCCGCGTCGCCCGCGAGGTCGGCACCGAGGGACGCCTCGGCGGACAGGCCGAGGTCGAGGGCGTCTCGGGCACCTGGAAGCGGCTCACGGAGAACGTCAACGAGCTGGCCGGCAACCTGACCCGGCAGGTGCGGGCGATCGGCGCGGTGGCCAGCGCCGTGGCGGAGGGCGACCTGACCCGCTCGATCACCGTGGAGGCCTCCGGCGAGGTCGCCGAACTCAAGGACAACATCAACTCCATGGTGGAGTCCCTGCGCGAGACCACCCGGGCCAACCAGGAGCAGGACTGGCTCAAGTCCAACCTGGCGCGGATCACCGGCCTGATGCAGGGGCACCGCGACCTGCCGGTCGTGGCCGAGCTGATCATGGATGAGCTGACCCCGCTGGTGTCGGCGCAGTACGGCGCCTTCTATCTGGCCGAGGACGGTGAGCGCGGCCCCGAGCTGCGGCTCGTCGGCTCCTACGGCAGGCCCGACGACGACCGGCCCACCCGTTTCTCCTTCGGCCGCTCACTGGTCGGCCAGGCCGCGCGCAGCCGCCGTACCATCACGGTCGGCGAACTGCCGGCGGGGTACGTCACCATCTCCTCCGGACTCGGCCAGTCGGTGCCGACCGCGCTGATCCTGTTGCCGATCCTGTTCGAGGACCAGGTCCTCGGCGTCATCGAGCTGGCGTCGGTCACCGCGTTCACGCCGGTGCACCGGGACTTCCTGGAGCAGCTGCGCGAGGCCCTCGGGGTCAACGTCAACACCATCGTGGCCAACGCCCGCACCGACGAGCTGCTCGACGAGTCCCAACGGCTGACGGCCGAACTCCAGGCCCGCTCGGCCGAGTTGCAGTCGCAGCAGGACGAGCTCCAGCGCTCCAACGCCGAACTGGAGGACAAGGCCTCGCTGCTGGCGGAGCAGAACCGCGACATCGAGGCGAAGAACCTCCAGATCGAGCAGGCCCGGCAGGAACTGGAGGCCCGCGCCCAGCAGTTGTCGCTGGCCTCGAAGTACAAGTCGGAGTTCCTGGCGAACATGAGCCACGAGCTGCGCACCCCGCTCAACAGCCTGCTCATCCTCGCCCAGTTGCTCGCCCAGAACCCCTCGCGCAATCTCACCCCGAAGCAGGTCGAGTACGCGGGGATCATCCACTCCGCGGGCAGTGACCTGCTCCAGTTGATCAACGACATCCTGGATCTGTCGAAGGTCGAGGCGGGCAAGATGGACGTCACCCCGGAGCGGGTGTCGCTGCGCCAGCTCATCGACTACGTCGAGGCCACCTTCCAGCCGATGACGACGCAGAAGGGCCTTCAGTTCGCGGTCACCACGGCGACGGGCGCGCCCGCGGACCTGCTCACCGACGACTCCCGGCTGCGCCAGATCCTGCGCAACCTGCTGTCCAACGCCGTGAAGTTCACCGAGCAGGGCGGCGTCGAGCTGTGCATCGAGCCGGCCGCGGACGACGAGGTGCCCGAGGGCGTCGTGCGGGGCGGCGCGGTCGTGGCCTTCCGGGTCAAGGACACCGGCATCGGCATCCCGGAACAGCACCTGGAGACGATCTTCGGTGCCTTCCAGCAGGCGGACGGCACCACCAGCCGCAAGTACGGCGGGACCGGCCTCGGGCTGTCCATCACGCGGGAGATCGCGCATCTGCTCGGCGGTGCCGTCGCCGTGGACAGCGTGCCCGGCCGGGGCAGCACGTTCACGCTCTTCCTGCCGGTGGCCCGCCCCGACTTCGAGCAGGTGCTCGGCGGCGGCCGGACCCCGCAGAGGGGTCCGGCCGAGCTGGTGCCGGCCGCCGCGGCGGACCGGGAGGCCGCGCGGACGCACTCGGGCGGCGACGGGCCGCGCAGGCGGCGGCTGCTGGTCGTCGAGGAGCGTTCCCGCGGGCTGCTGACCCTGGTCGCCGAGAGCGTGGTCGCGGACGTGGTCCGGCACAGCGCCGACGACGCGGGCGCGCTGCCCACCGTGGACGTCATCACCGCCATGGGGGCGCAGGAGGCGGCGGGGGCGCTGGCCGCCGAGCCGTGCCACTGCGTCGTCCTCGACCTGGACATGCCCGAGCGGGAGGCGTCCCGGTTCCTCCGGGCGCTTCAGGGCGACTCGGCTCTGGCGGGCGTACCGGTGCTCGTGCACAGCGGCCGGCGTCCGGACGTGGCCCGGGCGGAGGCGCTGCGCTCGCGCGGGGACGACGGATCGCTCGAATTCCTCTCCAGCCTCGACGAGTTGCGCGAGCGCATCGCCCTGCACCTGTCGGCCGAGGAGCCCGGGGACGTGCTGTCCCTGGTGCGGGCCGACGAGCCGCGGGACCTCGCGCCACCCGTCGACGGTGTCTTCTCGGGCCGTACCGTCCTGGTCGTCGACGACGACGCGCGCAACCTGTTCGCGCTGAGCGGGATCCTGGAGCTGCACGGCTTCCGGGTGCTGCACGCGGAGAATGGGCGCAAGGGCATCGAGACGCTGGTCGGCAACCCCGACGTCGCGCTCGTCCTGATGGACGTGATGATGCCGGAGATGGACGGCTACACCGCGACGTCCGAGATCCGCAGGCTGCCGCAGTACGCCGAGCTGCCGATCATCGCCGTCACCGCGAAGGCGATGCCCGGGGACCGGGAGAAGTCACTGGCGTCCGGGGCGAGCGACTACGTCACCAAGCCCGTCGACACGGACGACCTCATCGCCTGCGTCCGGCACTGGCTGTCCGCGTGAGCGCGTCGGCGCCCGCCCCGCGCAGCGGCGGGGCGGGCCCGGTCCGCCGCGGCACCTCCCGCACCCCAGCGCCGTTCAGCCGAGGAGCTTGTCCATCGTGAGCACGTCCGAGCAGCAGCGCGATCCGGCCGGCGCCGGGCCGGTTCCGGAGCCGTCCGCGTCGGAGGCGCAGCCGCCCGCCGGCGGCCCGGCACCGGCCGATCCCGCGGCGGCCTGTCCCACGTCCCCCGTGGGGCGGCTGGCCGCCACCGTGGAGCGGCTGCGCCGCGAAGTGCGCGCCGCGCAGGCGGAGGCCGAGGGCCGGGCCCTGATCGAACTCGCCAAGGGCATCCTGGTGGAGCGGCTGGGCTGCGGTCCGGCGCAGGCCGCCCGGCAGCTCGCCGAACTGGCCGGGCAGGCCCGCGTGACGCCGCTGGAGTTCGCGGTGGAGGTCATCAACCAGGCCGCCCGCGACCGCGTCTCCGAGGTCACCGACGCCTTCCTGGCCGCCGCCGAGGGGGCGGCGGAGCGCGATTCGGCCGTGCGGCTGCGGGCCGCGGAGAGCGGGGCACTGGCGGCGGACGACACCCAGGCCGTCGCCGACTCGCTGCTGGAGCACGCGCTGCGCCCGCTGGGCGCGGTGGCCGTGGCGGTCTGGGCGGCGGGCGCCGACGGCTCGCTGGCCCTGTCGGGCAGCGCCGGTTTCTCCCCGGCGGAGGCCACCCGGTGGCGTTATGTGCCGCCGGAGGTGGCCACGGTGGCCCGCCGTGGACTCACCGAGCGCACCGGCCAGTGGTTCACCTCGCTCGCCGCGACGGGACTGCCCACCATCGGGCGGCACCTGCACCCGGACGGTGGCCGGGTGGCGGTGCCCGCCGGCACCGGCGGCCGTATCCACGGGGTGCTGGAGATCGCCTGGCCCGGACCGCTGGAGCCGCAGCCGCCCCAGGTCGTACGCCAGGTGGAGGCCCTCGCCGAACTGTGCGCGCACACCCTGGGGACGTCCACGCCGGGCCAGGACGCGGGACAGGAACCGCGGGTGCTGCCGGACGCCGCCGAGCTGATGGACCTGGCCGACGGGCTGCACGACCCGGCCCTGGTGCTGGTCCCGCACGTCGACGGTGACGGACAGCTGGTGGACTTCCGCATCCAGCACGTCAACAGCCGCTTCCTGGATCCGGCCGGCCGGCCGCGGGCCGTGGTCAACGGCGCGCTGCTCCTGGAGGCCTTTCCCATGGCCGCCGGGAAGAGCGAGCTGTTCCAGCGGGTGGAGCGGGTGTACGCCACGGGTGAGGTGTACCGGGCGCACCGGATGCATCTGACGGCGCTGGTCGACCAGGTGCCGCTGTCGGCGGTGGCGGACATCAGCATCAGCCGGCACGGCGGCAGCGTGCTGCTGATATGGCGTATCGAGGACGAGACGGCACGGCTGGCGAGCCTGCTCCAGCACGCGCAGCGCCTCGGCCGCATCGGCGGCTTCGAGGAGAACCTGCTGACGGGCGAGATCACCTGGAACGACCAGCTGTTCGGCCTCTACGGCCGCGCCCCGTCGAGCACCCCGGTGCCGCTGGAGGAGCTGCCCGCGCACGCCCACCCGGACGACGCCGTGGCCATCCGGCGGTTCCTGCGCACGCTGCTGCACCACCGCCACCCGGCCTCCGCGGCCTTCCGGCTCCAGCGGCCCGACGGGGTGACCCGGCACATCCGGGTGGTGGCCGAGCCGGTCCTGGACACCGACGGGCGGCTGTTCGTGGTGCGCGGCGCCTACCAGGACATCTCCGCGCAGCACTGGACGGAGGTCGCGCTCGCCGCCACGCGCGACCAGCTCGCGCACACCGAGCAGCAGGCGACCGAGCGCAACCGGCTGACACTCCAGTTGCAGCACGCCATCATGCCGCCGACCCAGGCGCCGCTGCGGGTGAGCGGGCTGGAGGTCGCGGTGCGCTACCGGCCGGCGGAGACCGAGCAGTTGGTGGGCGGCGACTGGTACGACGCCGTGGTGCTGCCCTCCGGGCTCGTGCTGCTGTGCGTCGGCGACGTCGCCGGCCACGGCATCGAGGCGGCCACCAGCATGGTGGTGCTGCGCAACGCGCTGCGGGGCCTGGCCGTGACCGGGGCCGGGCCGGGCCAGCTGCTGTCGTGGCTCAACATCGTGGCGCACCATCTGACCGGTGCCGTCACCGCCACCGCGGTCTGCGCCCTGTACGACCCCCGGCGGCGCACCCTGCGCTGGGCCCGGGCGGGCCATCTGCCGCCCGTGCTGGTGCGCGGCGCGGAGGCGGCGCCGCTGCCGCTGGTCCGGGGCATGCTGCTGGGCGCGGTGGCGGAGGCCGCGTACGAGGAGGCCGAGCTTCGGTTCGCGCCGCAGGACACGCTGCTGATGTACACCGACGGTCTGATCGAGCGCCGGGACCGCTCCGTGGAGGAGTCGCTCAGCCATCTGCTGACCACGGTCCGTTCGGCGCCCAGGACCCTGGACCAGCAGCTGGACCGGCTGCTGACCTACAGCAGGTCGGACACGGACGACGACACGTGCATCGTGGGCATCCGGGTCGCCTGACGGCGAGCGGTCGTGCCCGGTCCGACGCATGGCGGCCCCGTTCGGGGGTAGGCGCGGATGCGCAGTGCGGGGTGCCGCCCGTCGCCGGTGACGCGAAATGGATCACGTCGCCGGTGCACGACCGGTGTGCGTCGAAGGCGTCGACGGGGGTAGCCGCCACTGGCCGGCCGTCAGCACCCGTTGGAGGTATCCGTGCCCCTTGCCCACAATCCACTGTCCGTGGAGGTCACCCTGCCCCGGGAGGATGTCGCCCTGCTCACGGTCGAGGGTTACCTGGACGTCGACACCGCGACCGAGTTGCAGGCCCATCTGGCCAACCAGCTCCACCACGGCCGACGGCACTTCCTGCTGGAGCTGTCCGCCGTCCCCTTCATGGACTCCTCGGGGATGAACATCATCCTGCGGGTGTACCAGGAGGCCCGGGAGCGGGCGGGCAGCGTGCACATCATCGCCCCCACCCCGGCGGTGCTGCGGATCCTCGATCTCACGGGGGTCAGCATCACGGTGCCGGTCTCGCGGAGCGCCGAGGAGGCGCTGGCCCTGGTGGACCGGCAGCCGCAGGAGCCGGAGGCGAAGTGAGCGCGTCGGCGGGCGCGGGGAGCGCCAGGACCGCCGAGCGCGTACGGGGACGGTGTCAGGCCGTGCGGGCGTCGCCCGCCGCGCCGCCGTCGTGGATCAGTGCCGATGCGGCCGCGCAGAAGCCCTCGAGCCCGGTCAGCAGCGCCACCCGCCGGCCCGTCGACATCCGCTCCAGCACGGACCGCAGCTCCGTCTCCCGGCGCGAACGCACGTCGGCCAGGAAGGCTCTGCCGCGGCGGCTGAGGCGCAGTTCCACCTCCCGGCGGCTGGTGGCGGCCACCTGCCGCCGTACGAAGCCCCCCGCCTCCAGCCGGTCGCAGAGCCTGCTCGTGGACGGCGGCGTGGAGCCCAGGGCGCCGGCGAGGGTGCGCAGGTTGATGCCTTCGTCGTGTTCCAGGACGAGCAGCACCCTGAGCTGGGCGGCGGAGACGGGCGCCGTGGACGCGCGGCCCCACAGGACCTCCAGCAGCTCGGCCGCCGTGGAGGTCACGCGCACCACCTCGCCTGGCGGGTGGGAGGACGTCACGCCGACACTCTCGCAGGGTTGACGCGGGCTGTCAGCTCGCCCCGGTGGCCCGTCCCGACCGCGCTCGGGGCCCGGGCCGCGGCCCGGGCCGCGGCCCGGGCCGCGTCGTCCGGACGCGGTGTCGTGCGAGGTCGGCCTGTGGTTACAGTTGTCGCCCGGCAACGGTCGCACCGCCGTGCCGCCCGGGGGCGGATTCGCAACGGTGCAACGCGGATGAGGAGTTGAGCAGGTGCCGGAGCAGGCAGCGGCAGCACAGCACGGATCGCCGGCGCGCGAGGTCGCGGACTTCCTGCGCCGCCGCAGGGAGCAGATCGCCCAGCGGTGGGCCGAGGAGCCGCTCTTCCGGACCGTGTTCACCGTCTCCCGGGACGAGGCGGTGGAGGCGGGCCGCGCCGTCGTCGACGCCCTGGCCGAGGTGGCCGCCTCCGAGCGGGTGTCCGACCCGGACGCCCACGGTTTCCTGCTGGTGCGCGAGCAGCTGGCGCGGATGGGCGCCGCGCGCGGCAGGACAGGTCTGACCGCCTCGGAGGTCTCGCGGGACGTGGACGCCCTGCGGCCGCCCGCGGTGGAGCTGCTGACCGCCGAGCTCGCCGACGCCCCGGCTGAGCATCTGCGGGAGTGCGCCGGCGTCCTGACGGTCCTCACGGGCACCCTGCGGCTTGTGGTGATGCAGACGGCGCTCAGCGAGGGACAGGCCCTCATCGACCGCCAGCGGCTCCAGCTGCTGGAGGTGGCCACGCCGGTCATCAAGCTGTGGGACGGCATCGTCGCGGTCCCCCTGATCGGAACGCTCGACAGCGCCCGCAGCCAGGTGGTCATGGAGACGCTGCTCGAGGCCGTCGTCGACCAGCGGGCGCGCTTCGCGATCCTCGACATCACCGGGGTGCCCACCGTCGACTCGCTGGTCGCCCAGCACCTGATGAAGACCGTGGCGGCCGCCCGGCTGATGGGCGCCGAGTGCGTGGTCTCCGGCATCCGCCCCGCCATCGCCCAGACCATCGTCCACCTCGGCCTGGACCTGGGCACGGTCGTCACCCGCGCGACCCTCGCCGACGCTCTCGCCCACGCCCTGCACCAGCTGGGCGCCGACATCGTGAGCCGGGCACCGCATGGTGTGGGTGACCGGTGAACGACCGTTTTCCGACGCCCGGCACGGGACACGTGCCGGTGCTCCGACTCGGCGACGTGCTCCTTGTCACGCTCCAGGGAGATCTGCACGACAGCACCGCCGAACAGCTCCAGCAGGACATCGGCGAGGCCATCGCGAACAACGCGGCCACGGGGGTGGTCATCGACATCTCCGGTGTGGAGATCGTCGACTCCTTCCTCGGCCGGGTGCTGGCCGAGATCGCGGCCAACGCCAAGCTGCTGGCCGCGCAGACCGTGGTGGCGGGCATGCGTCCCGCGGTGGCGATCACCATGGTCGAACTGGGTCTGACGCTGCCCGGACTGCGCACCGCGCTCACCACCGAGGACGCCCTGCGGCTCGTCACCGCGCACACCGAGCACACCGCGCTCCCGCGCCCCGGCGGCGCCCGGGCGGGGAGCCGTTGATGGAGACAGCAGCGGGCGTCCGGGCCTGCCTGCCGATCCGGTCGGACATGGATCTGGTGTGGGTACGGCAGCATGTGCGCCAGGCGGCGGCCCGGCTCGGCTTCGGCCTGGTCGACCAGACGAAGCTGGTCACCGCGGCCAGTGAGCTGGCACGCAACACGCTGGTGCACGGCGGCGGCGGGCAGGTGGAGGCGGCCTTCGTCGTCGACGGGCACGTGCACGGGCTCCGGCTGGCGTTCAGCGACGAGGGGCCGGGCATCACGGACCTGGACCGCGCGCTCAGCGACGGCTACACCTCGGGCGACGGTCTGGGCATGGGCCTGGGCGGCGCCCGGCGCCTGGTGCACGAGTTCACGATCGACAGCACCCCGGGCGCCGGCACCACGGTCACCGTCACCTCCTGGGCGACCCGGGCGCCACGGTCGTACGAGGGACCCTGATGCCGCGCGTCTGGGAGGTCCCGGTGCCCGACTCGACCCGGGTGCGCGACGCGCGGGTCGCCGCCGAGGACGCGGCCGCGCTGGCCGGCCTCGGCGAGTCCCGCACCGCCGCCGCGGCGCTGGTGGCGACCGAACTCGCCACCAACCTGCTCAAGTACGCCGAGGGCGGGCGGCTCCTGATCGAGGTCGTGCCCCCGCCGGATGCTCCGGGCGGGCCCGGCGATCCGGCGCCGGTGGTGCAGATAGCGGCCGTCGACCACGGTCCCGGCATGGCCGACGTCGCCGCCGCCCGGCGCGACGGGTTCTCCACCAGCGGGTCGCTCGGAGCCGGACTCGGCACCTGCCATCGCGTGGCCGACGAGTTCCACCTGCACAGCGCACCCGGCCGGGGCACGGTGGCCCTCGCCCGGGTGGGCGCCGCCGTCCCACGTGCCGTGGCCGTACCGCGGCCGGCCGCGGTACGGGCGGGCGGTGTCACCATCCCGTTCGCGGGAGCGGAGTACTCGGGTGACGCCTGGTCCTGGGCCGGCGCCGAGGACCGGGTGACCCTCATGCTGGCGGACGGTCTCGGCCACGGCCGGGAAGCGGCCCGCGCCTCGTCGGCGGCGGTCGAGACCCTGCGCAGCTCGGCCCGTCTGGCGCCGGCCGAGCTGCTCCGACGACTCGACACGGCGCTGCGCGGCACCCGGGGGGCGGCCGTCGCCGTGGCCCAGCTGGACCTGCGGGCCGGGCGGCTGCGCTTCGCCGGTGTCGGCAACGTGGGGGCCCGGCTGCGCGAGGGCGGCACCTGGCGCCATCTGCTGTCCCGGCCGGGCATCGTCGGCGTGCACCGGCCCGCGACGCTGCCCGAGACCGAGGTGCCCTGGGGGGCCGACCGCCTGCTCGTTCTGCACAGCGACGGCCTGCCCAGCCGGTGGGCGCCGCCCGGCGCGGCCGGTCCGCTCACGGCGACCGACCCCGCGGTGACGGCCGCCGTGACGGTACGTGACGCCAGCAGCTCCGCCCGCCCGGTCCGGGACGACACCACCGTGGCCGTTCTGACTCCCACCCCGCCGGACCGCCCATGACGCACACCTTGCGGATCACCACCGTCACCGACGCCGCCCGGGCCCGTGTCACCACGGTCCGCGCGGCGGCCGCGTACGGGGTGCCGCCGCTCGATCGGGCCCGCCTGGCCACGGCCCTCGGCGCCCGCCTGCGGCAGTGCCTGGCCGAGGGCGGCACCTGGACGGTCGTCCTCGGGGCCCGGGCCCCGGCCCCCGACGGGGACGCGGGCACGCTGCACGTCACCGTGGCTCCGGCCGGTGGCTCGCAGGACGACGGGGAACCGCCGTGGCGGATGTCCGTGACCTGCGCGGGGGCCGGCGCGCCGCCGGACCCCGTGGTGCCCGACGACACGGCCCTCCTGGCCGAGGCGCTGCTGGGCGCCGACGAGGACACGGCGGTGGCCCTGGGGAAACTCGCGGAGCAGGAGGAACTGGTCGCCTTCCACCGCGAGGAGCTGCACCAGACCAACCAGGGAGTCCTTGCCCTGCACGCCGATCTGGACGCCGCCTGGCGGGCCCAGCGGGAGGCGTTCGCCGCCGAGCGCGCCGCGCGCACCGAGGCCGAGGAGGCCCGCCGCAGGCTGAGGTTCCTGGCCGACGCCAGCGCGCTGCTGACGACCTCGCTCAACCACGAGGAGATCCTGCGGCGGCTGCCGGACCTGCTGGTGCCCCGGTACGCCGACCGGGTCGACGTATGGCTGTTCGACCACGAGGACGAGCGGCTCCGGTCCGCCCCGCATCCGGCGGCCGCGGTGCTCGCGGCCCGTACCGGCCGGCCGCAGTACGCGGCCGACCACCCCGGCGACCTGCCGGGCGTCGACGACCAGCCGCCGTCCGCGCTGAACCCCGGCCGGCCCCTGCTGTGCGTCCCGCTGCTCGCGCGGCGGGCACCGCTCGGTGTGCTGACCCTGTCGCCGCCCGGCGCCCGCTGGGACCCCGACGACGCGGTCATGCTGATCGAGCTGGCCCGGCGGGCCAGCGTCGCCCTCGACAACGCGCGCCGCTTCGAGCACAACCGCGACATCGCCGAGACGTTGCAGCGCGCGCTGCTCACCGACCTGCCCACCACCCCGGGCCTGCGCCTGGCCGCGCGCTATCTGCCGGCCACGTACGGGCTGAACATCGGCGGGGACTGGTACGACGCCTTCCGGCAGCCCGACGGAAGCCTGATCACCGTCATCGGGGACGTCACCGGCCACGGGCTGCACGCGGCCGTGATGATGAGCCAGCTGCGCACCGCGCTGCGCGCCTACGCCGTCGACGGCGGGAGCCCCGGCCGGCTGCTGACCCGGCTGCACGTGTTCCTGCACCATCTCCAGCCCGACCTGTTCGCGACCGCGGTCATCGCCCGGTTCAGCCCGGACGATCCCACGATCACCTGGGCCGCCGCGGGCCATCCGCCGCCCGTGCTGCGGCTGCCGGACGGCCGGGTGCGCGTCCTCGACGCCAAGCCGGGCGCCATGCTCGGCATCCCGCTGAGGCAGGAGATCGAGGACCACACGGTGCGCCTCTCCCCCGGCGCGACCCTGGCGCTGTACACGGACGGTCTAGTGGAGCGCCGGGCACGGGGCATCGACCCCGGCATCGACCGCCTCGCCGCCGCCCTCGAGGCGCTCGACCCGGCCGAGCTGGACACCGACCTGGACGGCTCGGCGGACCGCATCCTGGGCCCGCTGCTGAGCGACTCCGAACGCGACGACGACGTCTGTCTCCTGCTGTGTCACATCGACCGCGCGGCCGGCGGGGAGCCGGGCCGGGTCCCGGCGGGCGCGGACCCCCTGCGGTAGCGCCGCGCGGCGGCACCCCGCCCGGCGGCCGCCGGGACGAACGGGCCTCCGGCCGCCCGTGGGCGCTGTCGGAACGGCCCCGGTACGGCACCGGATCCCGGGAACCCGCCGAGGCGGCCCCTGCCGTGCGGCCGCGTTCCGGACGGCGGGGACGACGGCGTCCGGTGCGCACGTGGCCCGGCGGGGGCATCGTTGTGCTCGACGGACTCGACGGACTCGACGGATCAGTGAGGTGCGAAGCAGCCGTCCACGGGCAGACGCAAGGACGTCGATGCAGCAGCCCGGAGCTCCGCAGAAGGGATGAAACATCGTGACACGACCCAGGATCCTGGTGGTCGGCGCGGGCTTCGCCGGTGTGGCGTGCGTCCGCCGTCTGGAGCGCAGGCTCTCCCCCGGCGAGGCGGACCTCACCCTGGTGACGCCGCAGTCCTACCAGCTGTATCTGCCGCTGCTGCCCCAGGTCGCCTCCGGGGTGCTGACACCCCAGTCGGTCGCCATCTCCCTGCGCCGCAGCAGGAAGTACCGCACCCGGATCATCCCGGGCGGCGCCGTCGGCGTGGACCTCGAGGCCAAGGTGTGCGTCGTCCGCACGCTCACCGACCGCGTCGTCGACGAGCCGTACGACTACCTGGTACTGGCCCCCGGCAGCGTCACCCGGACATTCGACATCCCGGGGCTCCTGGACCACGCCTTCGGCATGAAGACGCTGGCGGAGGCCGCCTACATCCGCGACCACGTCATCACCCAGCTGGACCTCGCCGACGCCAGCGAGGACCCGGCCGAGCGCGCCTCGCGGCTCCAGTTCGTGGTGGTCGGCGGCGGGTACGCCGGCACCGAGACCGCGGCGTGCCTGCAACGGCTGACGCACGCCGCCGTCAAGCGCTACCCCCGGCTGAACCCGGCGCTGATCAAGTGGCACCTGATCGACATCGCGCCGAAGCTGATGCCGGAGCTGGGCGACAAGCTGGGCCGCAGCGCCCAGGAGGTGCTGGGCCGCCGGGGCATCGAGATCTCGCTCGGGGTGTCCATCGCCAAGGCCGGGCCGGAGGAGGTCACCTTCACCGACGGCCGGGTGGTGCCGACCCGCACCCTGATCTGGACCGCGGGCGTGGTGGCCAGCCCGCTCATCGCGACCCTGGGCGCGGAGACGGTCAGGGGCCGGCTCGCGGTGACCGCAGAGATGTCCCTGCCCGGCCACGACGGGGTGTTCGCGCTCGGGGACTCCGCCGCCGTACCCGACCTGGCCAAGGGCGACGGCGCGGTGTGCCCGCCGACCGCGCAGCACGCCACGCGGCAGGGCCGCCGGGTCGCGGAGAACGTCATCGCGACGCTGCGCGGGCAGCCCCTGCGGCCGTACGAGCACAAAGACCTCGGTCTCGTCGTCGACCTCGGCGGCGCGGACGCGGTCTCCAAGCCGCTCGGCGTGGAACTGCGCGGCGTCCCGGCCCAGGCCGTGGCCCGCGGCTACCACCTCGGGGCGCTGCGCACCAACGTCGCCAAGACCAGGGTCGCGACCAACTGGCTGCTGAACGCGGTCGCCGGGGACGATTTCGTCCGCACCGGATTCCAGGCCCGCAAGCCCGCCAAGCTGAAGGACTTCGAGTACACCAACGCGTACATGACGCCCGAGCAGGTGCGGGAGCACGTCGAGCGGGCCCGCCCCCGGCAGGTGTGACACCCGGCGGCGCCCCTCCCGCCGGTACGGCCGGGCCGCGAAGGGCGGTCCGGCCGTGACATGCCATGCTGGTCGGGCGGATCATGACGGGAGACGGGGACGGGCAACGGGAGGGTACGGCGGCGTGGAAGCAGCACAGAGGCCGGTCCGGTCGGGGCTGCGTGATCGCTTCACGGCGTCCGATCCCGGCCTGCTGCGGCTGGCCGCCGGATCGCGGACGGCGGGCTCGATCGCGCTGACGCTGGCCGTACTCGGCGTGCTGCGCGTACCCGTGACGCTTCTGGTGGCCGGGGCGATCGCGTCGATGGCGGCCACCTTCGCCATCCGCGAGAAGCAGCGCTCGCAGCAGGCGGTCACGCTCGCCCTCGGTCTTCCGGTGGCGCTGGTGTCCGTCTCGCTCGGCGCGCTGCTCAATCCGCTCGTGGTGGCCGGGGACGTCTTCTTCGTCGTCCTGATCTTCTGCGCGGTCTACAGCCGCCGGTTCGGCGACCGGGGCAACGCGCTCGGCCTGATCGGCTTCCAGCTCTACTTCATGTCCCTGTTCGTCGGCGCCACCACGTCGGCGCTGCCCGGGCTCTACGTCGTCATCGCGGTCGCGTTCGCCTCCAGCGCCCTGGTCCGGTTCGTGATCGTGTACGAGACACCGGCGGGCGTCCTGCAACGCCTGCGCGAGGCGTTCCGGGTGCGTCTGGCGCAGCTGGTGACCGCCCAGCTGGAGCTGCTGGACGCCGGTCCGGACGAGGTGGAGAAGGTCCTGGAGGCGGTGCGGGAGGGCACGGCCCGGCTGCACGAGACGGCGATGATGATCCAGTCCCGGCTGGCGGAGGGCACCTCCGACGAGGCCGTGGCGCGGCTGGTGCAGCGGCGGATCGCGGACGCCGAGATCGCCGCCGAGCGACTGGGGCTGCTCCTGCTGAACGCCCGCAGCGCCGAGCGGACCAACACGCTCACCCTCCACCTGCCCGGCGCGTCCGTCCCGTCCAGCGGCCGGCTGCCGGTGCGGGACGAGGCGACCGAGACACTGCGCCGCGATCTGCGGGCGCTGGCGATGCTGGTACTGCGGCCCGTCGGGGAGAGCGGCGGGACGGCGCTGGCGCACGTACGCAACCGGCTCCTCGGCTACCGCGAGGAGGAGAACCTGCCGCCCGCCTCGCCCGCCGTGCAGGACGTCTTCCGCGGGATCGGCGAGACCGCGCGGGCCGTGATGGGGCTGCGGATCGCGCTGGACGGCCCGCAGGACGAGTCCGACGACGCGCCCGCGACGGTCCGCTCCCGGGAGGAGCTGGACGCCGAGAACGCCGCCATCGAGGGCGCCGAGGAGGCCGAGCGGGAGGAGCAGGCCCCGACCGGGTGGCGGCGGCCCACCACGCGGGCGGCCGTGCAGGTCGCGGTGGGCTCGTCGCTGGCCATCGTCGGCGGCGAGTTCCTTTCCAGCCAGCGCTGGTACTGGGCGGTGCTGACCTGCTGGATCGTCTTCATCAACACCTCGTCCACGGGCGAGATCCTGGTCAAGGGCTACCGCCGTCTGGTGGGCACGGTGCTCGGCGTCGTGGCCGGCATCGTGCTGGCGGGGCTGGTCGGGCCGCACACGTGGACGGCGCTGGCGCTGGTGCTGCTGTTCGTCTTCGCGATGTTCTACACGGCCCCGCTGTCGTACACGCTGATGTCCTTCTTCGTCACCGCGGCGCTGGGACTGCTGTACACGGTGCTGCACCGGTACAGCGCGGCGGTGCTCGTGCTGCGTGTGGAGGAGACGGCGCTCGGGGCGGCCTGCGGGATCATCGCCGCCGCGCTGGTGATGCCGGTGCACACCGACCGCCGTACGAACGAGCTGCTCGGCAAGGCGCTGGAGCGGCTGACGGACGTCACGACCGCCGCCGTCGAACAGCTCAGCGGCGGCCCGGCGGTCGATCTGCTCGACCGAGCGCGCGACCTGGACCAGGCGCTGGGCGATCTGCGGTCGGCCACGCAGCCGCTGACGCATCCGATCACGCCGCTGCGGGCTCGGCGGAACACCGTCCAGTACGTCGTGGCGCTGCTGGAGACCTGTGCCTACCACGCGCGGTCGCTGGCGGCGACCGCCGAGCTGCTGCCCACCCATCCGTCGATAGCCGCGGATCCCCGGCTGCGCCAGGCCTGTGCCCGGATCACCCGCAACATCGAGACGATCCGCGCGCACGTGGCCGACGAGCCCACCTCCGCCGAGGTCGAGCGGGGTCCGAGCATCGCCTCGCTGCTGGAGGCGGGCGGGGCGCCCGGTGTCCCGCGGTACGGACGCATCACCGACCGGGTGCTGCGGCATCTCCAGCGCCTGGACGAGGCGGTGGTCGGCCTCGCCCGCCCGCTGGACGTCCCCGCGTCGAAACCGGCGCCGTGACGGGCCGGGGTCCGGCCACGGCCCGCCCCGCCGGTCAGAAGTCGGTGGGCATGTCGCTGGCCTCGGCGATGCCCCGCAGCTCCTCGGTCTCCCGGTGCCGGTCGCGGATGTAGTCGGCGATCTCGGTCAGGCGCGCCGGGTCGGCGGCGGTCGCCGCGTCGGTGACGACCCGGACCGGGCCGGTCTCCTCGATGTCGAGGACGACCAGCTCGTTGTCCAGCCTTCCGGTCACCGCGGTGGCGATGACCAGGGCGGCCTCGTCCCGTATCTCCTGGGGGAGGCCCTGCGCCTGGGCGCCCTCCAGCGGGAAGTCGGCGGAGGGCACGCCGCGTTCGTCGATCGCCCGCAGGACCGGGTCGACGACGTCGAGCAGCAGTTCGTACTCCTCCTCGGGCATCCGGACGCGGAGCAGGTCGAGATACACCTCCACGGCCCGGCCGTCGGGCGGTAGCTCGTCTTCGTTCATTGGCTCCGTGTTCCCCGCGTGCGCCCGCTCAGACGCGGAACGCGCGATCGGCGGCGGGGGCCGACGGCACGAGCCGGGGAGGATGGACCCCTCACGTCGTGGGTTCCGTCGCGGGTCCCGGTCCGTCGCCGGAGCGGTTCGCCCGTTCCGACAGCACTTCGTCGCGCACGCGCGCGCAGCTGCGGCTGATGAGCCGGGAGACGTGCATCTGGGAGATGCCGAGCCGGTCCGCGATACGGCTCTGTGTCATGTCCTCGAAAAAACGCATGTAGAGGATGGCGCGTTCACGTTCCGGCAGCCGGCGCAGCCCTTCCTTGGCCGACTCCCGGTCGACGACGGTGTCGTAGGACGAGTCCGACGCGCCGAGGCTGTCGGCGAGGCTGTAGCCGTCGCCGCCGGCCGACAGCTCGGCGTCCAGGGACAGGGTGCTGAAGCTGTCGATCGCCTCCATCCCCGCGTTGACCTCCTCCTCCGTCAGCCCGGCCTGCGCGGCGATCGCCGCGACCGAGGGTTCGGGGCTGCCGGGGTTCTGGACGAGTTCGCGGCGCGCCACTCGTACCTTGTTGCGCAGTTCCTGGACACGGCGGGGCACCCGAAGCGCCCACATCCGGTCCCTGAAGTGCCGCTTGACCTCTCCGGTGATGGTCGGCACGGCGTAGCTCTCGAAGGCGCCGCGATCCGGGTCGAACCGGTCGATCGCCTTGACCAGCCCGAGTGCCGCCACCTGCCGCAGGTCCTCGATGGACTCGCCGCGGTCGCGGAAGCGGCCGGCGATGCGGTGGGCCATGGGCAGCCACGCGCTGACGAGTTCGTCGCGCACGGCCTCCCGTTCAGGGCCGTCCTCCGCGGCGGCGAGGCGTTGGAAGAGGGCGGCGGTGTCGGGGGCGTCGCCGTGCGGCCGGCGGGCGGGAGCCGCCTGGTCCGCGGGAGCGTCGGGGCGGCTTGTGGATATGTCGATGAGCATGCGGCATGGCTCCTGAACGGTGTTTCAGGGACTGACCGCGGAAGGAGTGGTGCCGTCCGGTCCGCCTGGAGACCTCCCGGAGCAGCAGGAACAGCTTCCGCTGACGCGCCTCCGGTCCGAAGCACGAGGTTCCGTCTGCCCGGCGGTGGGAGCGACAAACTCCGCTTCGCGTAGTTCTTCTCCCGGAACGACCGATTCGAGCCGCCATCGCGGCGCGCGGGAGCGGGTAGGTGGAGGACATGACCGATGTGGTGCACTCGGACGAACTGCTGCGGCGCATCCAGCGCGCGAGGGCGTGCGCGGTGCAGGAGGAGCGCCGATGGCGGGACCGCCGCGACACCCTCGGGGCGACCGATCCGGACGCCGCAGGCGAGGCGGCCGTACGCGCCCTGACCTACGAGGCCGTCCTGCGGGTGCTGGACGAGATCCTGGCTCCGGGCCGGCACGTCGAGCGGGACTGACGGGCGGAGTGAGTCCGCTCACGTGACCCGGTTCCTGCTGCGCGGAACCGCCCGAGATGGTTTACGGTTCATTCATACGCGGCGACGGGGTGGACCCGAGGCGTCCCCGTACACCGCCATATACGGCCCTGGCTGGCCTCCCCCGTCCAGCCAGGGCTTTTTCATGCCTTCGCCCGGAGACCGGCGAAGAATCCCGGTTTCGGCCGCCCCAGCCGGGTGCCGGCAGTTCTCGCGATGCGCGCTCTGCCCTCCGAACCGGGGGTGCTCACCGCGTACGCGGTCCGCCGGGTGACGGAGGGAGACGCTTCGTGGCCGCCGGCGGGGCCGCCGCCCTGGCGGTCGCGGCGATCCTGTGGACGTGGGGCGCGGCCCGGTACCCGGCCATGCCGGTCGGCGGCACCACCGTCCCGCAGGCCGCGTCCAACGCCTCCGTACCGGCCGCGGTCCTGGTGTCGCTGGGCGCCGCCGCGGTGCTCCTGGTCCCCTCGCTGTGGCTGCTGTACGCCCCCTTCCAGCGCGGGTCGACCGGACAGCCCTCGTCGCGGTGAGCGGAAGCGGTGAGCGGAAGCGGTGAGCGGAAGCCGTCAGCAGAAGTTGAAAAGTCGCCTCCGCCGAGGTGCCCTGGGAACCCGCAGCGGCTGAAATGGGGAGGAGGCACATGCGCGGAACCCATCGCCGGCGAGGAGCTTCGGGTCATGACCAAAGCGATAAAACTGCTGACCGCCCTCCCCCAGAAACAACGCGAGCGCCTGATGGAGGTCGCGCGGGAGGTCTCCTTCCCCGAGGACACGAGGATCTTCGAGGCGGGGGGTACGGCCGACCGCTTCTGGGTCATCCGCTCCGGCGCCGTGCACCTGGACCAGCAGGTGACGCCCACCCGCAAGGTGACGGTGGCGTCCCTCGGCGCGGGCGACCTGCTCGGCTGGTCCTGGCTGTTCCCGCCGTACCAGTGGGACTTCGGGGCGGAGGCGTACAGCCAGGTCCGCGCCTACGAGTTCGACGCCTCGGCGGTGCTGGCGCTGTCGGTGGAGGATCCGCTGCTCGGGCTGTCGCTGGTGCGGACCGTCGCCGAGATCCTCGCCCACCGGCTGGAACTGACCCGGGGCAAGCTCCTGGAGCAGTACACCATCCCCCGGCGCTCTCACTGAGCCGCCGGATCCGGGTGGGTCAGATCCGGTAGCGGCGCAGCGCCGGGACGGCCGCCGCCAGGCCCAGCATCAGGGCGACCACCAGCAGGCCGCCGCAGGCCACCGCCGCGCGCGGGCCGAAGGCCGAGCCGGCCGTGCCGTGCAGGACGTCCGCCAGGCGCGGACCGCCCGCGACGACGACGGTGAAGACACCCTGCATACGGCCGCGCATCTCGTCGGTGGCGGCGGACAGCAGGATGGCGCCGCGGAACACCATGGAGACCATGTCGGCGACTCCGGCGGCCGCCAGGAACACCACCGCGAACCACAGGCTGCGGCTCAGCCCGAACCCGGTGACGGCCGCTCCCCAGGCGGTGACCGCGCCGATCACCATCCAGCCGTGCCGGCGCGCCCGGGAGAAGGTGCCGGAGAACAGCCCGCCGACCACCGCCCCGACCGGGATGGCCGCGAACAGCAGGCCGAGCGCGAGTCCCTCGCCGTAGGGGGCGTACGTCTCGGCGGCGAGCTGCGGGAACAGGGCGCGGGGCATCCCGAAGACCATGGCGATGATGTCGGCGAGGAACGACAGCAGCAGCACCTTGTGCCCGGAGATGTAGCGGAACCCGTCGGCTATCTCCCGCACCCCCGCGCGGCGCACGGCGGATCCGGCCAGGGGTGGCAGCGCGGGCAGGCGCAGCACCGCCCACACGGCGACGCACAGGGCCACGGCGTCGATGAGGTACAGCTCGGGCAGCCCGATGACGGGGATGAGCGCGCCGGCCAGCAGCGGTCCCGCCACCAGACCGGTCTGCATGACGGTCGACCCCAGGGCGTTGGCGGCGGGCAGTTCCTCGGCCGGGACCAGCCGGGCGATGGAGGCGTTGCGGGCCGGGGAGTTCAGCCCGAAGAAGGCCTGCTGCACGGCGAGCAGCACCATCAGCACCACGACCGAGTCGAACCGGGCCACGGCCTGCAACCAGAACAGCACCGAGGTGACGGCGATACCGCTGTTGGTGATCAGCAGCAGTTTGCGCCGGTCCATCGTGTCGGCGACCGCGCCGCCCCACAGCGCGAACACCACCATCGGGACCAGGCCGGCGAGGCTGGCGTAGCCGACCCAGGCCGAGGAGCCGGTGATGTCGTAGATCTGCTTGGGCACGGCGACGGCGGTGAGCTGGCTGCCGACCGCGGTGACGATGGTCGAGGACCACAGCCGGCGGAAGGCGGGGCGGCGCAGCGGCCGGGTGTCCATGGCCCAGCGGCGCCAGCCGCGCCGGCCTGCTCCGGACGGGTCGGGGGCGTCGCCGTGCGGTGCCGTGCTGCTGTCGGTGCTCTCGCTGGTGTCCACGGGCTTCCTGGCTGCTCGTTACATCTATCGGTGCGGTGTTCAGTGTCGCAGCACCGGCCGGGCCCGGGGACCGCCCGGATCCGGACCGCTGCCGCGTACGCGCTCCAGTTGAGCCGCCGCGCTGTCGAGCAGCATGTCCAGGGCGGTCGGGTAGGCGCTGGTGACCATGCGGGTGGCGAGGAGGGGCGCCGCCTCGGCGATGCGCGGATGCGTGGTGGCGGGCAGCCGGGCGTAGGTCGAGTGCCACATCTCCTCGTCGGCGCGCAGGGCGGCGCTCGGCAGGGCGAGGGAGGCGGCGTCGAGCGCGGCGAAGGCGAGGGTCTGGTCGACGAAGACGTGGTAGATCCGCACCGTGTCGGGCAGCGGGAAGCCGGCCCGGCGAAGCACGCCCAAGACAGCCTCGTCGGCGGCCAGTTCGTTGGCCCGGCCGGAGACGCGGTTGGCGGTCACCACCGCGGCCTGCGGATGCGCGACGTACGCGGAGTGGATGCGCAGGCCCATCTCGCGCAGGTCGGCCCGCCACCGCCCGGTCGGCTCCCAGCCGCCCAGCGCCCGGCCGATGAGCGCGTCGCCGATCGCCAGGGTGAGGTCGTCCATGCCGCGGAAGTAGCGGTAGAGGGTGCTCGGGTCGCAGTCGAGCGCCAGGCCGAGGCGGCGGGCGGTCAGTCCCGCGCTGCCGTGCTCCCGCAGCAGGCGCAGGGCGGTGTCGACGATCAGTGTCTCGGACAGTACGGTGCCGCTCCGGGTGGGGCGGCGCCGCCGTCGCTTCTCCTCGGGGACCACCGGTTTGGGCATCCCGACCTCCATGGACTCCAGGCTTATGCCAACGCCATTGACCTTACGTGGTCCGCGGCGTTGTATCGACGGTCAGGACAAAGACCGAGAGGGAGTTCTGGTCATGCGTGTACTGCTCGTGGGAGCCGGTGGTGTGGGTACCGCCATCACCCGGATCGCGGCCCGTCGTACGTTCTTCGAGACGATGGTCGTCGCGGACTACGACCGCGGGCGGGCCGAGTCCGCCGTGGCGGCCGTCGGCGACGACGGCCGGTTCGTCGCCGAGCGCGTCGACGCGAGCGACGAGGCGGCGGTGGCGGACCTGCTCGCCCGGCACCGCTGCGACGTGCTGCTGAACGCGACCGACCCGCGCTTCGTCATGACCCTGTTCCGCGCGGCCCGCACGGCCGGCGCCGGCTACCTCGACATGGCGATGTCCCTGTCCCGGCCGCACCCCGAACGGCCGCACGAGGAGTGCGGGGTCAAGCTCGGCGACGAGCAGTTCGCGCTGGCGGAGGACTGGGAGAAGGCCGGCGCGCTCGCGCTGGTCGGCATGGGGGTGGAGCCGGGCCTGTCCGACGTGTTCGCGCGGTACGCCGCCGACGAACTCTTCGACGAGATCGAGGAGATCGGCGTCCGCGACGGCGCGAACCTGACCGTCGACGGCTACGACTTCGCGCCGTCCTTCAGCATCTGGACCACCATCGAGGAGTGCCTGAACCCGCCGGTGGTGTACGAGGCCGGGCGCGGCTGGTTCACCACCGAGCCGTTCAGCGAGCCGGAGGTGTTCGACTTCCCCGAGGGCATCGGCGAGGTCGAGTGCGTGAACGTGGAGCACGAGGAGGTGCTGCTGGTCCCGCGCTGGGTGGACGCGCGGCGGGTGACCTTCAAGTACGGTCTGGGCCGCGAGTTCATCGACACCCTCAAGACGCTGCACCTGCTGGGTCTGGACCGCACCGACCCGGTCACCGTCCCCGGCCCGGACGGGCCGGTCGCCGTCTCGCCCCGGGACGTCGTCGCCGCCTGCCTGCCCGACCCGGCGACCCTGGGCGAGCGGATGCGCGGCAAGACCTGCGCGGGCACCTGGGTACGCGGCACCCGGGACGGCGCGCCGCGCGAGGTGTACCTGTACCACGTGGTCGACAACCAGTGGTCCATGGGCGAGTACGGATGCCAGGCGGTGGTGTGGCAGACGGCGGTCAACCCCGTGGTCGCGCTGGAGCTGGTGGCGACCGGCGCCTGGACCGGAGCGGGTGTGCTGGGACCCGAGGCCTTCCCGGCCCGCCCCTTCCTGGACCTGCTGACGGAGTACGGCTCCCCGTGGGGCATGCGCGAGCAGTGACCGGGTCCGGCCCGTTCAGGTCATGTCGGGTCCCCTCGCCCGCGAGGTGCGGCCGGCTCCCGGCCGCACCGCAGTACGCTCCGCACCGGAACCGCCCGCACCCGAGAAAGGCCCGACCGTGAGCGTCCGCGTGCGTCGCATCTACGATCCGCCCGAGCCCGACGACGGTGTGCGGGTCCTGGTCGACCGGCTCTGGCCGCGCGGTGTCTCCAAGGAGGACGTGCACGTCGACGAGTGGCCGAAGGCCATGACGCCGTCCACCGAGCTGCGCCGCTGGTACCACGGCGGCGAAGGGTCCTACGAGGAGTTCCAGCGCCGTTACGAGGCCGAGCTGGCCGAGCCGGAGGCGGCCGAACTGCTCGACCACATCCGGAAGTTGGCCCACCGGGGCCCGGTGACCCTGCTGACCGCCTCCAAGGCGCCGGAGCAGAGCCATGCCTCGGTGGTGGCCGGACTGCTGAAGAGGAAGTGAGTCCGCCCGCCCCCGCGTCGCACGGGGGCGGGCGACGGGTCCGCTCAGGCGGTCTGCCGTGCGGCGGCCCGCCCGGCCGCGCGCCCGGAGAACAGGCACCCGCCGAGGAAGGTGCCCTCCAGGGCGTTGTAGCCGTGGACGCCGCCGCCGCCGAAGCCGGCGACCTCGCCGGCCGCGTAGAGGCCGTCGATCACCTGCCCGTCGCTGCGGAGGGCGCGCGAGTCCAGGTCGGTCTGGATGCCGCCGAGTGTCTTGCGGGTCAGGATGTGCAGCTTGACGGCGATCAGCGGGCCGGCCGCCGGGTCCAGAACGCGGTGCGGGGCGGCCACCCGGCCGAGGCGGTCGCCGATGTAGCGGCGGGCGTTGTGGATGCCCTGGATCTGGGTGTCCTTGCTGTAGGGGTTGGCGATCTGGAGGTCGCGGGCCTCGATCCGGCGCCGCACCTCGGCGGCGTCGAGGAGGGGCTTGTCGGTCGACTGGTTCATCTTCTCGACCAGTTGCTCCAGGGTGTTGGCGATCAGGAAGTCCTCGCCGTGCCGCAGGAAGTCCCGTACGGGTCCGGGTGCTCCCTTGCCGAGCAGCCGGTCGCGCAGCACCGCCTTGCGGTCCTTGGCCGTGATGTCGGGGTTCTGCTCGGAGCCCGACAGGGCGAACTCCTTCTCGACGATCCTGCGGGTCAGCACGAACCAGGAGTGGTCGTACCCGGCGATGTCCTCGGTGGTGCGCAGGTGTTTGAGGGTGCTGAGCGTGTCGTAGCCGGGCAGGCAGGGGTCGGGCAGCCGGCGGCCGAGGGCGTCCAGCCACACCGAGGACGGGCCGGGCAGGATGCGGATGCCGTGGCCGGGCCAGATCGGATTCCAGTTCCGCAGACCCTCGGTGTAGTGCCACATGCGGTCCCGGTTGACGAGCCGTACGCCGGCCTCGGCGCTGATGTCCAGCATCCGGCCGTCGACGTACGCCGGGACGCCGGTGACCATCCGCGACGGCGGGGTGCCGAGGCGCTCGGGCCAGTAGCGGCGGACGAGGTCGTGGCCGGCGCCGATGCCGCCGGTGGTGAGGACCACGGCCTGCGCGGTGAGTTCGAAGGCGCCGGTCTCCTCGCGGTTGGAGGCGACACCGCGGGGCGAGTCGTCCTCGGCGAGGACCGTGCCCCGCACTCCGTGTGCCGCGCCGCCCTGGACGACGAGTTCGTCGACCCGGTGGCGGTGGTGGAAGGTGAGCAGGCCGTCGCGCGCGGCCTGGAGGGCGTACGCGGCGAAGGGTTCCACGACGCCCGTGCCGGTGCCCCAGGCGATGTGGAAGCGGGGTACGGAGTTGCCGTGGCCGTCGGCGCGCAGATCGCCGCGCTCGGCCCAGCCGACCGTGGGCAGCAGCGTGATGCCGTGCCCTTCCAGCCAGGACCGCTTCTCCCCCGCCGCGAACTCGACGTAGGCGCGCGCCCAGCGCACCGCCCAGGAGTCCTCGTCGTCCAGCCGGTCGAACCGCGCGCTGCCCTGCCAGTCGTTCCAGGCCAGCTCGAAGGAGTCCTTGACGCCGAGCCTGCGCTGCTGCGGGGTGTCGACGAGGAACAGCCCGCCGAAGGACCAGTACGCCTGCCCGCCGAGGTTGGCGGCGTTCTCCTGGTCGACGAGGGCGACCCTGCGGCCCCGGCTGGTCAGTTCGTGTGCGGCGACCAGGCCCGCGAGGCCCGCTCCGACGACGATGACGTCGGCGTCCATGGCGACCGTCCCCTTCCTCGGTTTCCCGGGTTTTCTCGGTTTCCGTCAGTCTTCTCGTGATGCGTGTGCGGTGCCGCCGTCGGTGAGGAGCGCGGTGAGCAGCTGTCCGAGCCAGGCGCGGGCGCCCTCGACGTCCTTGTCGAGCAGCAGTCGGGTGGTGACTCCGTCGTACGCGGCGACGACCGCGTGCGCGGCGCCGTCGGCGTCGCCGAGGACGGCGGGCAGGGGGGTGCGGGCGCGGGCGAGCCGGTCGGCGACGGCCCGGCGCAGCCGCGCGCGGTGCTCCAGCAACGTCCGCGCCACGGCCGCGTCGCGGGCGGCGTACACCAGGAAGTCCGTCTTGACCAGGAGCCAGTCCACGTCCAGCAGCAGCACGTCGGTGACCCGGTCGACGGCGGCGGGCACGTCGAGGTCCGGGCCGTCGAGGGCGAGCGCCCCGGTCACCTGGTCGGCGATCAGCTCGGCCCGTTCCCGGTACAGGGCGAAGAACAGCTCGTCGAGGGTGTCGAAGTTGGAGTAGAAGGCGCCCCTGCTGTAGCCGGCGGCCTCGCAGACCTCCTCGATCGACACCCGGCCGAAGCCTTTGGCGGCGAACACCGTGAAGGCGGCGTCGAGCAGGTTGGCCCGCGTCCGCTGCCGACGCCTGGTGACGCGCCTTTCCGTGCCCCCGACCGCCATGCCGGACCTCCGTTCGATACGCGAATGTATCCGATACACCGGTGTATCAAAAGGGGGTTGGAGGCACCCGCCGCCGGCGGTGCCGGGAAGGTTGGGAACTGCCGGGGCTCGGTTGAGCGGGAGTGTGTTCTGGCGTGGACGAGACGGTCCTGAGTACCCGTAACGGGGCGGGGCGCGCGTCGGGGCCGCAGGAGAATCAGCGCGGCGCCGCCGTCGGCCCGGTGCCTTGCCGGTTCAGGACGGCCGGCCGCCGAACCGCCAGGTGTGGACCTCGACGTCCGCGTACCGGACCGGGGCCAGGACGGCTCGTGCCGTGTCCGGGTCCGGTGCCCGGACCAGAGCCGCCGTGCCCAGCCGGGCGGTTCCGTCGTCGGACAGCAGCGGTCCGTACGCGATCAGCTCGTCCCGGTCGGTTGGTGCGGTCGGGGCGTCGGCGGCCTGATCCGTGCCGAGGCCGAGCACGAGGTGGCGGTTGCCGCCGTCCCGGCCGCCGGGGAAGTCCCACATCGTGCGGCCGAGCGCGTTGCGCCACCGGAGCAGCAGTACGTCCCGGTAGACGCCGGCCTGGTAGTTGGGCTCGTCGAAGGCGAACGCGCGGGCGGCGGCGGGATCCGGCAGGTCGAGGATGTGCACGCTGCCGGTGGGTGTTTCGCCGTCGTCGGCGAACGTCGGGCCGCGGGCGATCATCTCCTTCGCGTACCGGTCCATGTAGGACCAGTGCTCCTCCAGTTTCTCGTGGCGCAACGCCAGGGAGCCGGGCCGGTCACGGTGGTAGCAGAAGAACTCCATGACCACAGACCCTTCCGCAAGGCGGGGCGGTGTCTCAACCGGCTTTGCGGGCCGCCGGGCCCGTCAAAGCCCGCCGCCGGTCACCCGAGGTGCTCGGCTGCGCTCATCAGCAGGTGGCCGGCAGGCCTCGCGGGCGAGGTCGAGCATCACCGGAGACAGGTCGACGCAGAAGACGTCCAGCCCCGGGTTCCGCAGGTACGCGGTCACCCGTCCGGGGCCGCATCCCGGCTCGGCGACGGGCCCGGGTCCGCTGGTCCGGGCGAATCCGGCGAACGCGGCGAGCGCGGCGGGCGCCGCACGGTCCGGCGGAAGGGCGTCGAGCTCGTCGCGGGCGAAGTCGGCACAGCGGACGGCGACGGCGTCGTGGACCTCGGCCGTCGCACCGGGGCGGGAGGAGGATCGAGTCGCCGGCGAGGACCCGAGGGCCCCCGGTCGCGCTGACGACCCGATCCGCGGTGACGACTGCCCGGTCGGACAGGTCCCGCCATGGCCGCGCTGTCGGGCGACGCCCTTCGCTCTACCCTGGGACCCATCTGGGGCTGCCCCGTCGGACAGCCGCCCGGGATACGAGGAGAGCGATGCGCGCGGACGTGCAGCAGGTCGCCGACGACACCTATCTGGTGCACGGCAGCAACACGAACTGGGTGATCCTGACCGAGGGCGACGCCGTCACGCTGATCGACACCGGCTACCCCGGCGACCGGCAGCGGCTGCTCGACTCGCTGACGGCGGTGGGAGGTTCGCCCCAGGCGGTGGCGGCCGTACTGATCACCCACGCGCACAACGACCACCTGGGCAACGCCGAGTACCTGCGCCGCGCCTACGGCACCCCGGTGCATCTGCACGAGGCCGAACTGCCGCACGCACGGCGGGAGTTCCTGCATCAGGTGACCGTCGGGCAGGTGCTGCGCAACGGCTGGCGGCCCGGTGTGCTGCCCTGGGCGGTGCACGCGCTGCGCCTCGGCGGCACCGCGCACGTCCCGGTCGCCGCGCCCGAGCCGTTCCCGGCCGCCGGCCCGCTGGACCTGCCGGGGCGGCCCGTGCCCGTGCACACGCCCGGCCACACCCGGGGCCACACCGCGTTCCACCTCCCCGACACCGGCGTGCTGGTCTCCGGCGACGCCCTGGTGAGCGGCCACCCCACCTCACGCCTGGCCGGCCCGCAACTGCTGCCCGACATGTTCCACCACCAACGCGCCCAGGCGCTGGCCTCGTTGGGCAGACTCGAACGCCTCGACGGAGACCTGCTGCTGCCCGGACACGGCCCCGTCCTCCGCGGTCCGGTGCCACAGGCGGCGCTGCGGGCGCGGGAACGCGCCCTTTAGGGTTCGTGCCATGGGCTTGCAGATCAGTGCCACCAACCCGGAGCACCCCGCGCTCCTGCTCGAACTGCCCTGGCGGACAGCACTGGAGGAGTGGCCCGAGAAGTACCTCGTGCCACTGCCGCGCGGCATCTCCCGGCACGTGGTGCGCTACGCCCGCGCCGGCGACGAGGTGGTCGCCGTCAAGGAACTCGCCGAACGCCCGGCGCTGCGCGAGTACGAGCTGCTGCGCGACCTGGACCGGCTCGGCATCCCCGCGGTGGACGCGCTGGCCGTGGTCACCGGCCGCACCGACCGCGCGGGCGAGCCGCTGGAGCCGGTGCTGATCACCCGGCACCTGGGCGGGTCGATGCCGTACCGCTCGATGTTCGAGACCACCCTGCGCCCGGCCACGATGCACCGCCTGATGGACGCCCTGGCCGTCCTGCTGGTGCGGCTGCACCTGGCCGGGTTCGCCTGGGGGGACTGCTCGCTGTCCAACACGCTGTTCCGGCGCGACGCCGGCGCCTACGCCGCCTACCTGGTGGACGCCGAGACCGGCGAGCTGCACCGGCGGCTGAGCCCCGGACAGCGGGAGTACGACCTCGACCTGGCCCGCGTCAACATCAGCGGCGAACTGCTGGACCTGGAGGCCTCCGGGGCGCTGCACCCCTCGGTGGACCCGGTCGAGTTCGGCACCGAGATCTGCGCCCGCTACCGCGGCCTGTGGCAGGAGCTGACCCGCACCTCGGTCTACCCGGCGGGCAAGTACCACTACATCGAGCGCCGGATCAGACGGCTCAACGACCTCGGCTTCGACGTGGCCGAGATGCAGATCGAGAGTTCCGCCACCGGCGACACGGTCACCTTCGTGCCCAAGGTCGTCGACGCCGGCCACCACCAGCGGCAGTTGCTGCGCCTGACCGGCCTGGACACCGAGGAGAACCAGGCGCGGCGGCTGCTGACCGACCTGGAGAGCTGGATGGCCACCCAGGACGACTACGCGCCGGGCGGCACCCGGCCGGGGCCGGGCGGCGGGCATGCGCTCGCCGCCCGTCCGGAGGTGCTGGCGCACCGCTGGGTGCGGGAGGTGTTCCGTCCCACCGTGCGGGCGGTGCCGAGCGAGCTGCGCGGCACCATGGACCCGGCCGAGCTGTACCACGAGCTGCTGGAGCACCGCTGGTACCTGTCCGAGCGGGCGCAGCACGACATCGGCCTCGACACCGCGGTGCGGGACTACGTCAGGAACGTCCTGCCCGGGGCACGCCAGGCGCCGGAAACGACGCCCGGGTGACTCACGGGTGCGGGACGACGGCCACCGGGCAGCCGGCGTGGTGCAGCATCCCGCTCGCGACGGAGCCGATCCGCGCGCCCACCGCCGTACGGCGCGCCCGGCGCCCCACGACCAGCAGCTGGGCGTGCTCGGCCGCGGCCAGCAGCACCTGGCCCGCGCTGCCCATCTCCACGTGCTCGACGACGGGGACGTCCGGGAAGCGTTCCCGCCACGGCTGGAGCGCCGCGGACAGCGCCTTCCGCTCGTACGGTTCCAGGCCGCCGGCCTCGTCGAGCAGCTTGAGGGAGCCGGGGCTGTAGGCGAACACCGGCGGCAGCGTCCAGGCGCGTACCGCCCGCACCCCGGCGCCGCGTGCGGCGGCGGTCTCGAAGGCGAACGCCAGGGCCGCGGCGCTGTCCTCGGGGGCACCCTGCTGGCCCACGACGACCTCCCGGCCCGCGGCCTCGACGGAGGGCCGGTCCCCGGTGCGCACCAGGACGACGGGCCGTTCGGTCCCGGCGATCACCTGCTGTCCGACGGAGCCGACCAGGAACCCGACGAGGGCGCCCCGTCCGCGCGAGCCGAGTACCAGCGCCTCCGACTCCGCCGCGGCGCCGAGGAGAGCCGGCACGGCGTCGTCCTCCACGGTGTCTACGGTCACGGTCAGGCCCGGGTGGCGCTCCGTGACGGTCCGGACGGCCCCGGCGACCGACTCGCTCACCCACTGGCGCTGGGTGTCCCGGTCGCCCACGTCGAAGGCGTCGTGCACCTCGTGGCGCCAGGCCCGCACCACACGCAGCGGCAGCCCGCGGCGCTCTGCCTCCCGAGCGGCCCACGCCAGTGCGGCGAGGCTCTCCTCCGATCCGTCCACCCCTGCCGTGATCGGGCGCGTCATGCCGTGTGCCTCCCTGTGTGGTGATCCGTCCTCGGTGCCAGTCTCCCCTACCGGCCGATCAACGAAGCGGGCGGCCGGGGCTGTCGCCTCCCGCATACCCGGGCGAAGCGGTACGGCCGCACATACGATGGTCAGGAGCCGGCGTGGTGACGACGGGGGCACCGGGCCGCCGATCCGAGCACCCGGGGTGACAGCCGCATGACACAGGCCGTGGAGCAGGCGCGGACCGTCATCATGACCGTGGACGACGATCCGGGCGTCTCCCGCGCCGTCGCCCGGGACCTCAGGCGGCGCTACGGCGGGTCGTACCGGATCGTGCGCGCGGAGTCCGGCGAGTCCGCGCTGGACGCGCTGCGCGAGCTGAAGCTGCGCGGCGACCCCGTAGCCGTCATCCTGGCCGACTTCCGCATGCCGCGGATGAACGGCATCGAGTTCCTCGAACGCGCCCTGGACATCCACCCGGGCGCCCGGCGGGTGCTGCTGACCGCGTACGCGGACACCGACGCGGCGATCGACGCGATCAACGTCGTCGACCTCGACCACTACCTCCTCAAGCCCTGGGACCCGCCCGAGGAGAAGCTGTACCCGGTCCTGGACGACCTGCTCCAGGTCTGGCGGGCCGGCGACTACCGGCCGGTGCCGAGCACGAAGGTGGTCGGGCACCGCTGGTCGGCGCGGTCCTCCCAGGTGCGGGAGTTCCTGGCCCGCAATCAGGTGCCGTATCGCTGGTACTCCTCGGACGAACCGGAGGGCAGGCGGCTGCTGGCCGCGGCCGGGCAGGACGGTCAGCGGCTGCCGCTGGTGGTCACCCCGGACGGCACCCCGCTGCTCGAACCGGAGGCGGCCGAGCTCGCGGCCCACGTGGGGCTCGCGACGACACCGGCGGCCGACTTCTACGACCTGGTGGTGGTCGGCGGCGGCCCGGCCGGGCTCGGCGCGGCCGTCTACGGGGCCTCCGAGGGGCTGCGGACGGTGCTCGTGGAGCGCTCGGCGACCGGCGGACAGGCGGGGCAGAGCTCCCGGATCGAGAACTACCTCGGGTTCCCGGACGGCGTGTCCGGCGCCCAGCTCACCGACCGGGCCCGCCGGCAGGCGACGAGGTTCGGCGCGGAGATCCTGACCGCGCGCGAGGTGACCGGCCTGGAGATCTGCGGCGCGGCGCGGACCGTGCGGTTCTCCGACGGTTCGGCGGTCGCCGCGCACAGCGTGATCCTGGCGACGGGCGTGTCCTACCGGCAGCTTCCGGCGCCCGGCGTGGAGGAGCTGACCGGCTGCGGGGTGTTCTACGGTTCGGCGCTGACCGAGGCGCCCGCCTGCCAGGGGCAGGACATCTACGTCGTCGGCGGCGCCAACTCCGCGGGACAGGCCGCGATGTACCTGTCCCGGGGCGCGAAGTCGGTGACCCTGCTGGTGCGCGGGGCGTCGCTGGCGGCGTCGATGTCGTACTACCTGATCCAGCAGATCGAAGAGGCTCCCAACATCACGGTGCGCACGGGCACCGTCGTGGACTCCGCGCACGGCTCGGGCCACCTGGAGAAGCTGGCCCTGCGCGACACGGCCACCGGGGAGACCGAACTCGTCGACACGCAGTGGATGTTCGTGTTCATCGGCGCGGCGCCGCGGACCGAATGGCTGGACGACACGGTGCTGCGGGACGGGCGCGGGTTCATCCTGTCCGGGCCCGACCTCACCGCCGACGGCCGGCCGCCCCCGGGGTGGGAGCTGGACCGGCCGCCGTACCACCTGGAGACCAACGTGCCCGGCGTGTTCGTAGCCGGTGACGCGCGCGCGGAGTCCGCCAAGCGGGTCGCGTCCGCCGTCGGAGAGGGAGCCATGGCCGTGTTGCTCGTCCACCGTTACCTGGAGCAGTCGTGAGCGGCCGGCGAATGCCGTGCAGCCCCGGTGAGGTCGGCTCGTTGTTCCTGTTCGAGAAGCTCCGGCCCGAGCAGATGGGCCGGCTGTGCGCCGAGGGGCGGGTGGAGATGTTCGAGCCCGGCCCGGTGTACACCGAGGGCGAGCCGGCCACCTGCTTCTACGTGATGATCGAGGGCACGGTGGTGCTCTCCCGCCGGGTCGGCGGCGACGACGTGGAGGTCACCCGGACCTCGCAGCGCGGGGTGTACTCGGGCGCCATGCAGGCGTACCTCGGGGACCGGCTGCGGCAGGTCTACATCAACTCGATGCGGGTCACGGAGCCGACGCGGTTCTTCGTGCTGCCCGCCGACGCGTTCGCGGACATCATGCGGGAATGGTTCCCGATGGCGGTGCACCTGCTGGAGGGGCTGTTCTTCGGGTCGAAGAGCACTCAGGCGGCCGTCGGGCAGCGGGAGCGGCTGCTGGCGCTCGGCTCGCTGTCCGCCGGTCTGACCCATGAGCTCAACAACCCCGCGGCGGCGGCCGTTCGGGCCACCGCGACGCTGCGGGAGCGGGTGGCCAAGATGCGGCGCAAGCTCGCCGTGATCGCCGGAGGGCCCTTCACCCGGGACCAGTTGACCAGCCTCATCGAGATCCAGGAGCGTACGGCCGAGCGGGTCGCCAAGGCCCCGGATCTCAGCCCGCTCCAGGCCGCCGACCGCGAGGACGCCCTCACCGACTGGCTGGAGGACCACGGCATCGACCAGGGCCCGCAACTGGCGCCCACCTTCGTGCAGGCGGGCCTTGACGTCGACTGGCTGGAGCAGGTCGCGGCGGCCGTCGACGAGGAGATCCTGCCGGGTGCCGTGGGGTGGCTCAACTACACGGTGGAGACGGAGCTGCTGATGGACGAGATCGCGGACTCCACCACCCGGATCTCCCGTCTCGTGGACGCCGCCAAGCAGTACTCCCAGCTGGACCGTGCCCCCTACCAGGTCGCCGATGTGCACGAACTCCTCGACAGCACCCTGCTGATGCTGTCGGGCAAGATCGGGCCCCGCATCGAGGTCGTCAAGGAGTACGACCGTACGCTGCCGCGGATCCCCGCCTACCCGGCCGAACTCAACCAGGTGTGGACCAATCTGATCGACAACGCGGTGTGCGCCATGAACGGCGCGGGCGGCGAGGGCACCCTGACCGTGCGGACCGCGCTCCACGACGACCGGCTGCTGGTCGAGTTCCGGGACACCGGGCCGGGGGTGCCGCCGGAGATCCGGGACCGCATCTTCGACCCGTTCTTCACCACCAAGCCGGTCGGCCAGGGCACCGGACTCGGTCTTGACATCTCCTGGCGGATCGTCGCCAACAAGCACCACGGTGCCATCCACGTGGAGTCGGTGCCCGGCGACACCCGGTTCCAGGTGCTGCTGCCACTGACCGCCGGTGAAGGCGAAGGACCGACGGCGGCCGGATCGCCGCTCACCGCCGAGGACCGCCCGCCATCCGAGGAGCCGACATGACCCGTGACACCGGAATCGACCCGAGCGTGCCGCCCAGCGGCACCGGCTGTGCCGAGTGCGACGCGGCCGGCGGCTGGTGGTTCCATCTGCGGCGCTGCGCCCGCTGCGGCCACATCGGCTGCTGCGACGACTCCCCCGGCAAGCACGCCACCGCCCACCACCGGGCCACCGGTCACCCGGTGATCCGCAGCTACGAGCCCGGCGAGGACTGGTTCTGGAACTACGACACGAACGAGTTCTACGAGTCCGGACCCGAACTCGCGCCGCCCGAGAGCCACCCGGCGAACCAGCCGGCCCCGGGCCCGGCGGGACGCGTCCCGGCGAACTGGGCGGACACCCTGCGCTGAGCCGCGCCCCACGCCGTACGTGCGGATGCCCCGCCGGGGCGGGGCATCCGGGTCACCGTGTCCTGACGGTCCGTCAGCGGACGGTGGCCGGGGTGTTGGCGGCGGTGACGTTGACCGCGGCCCAGGCCCGGTCCACCGCCTTGTACTCGGTGCCGGTCGCGCCGTAGAGGTCCTTGGCCGCCTTCAGCGTCGCGACGCGCGCGTCGTGGAAGTCGGTCGTGGACACCATGTAACGGGTCAGCGCCCGGTAGAACACGGCCGTGGCCTTGGTACGGCCGATGCCCTTGACCGGCAGTCCGTCGTAGGTCGGCGAGTTGTAGGTGACGGCGCCGATCCTCTTGCTGCCGCTGCCCTCGGCGAGCAGGTAGTACGCGTGCGAGGAGACACCGGAACCGGCGTGCACCTCGGTGAAGTACACCTCGGGCGACCAGTAGTCGATCGCGCCCTCGAGCCTGTCCAGGGACGGCCGGTCGAGCCGGCGCAGGAACTTCTGCGCCAGGCCCAGCTTCTCGCCGATCAGGTAGTTCGGCGGGTTCTTGGGGTTGTTGGCGTGGAACTCGACGCCGGAGCCGAAGATGTCGGCCAGTGATTCGTTCAGCGACCCCGGCTCGCCGTACTGGTTGCCGGCGGAGTCCACGAAGGTGGGTTCGAGTCCGGCGGTGGCGTCGACGACCCCGTGGGTGAGTTCGTGGCCGGTGACGTCGAGGGCGACGAGCGGCTTCTTGAACATCAGGCCGTCGCCGTCGCCGTACAGCATGCAGGTGCACGCCGGGTCCCAGAACGCGTTCGCGACCTTGTTGCCGAAGTGGACCATGGCCTGGGCGCCCCTGCCGTTGTTCTTGATGCCCTTGCGCCCGAAGGACTTCTTGTAGAAGTCCAGGGTCCTGGTGATCCCGTACTGCGCGTCCACGGCGGCGCTGGCGCGGCTGGAGACGGCGCCGTTGCCCCACTTGTTGGTGGTGCTGGTGAACTTCGTACCCCGCGCGAAGTTCTCCAGCGGTTTGTTCTTGGCGTCCCGGGTCTCCGTGCCGTACCGGCTGGGGTCCTTCAGCAGGAAGCTCTTGCTCGCAGTCCGGGTGGTGGTCAGGGAGACCTTGCCCACGAACAGGGAGGAGCCGGTGCCCGTCGCGGTCCGCGGATAGCCGGCGGCCGACCGCGTCGCGGCGAGGGCGGCGGCCCGCGGGACGTTGCCGGTGGCCGGGTCGAGCGTCTCGCCGCGTCTGCGCAGGGTCTCGACCAGCCTGGGTGAGAGGAACTCGTCCCGGTCGGGCATGTCGCTGCGCACCTCGCCGGTGACGGCGTCGACGACGACCATCCGGGAACCGCCGCTCGCGGTGGTCGCGGGGGCCGTGACCCGCACCTCGTAGGCGAGGGCGGAGGCGCCGCCACGGGCGTCCACGACGAGCCGTGCGGTGCCCGCCTCCCCGTGGGCGGCCGAGGCGGCCCTGGCCGCCGCCTGTCGCGGAGTCAGCGCGGCCCGGGTGGCGGCGGGCCGGACGGTGTGGCCGGCGGCCCGGGTGACGCCGGTGTACCTCAGCTGCCGGTCGAGATGGACGACGAGGTCGCCGCCGAGGACCGGCAGTCCCCGGTGGGTGCGTAGGAACCGGACGTGGCGCGCGCCCTCGGGGTCGAACAGCACGTCCTGCGCCCGCAGTTCGTCCCCCTGGGTGACGCCGGTCGCCGACGCGTGCGCGAAGGCCGCGGCGCCGGCGGCGGCCACCACCGAGTCGGTGGATGTGCCGGCGGACGACACGGTGTGGTCCTGCCCCCCGGAAGGGGCGGCCAGCGCCGGGCCGGCCAGGCCCGTGACGGCCGTCGCCACCGCGACGGCGAGCGCCACGGTGCGTATATGGGGTCTGTGCACTCTCGGGAGTTCCTTCGTTCGTGGCGGAGGCCCGGTTCGCCGGCCGCCCGGGGATGACGCCGGTGCGCCATGGGAGCTGGTCGGGCCCCCGGGACGGAACTCTCATGGACCGATCATGTGCATGTAAAGCACGAATGATCCATTCCGTGCGATACAGGACAATCCTTTGCCAACCCACCCCACTCAGTGATCGGCGAATGGCCAACTGTGTGTCGTCTGCGGAGATGTGACCGGGTGGGAGAAGGTTGCGTTGCCCGAATGTGATCGATCTCGCACGGATCACCGCGCGGACGGAGACGGGAGAGAAAGCGTATGGCCTCACGAACGGTGTGCAGCGGTGCGGTACTCGGATCGCTGGTGCTGGCCCTGCTCGCGGGACCGGCGCACGCGGCGGGCCACCGGCCCGGGACGGCGGCACCGGACGCGCTGCCCGCGCCGGACACAGCGGCACTCGGCACCCTCCTGCGCACGGCACTGAAGCAGGGCGCGCCGGGCGCCATGGCGCGGATCGACGACCATCGCTTGTCCTACGACGACCACCCCACGGTCCACAAGGCCACGGAGGGAGTCGCCGACCGCAGGACCGGGGACTGGATCAACGCGGCCGACAGGTTCCGCATCGGCAGCGTCACCAAGACCTTCTCCGCGGTCGTGCTGCTGCAACTGGCCGCCGAGGGCCGGATGGAGCTCGACAACCCGGTCAACCGCTACCTGCCGGGACTGCTGCCCGACGACCGGATCACGGTGCGGCACGTGCTCGGCCACCGCAGCGGTCTGTACGACTACGGCGACGAGATGTTCGCCAGGACCGTGTCCGGCTTCGAGGCCGTGCGCACCAAGGTGTTCACCTACCGCCAGTTGCTCGCCCTGTCCCTGAAACACCCGCGCACCCATGCGCCCGGCACCGCCTACGCCTACTCCAACACCAACTTCGTCGTCGTCGGCCTGCTCATCGAGAAGCTGACCGGCCACTCGGTGCGCACCGCGTACGACAACCGCATCATCAAGCCACTGAAGCTGAGCGACACCTTCTACGTCCATCCCGCCATGAAGATCCCCGGCCGGTACGCGCACGGCTATCTCACCCCCGACGAGGCCAAGTCGCCCCTGGTCGACGCCACCGAGCAGACGATGTCCTGGGCACAGAGCGCGGGCGCGCTCATCTCCAGCACGCGCGACCTCAACACGTTCTTCTCGGCGCTGCTGGGCGGTCGGCTGCTGCCCCCCGCGCAACTGGACCAGATGGAACGGTGGATGCCGGCGGGCACCGCCCAGGCGTACGGGCTCGGGCTGCGCCGCCGCGACCTGTCGTGCGGGGTGTCGGTGTACGGGCACACCGGCGCCGTGCAGGGCTACTACACCTACGCGTTCACGAGCAAGGACGGCCGACGCAGCCTGGCCGCGCTCGCCAGCACCTCCAACAACGGCGCGGTGCACCTGACGATGCTGCGCACACTGGAGTCGGCGTTCTGCGGCAAGCGGACGAAGGCGCGCGGCACTGCCCAACTGCCCGGTACGGTCCTGGAGAACGACCTCGCCCAGTGACCTTGGCGGAACAGGCGCCTCCGGGCAGGATGCCCGCATGAAGGGTGACCTGTTTTCCAGTGAGTACGTGGTGGGCCCCGCGACCGCGCCGGGCATGTCCGTCGAGAACTCCAAGTGCGTCAAGTACACGGTGGACGGCGAGATGTTCGCCCGCCAGGGCTCGATGGTGGCCTACCGCGGCGATCTGCGGTTCGAGCGCAAGGGGCAGGGCGTCGGCGGCATGCTCAAGCGCGCGGTCACCGGGGAGGGGCTGCCGCTGATGGCGGTGCGCGGGCAGGGCGAGGCCTGGTTCGCGCAGGAGGCCCAGAACTGCTTCGTCGTCGAGGTCGACCCGGGTGACGAGTTCACCGTCAACGGCCGCAACGTGCTGTGCTTCGACGCGACGCTGTCGTACCAGATCAGGACGGTCAAGGGCTCGGGCATGGCGGGCGGCGGGCTGTTCAACAGCGTGTTCACCGGGCAGGGACTCCTGGGCCTGGTGTGCGAGGGCAATCCGCTGGTCATACCGGTCACGCCGCGGCAGCCGGTGTACGTCGACACGAACGCGGTCGTCGGCTGGACCGCCCGCCTGCGGACGTCGCTGCACCGCTCGCAGTCGTTCGGCTCGATGCTGCGCGGCGGGTCGGGCGAGGCGGTGCAGCTGATGCTGGAGGGCGAGGGGGTCGTCGTCGTCCGGCCGAGCGAGGCGACGCCGCACCGGCCGCAGCAGCACTGAGGGAGCCGGCCCGTCTCGCGGGCCGGGATCCGGCGGTACCTGTTGACCTGCGTGCCCCCGGCAGGTGAGGGTCGGGTCGGCGCGGATCACCACCCCGCGCCGGAAAGGTGGACTGCCTTGATCGGCATCTCGGAGATCGAAACCGCGGCCGAGCGGATCGCCGGACACGTCGTGCGCACCCCGACCGTGCCGAGTCCCGGCCTGTCCGCGCTGCTAGGCGCCCCGGTGACCGCGAAGCTGGAGCTGTTGCAGCGCACGGGCTCCTTCAAGGCGCGCGGCGCGACGGCGCGGCTGCTGTCGCTCGACGAGGCGGAGCGGGCCGCGGGCGTGGTCGCGGTCAGCGGCGGCAACCATGGGATCGCGCTCGCGGTGATGGCCGCCGCGCTGCATGTGAAGGCCACCGTCGTCATGCCGCGCTCGGCGCCCGCCCGGTCCGTCGCGATCGCGGAGGAGGCCGGGGCGTCGGTGCGGCTGACCGACGGCATGGACGAGGCGTTCGCCACGGCCGCACGGCTGCGGGACGAGGGGCTCACCCTGGTCCATCCCTTCGACGACGAGGTGGTGGTCGCCGGGCAGGGCACCGTCGGCCTCGAACTGGCAGCGGACACCGGCGAGCTGACCGACGTACTCGTCAGCATCGGTGGCGGCGGGCTGATCGCGGGTGTCGCCGCGGCGCTGCGCGCACTGCGGCCCGGGGTGCGGATCTGGGGCGTGGAGACCGAGGGCGCCCAGGCCATGTCCGAGGCGCTGGCGTCCGGCGGCCCGGTGCCGGTCGCCCTCTCCTCGATCGTGACGACGCTGAGCGCGCCGACGGTGTCGCAGCTGACGTACGACCATGTCCGCGCCCTCGTCCACGAGGTGCTCGTGGTGCCCGACCGGGAGGCCGTGCGAGGCTGCCTCGACCTCGCCGAGCACGCCAAGGTCTGGGCCGAGCCCGCGGCGGGCTGCCTGCTGCCGGCCGCCCGGCACGTCCGGGAGCGGATGGGCCCGGACGTCCGGCTCGGCCTGGTGGTGTGCGGCGGCAACGCGGCGGTCGCCGACGTCATGTCCTGGGCGGACCGGTTCGGACTGCGCTGACACGCGCCCCACGCGCCCCGGTCCGGGCCGTCGCGGCACGGGGAGATCCGGTCGGACGGCCGGGCATCTCCCGCGGATCAGGGGTACCAGAGGGGTCTACGTCCCGATGTCGTCCTCGGAGGGCCGAATTCGTGAACGCGTTGGTGCACAAGAGTCTGGTGGTGCAGTTGCAGGCGCACGGCACGGAGCGCTTCCCCGTGCTGGCGCACCTGGAGTACAACGCCGACGACCCGTTCGCCGTCACGGTCGTCTTCGCCCACGACGGGCGGGTGCTGGCCCGGTGGAAGGTGGACCGGGGCATGCTCGGCGAGGGGCTGACGAAGCCGGTCGGCGTCGGCGACGTCCGCTTCCGCCCCGTCGCCGACGGCCCGTCGGAGGAGCTGTGCATGGAGTTCTACGGCGACGCCCACGCCGACGGGGGACGGCAGCACGCGACGGTGTTCATGTGGGCGTCCGCCGTCGCGGCCTTCCTGCGGGAGACCCATGCCGTGGTGGCGCCGGGCGAGGAGGAGACCGGTGTCGACGACTTCCTCGCGGAGGTGCTCGCGGGGAGCTGAGCGAGGTGCCACGTCGCCTCACCGGGTGGTGCGGCGGCGGGTCCACAGGGGCAGCGCGAACCAGCACAGCAGGTACCAGGCCACCACCGCGGCGACCAGCCAGGACACGAACCCCCCGTGCGTCGCCACCCTGAGGATCAGCAGCAGGGAGGAGGTCATGGTGGCGAGCAGCAGGAGGAGACCGACGAAGGTCAGCCGTGAGGCCCAGGCCACGGCCTGGGGCTTGACCCGGCGCCCGGAGACCAGGCGGTGCAGGGACACCGGGCCGGTGAGCGCGCCGGTCGTCGCGGCGCCGAGGACGACGGTGACGACGTAGATCACCTGGTCGGTGTGGCCCAGGTGGTCGTACTTCGGCTGGAACACGACGGTGAGCAGGAAGCCGAAGAGGATCTGCACACCCGTCTGGGCCACCCGCACCTCCTGGATGAGCTCCGACCATCTGCGGTCGGCCCGCTCCTCCTCGGTCTCGTGGCGCCCCCAGCGCCCCGCGTCGCCGTCTCCCGTCACCGCCATTCCGCCTCCCGGCTTCCGGCCCCCGGGGTCGGCCCGCGTCCCGGGCCGGCCCCTGTGTCATGCGGGTTCCCCGGCGAGCGGTCCCCGACCCGCTGCTACCAGCGGGCCTCCACCTGGTCCTTGATCCGGCGCTCGTAGAGGTCCCGGATCGCCGTCAGCATCTCCTCGCCCAGCGGGGGCAGCTTCGCGGCGGCGGCGTTCGCGCGTGCCTGCTCCGGCGAGCGGGCGCCCGGGATGACCGTGGTGACGCCGGGCTGCTGGATGATCCAGCGCAGCGCGAGCTGGGCCGGGGTCCACCCCTCGGGGGCGAGCGCGGCGAACTCGGCCGCGGCCTCCACGCCCGTGGCGAAGTCGACGCCGGAGAAGGTCTCGCCCTGGTCGAAGGCCTCGCCGTGACGGTTGAAGGTGCGGTGGTCGTCGGCGGCGAAGACGGTGTCCTTGGTGTACTTGCCCGACAGCAGCCCGGAGGCGAGCGGGACCCGGGCGATGATGCCGACGCCCGCCTCCCGCGCCGCGGGCAGCACCTCGCGCAGCGGCTTCATGCGGAACGGGTTGAGGATGATCTGCACGCTCGCCACGTTCGGCCGGGCGATCGCCGTCAGCGCCTCGGCGCAGGTCTCCACGCTGACGCCGTAGGCGGCGATCCGCTCCTCCTCCACCAGGGTGTCCAGCGCGTCGAACACCGCGTCGCTGGAGTACACGGAGGTGGGCGGGCAGTGCAGCTGCACCAGGTCGATGCGGTCGACGCCCAGGTTGCGCCGCGAACGGTCGTTCCAGGCGCGGAAGTTGTCCAGGACGTAGTTCTCCGGGACCTGCTCGACGCGTCGGCCCATCTTGGTGGCGACCAGCACGTGGTGGTCCGGCCGGCTGCCGAGGAAGGTGGCGATGGCCGACTCGCTGCGCCCGTCGCCGTAGACGTCGGCCGTGTCGAAGAAGGTCACCCCCGACTCGGCGGCCGCCTCCAGTACGGAGACGGCTTCCTTGTCGTCCACGTCGCCCCAGTCGGCGCCCAGTTGCCAGGTGCCGAGCCCGACGACCGACGCGTGCTGGTGCGACCTGCCGAATTCACGTTCGTCCATGGCGACAGTCTGTCATCAGCCGTCCGCCCGCGCGGTGCGGGCCGCTCCGGGTGCTCACCCGGGCAGAGGCGACCGCGGGGGCCGGCGTCCCGCGCGTGGCGAACGGGCTATCCGGCGGCCGCCGTGCGGCACTCCGGGTGGCCCCAGCCCTGGTCGTTGCGGGTGATGGACTCGCCGGCCGCGTAGGAACGGCCGCACACGCAGCGGCCGGGGAACTTCGCCTTGATCGTGCGGGACGACGCGCCGCCGGCGCGCGGCCGCGCCGGCTTGGTCCCGTTCGCGCGGCGGTGCGGGGCGGCGGACGCGGGGGCGGCGGGCGGCGGCTCCGGCGAGCCGAGGGCGCTGCCCGCGGACTGCTGCGCGCTCGCCGCCTGACTGGCCGCCCGGTCGGCGAAGTCGTTCAGCGGGTCGCCGTCGACCTGGTGGGCGGGCACATAGCGGAAGTCGACCGAGCGGCCCTGGAGCAGCTCGTCGATCCGGACGACCAGTTCCTGATTGGCGACCGGCTTGCCCGCGGCCGTCTTCCAGCCGTTGCGCTTCCAGCCGGGCAGCCAGGTGGTCACGGCCTTCATCGCGTACTGCGAGTCCATCCGCACCTCGAGCGGCACGTCCGCGTCGGTCGCCGTCAACAGCCGCTCCAGCGCGGTGAGTTCAGCGACGTTGTTGGTGGCGGTGCCGAGTGCTCCCGCCTCCCAGCGGGCCGGGGTCCCGGCGTCGTCCGAGACGACCCACGCCCAGCCCGCCGGACCCGGATTTCCCTTCGACGCCCCGTCGCAGGCGGCCACCACACGTTCACGCATGGGCCCGATCATGCCACGCCGGCCGGGTCCTTCGGACCGCCGCCCAGGACGCGCCTAGGACACGTCCGCGGCCTGCGGCTTCTCCCCCTTCGTCGTGGTGATGTCGATCACCGAGAAGTTCGCACCCTGTGGATCGGTGAGCGCCGCGAACCTGCCGAAGGGGCTGTCGTGCGGACCGAACCGCAGCACACCGCCCCGCCCGGTCGCGGCGGCGACCGCCTCGTCGCAGTTCGCGACGGTGAAGTAGACGTTGATGTACGACGGCACCTCGGGCGGGAAGTCCTCCGTCATCGTCATCCGGCCGAGGACCGTCTCGCCGCCCACGTCGAACAGGCGGAAGTCGATCGCCTCGTCCTGGAGCTGCTTGGCGGTGTAGCCGAAGACGGCGGTGAGGAAGGTGTCGGCCTTCGCGGGCTCGCGGGTGAAGACCTCCGCCCAGCAGTAGGCGCCGGGCACCGCGGTCGCCTCGAAGCCCTCGTGGGTGCCGCCCTGCCAGACGCCGAACACGGCACCGCTGGGCTCCCGGGCCAGGCACATGGTGCCGAAGTCGCCGACCTGCATGGGCTCCATCAGCACCTCGCCGCCCTTGTCGCGGATCCTGCGGGCGGTGGCGGCGGCGTCGGGCGAGGCGAGGTACAGGCACCACTGCGACTGCCCCTCCTGCCCGGGCATGGGCGGTACGACGGCGGCCACCGCCTTGCCGTCCGCGTAGGCCTGCGTGTAGTTGCCGTACTCCGACGAGGACTCGCCGAAGGTCCAGCCGAGGACCTCGGCGTAGAAGCTCTTGGCCCCCTCGAGGTCGCTGAACATCGCATCGGCCCAGCAGGGGGTTCCCTCGGGTCGTACCGCCATGGCCGCCGCCCTCTCCCGATCGCTGATGTGTCCCGCCCTCACGCTAGTGACTCCCGGGTCCGATCGCGCGCTGAGCGGGCTCGCCTGTTCCACACTGGGACGGACAGAGGTGTACCGGACAGGGGTGGACCGGGCGGCCTTCGGCGGACGGGGCGCGAGATGGCGGACGGCGGGATGACGGACGGCACGATGCGGGCGTGGACGGTGACCGGGCCCCGGCCGGTGGAGGAGGGCCCGCTGCGGCTGACGGCGAAGCCGGTTCCCGTGCCGGGGGACGACGAGCTGCTGGTGCACGTGCGGGCGTGCGGGGTGTGCCGCACCGATCTGCACGTGACCGAGGGCGATCTGCCGGTGCACAGGGCCGGGGTCACGCCCGGCCACGAGGTCGTGGGCGTGGTCACGGGCCGGGGGCGGGCGGTGAACGGCTTCGCGCCGGGCGACCGGGTGGGCGTGGCCTGGCTGCGCCACACCGACGGCACCTGCGCGTACTGTCTGCGCGGCGCGGAGAACCTGTGCCCGGCCTCCCGGTACACCGGCTGGGACGCCGACGGCGGCTACGCCGAGTACACGACCGTCCCGGCCGCCTTCGCCTACCGGCTGCCCGGCGAGGTCGACGACGTCGCGCTCGCGCCACTGCTGTGCGCGGGCATCATCGGCTACCGGGCGCTGCGCCGGGCCGCCCTGCCGCGCGGCGGACGCCTCGGCCTGTACGGGTTCGGTGGCAGCGCCCACCTGTGCGCGCAGGTGGCACTCGCCAAGGGCGCCAGGGTGCACGTCATGACCCGTGGGGCGGCCGCGCGGCGACTCGCGCTGGAGCTGGGCGCGACCTCGGCCCAGGACGCGTACGCGGTGCCGCCCGAGCCGCTGGACAGCGCGATCCTGTTCGCCCCCGTGGGCGATCTGGTGCCCGTGGCTCTGCGGGCCCTCGACCGCGGCGGTGTCCTGTCCGTGGCCGGTATCCACCTGAGCGACACACCGCCGCTGCGCTACGAGAGCGAGCTCTTCTACGAGAAGGAGCTGCGCAGCGTCACCTCGAACACGCGCGAGGACGGCCGGGACTTCCTCGCCCTGGCCGCCCGGCACGGAGTGCGCGCCACTACGCACACCTATCCGCTCTCCCGGGCCCCTCAGGCGCTGGAGGACCTCAAGGCCGGCCGCTTCGACGGGGCCGCGGTGCTGGTGAACGACCTGTCCTGACCGGGGCCCCGCACCTCGCGCCCGGCCCGTGCACAAAATGGCGGGGCCGGTCCACTCCCCCGGATGGGTGGACCGGCCCCGTCGCCCGCCGTCACTCGCCCGCGTACGCCCTTTCCAGGGCCGCAATGTCGAGCTTGCGCATGGCGAGCATCGCCCGCGTGGTGCGGGCCGCCTTCTCGGCGTCGGGGTCGCCGATCATGTCGATGAGCCTGTCCGGGACCACCTGCCAGGAGACGCCGTACTTGTCCTTGAGCCAGCCGCAGGGGCCGGGCTCACCGCCGTTCTCGGTGAGCTTGGTCCAGTAGTGGTCGATCTCCTCCTGGTTCTCGCAGTGGATCTGGAAGGAGATCGACTCGTTGAACGTGAACTGGGGGCCGCCGTTCAGTGCCACGAACTTCTGGCCGTTGGCCACGAAGTCGACCGCGATCACCGATCCGGCCGGGCCGGGCCCGGCCTCCGTGTAGCGGCCGATCCGCCCGATGGTGGAGTTCTTGAAGATCGAGACGTAGTGGTGGGCGGCTTCCTCGGCCTGGCCGTCGAACCAGAGACAGGTGGTGAATCCTTCGGTGGCCACGGGTTCCTCCTGGGGTGTGCGACGCGGTCATGTGTATCGACCGGCCCGCGCCGCGAAACTCATCGGCGGCTCCGGAAAAAATCGCGTGCGCTACGGCAGTCCGGAACCAGTGCCGCGGCAGGCGACGTTCGCCCGTGATGGAGCCGCGTCGGAACTAGGTCCTGTCGTCACATTCCCGTCGTCCGCCCGAAGGGCGGGCCGCGCGGCGTCCGGTGCGTGCGATCGCAAGGCGCCTGAGCGCCCTCTTGGCGGAGCCACGTGGACGGTTCGGCAACGCGACTGGGGGTCCCCCCTGCTCGAAGAGCTTGGGGGAGTACGTGCCGGATGCCGCGAGGCAGGCGGGAATGTGACGACAGGACCTAGCATCGCGGGCATGACGACGTCCCCGCCCGCCGACGGCATCCGGCCCTTCCAGCTCAGCGTCCCGCAGAGCGATCTGGACGACCTCCACGACCGCCTCGACCGCACCCGCTGGCCGGACGAGCTGCCGGGCGCGGGCTGGGACTACGGCGTTCCCGTCGACTACCTGCGCGAGCTCGTACGGTACTGGCGGCACGACTACGACTGGCGGGCGGCCGAGGCGCTGCTGAACCGGTGGCCGCAGTTCACGACCACGATCGACGGGGCGAACGTGCACTTCGTCCACGTCCGTTCCCCGGAGCCGGACGCCACCGCGCTGGTGGTCACGCACGGCTGGCCGGGCTCGATCGTCGAGTTCCTCGACATCGTGGGCCCGCTCACGGACCCGGCCGCCCACGGCGGCGACCCGGCCGACGCCTTCCACGTCGTACTGCCGACCATTCCGGGCTTCGGACTGTCCGGGCCCACCACCGAGCGGGGCTGGGAGGCGGGACGGGTCGCCGACGCGTGGGCCGAGCTGATGCGGCGGCTCGGCTACGAGCGGTTCGGCGCCCAGGGCGGCGACTGGGGCGCGATGATCTCCCGCGAACTGGGCCGCGCCCACCCCGGCCGGGTGATCGGCGTCCACCTGAATCTGCTGCCGGGCGCGCAGCAGTCCACCGAGCCGACCGGGGAGGAGCTGGCCGGGCTCGGCTCGGAGGAGCGGGAGCGGACACTCGCGTCGTGGCGGCGCTGGGAGGACTGGCAGCGGGAGGGCACGGGCTACGCGATGCTGCACGCGACCCGTCCGCAGACCCTGGCGTACGCGCTCACCGACTCTCCGGTCGGCCAACTCGCCTGGATCGTCGAGAAGTTCCGCGAGTGGACGGACTCCGAGGAGCTGCCCGAGGAGGCCGTCGACCGGGACCGGCTGCTCACCGACGTGATGCTGTACTGGCTGACCGGGACGGCCGGTTCGTCCGCGCGGATCTACTACGAGCGGGCGCACGCCTCCGGCCGGGCCGCCGCGCCCGCCGAGCCGTCGACCGCGCCGACCGCGCTCGCCGTCTTCCCCGCCGAGCTGCAGGTCCCGCTGCGGCACCGGGCGGAGCGCACCGAGAACATCGTGCGCTGGACGCGGTTCGACCGGGGCGGGCACTTCGCGGCGATGGAGGAGCCGGACCTGCTGGTCGCCGATGTGCGGGCGTTCTTCCGGCAGTTGCGCGAGAAGGGCTGAGCGGGCCGCTCTGCCGGTGGCGAATCTGCCACGGGCAGAGAAACCGCACGCGGCGGTGGCTCCGGGCCGACAGTGGGGTCCACGGCATCCGTGCCACGACAAGGAGATCCGATGACCCCACCAACCGCGCTGCTGCTCTCACCCGGCGCGCTCGCGCCGCGCGCCGAGGAGCACGACACCCCGCCCAGCCGGTTCGACGACGACCTCGCGGCCGGGCTGCTCGCCCAGCGGATCGTGTTCCTGGGCACCCAGGTCGACGAGGTGTCGGCCAACCGGGTGTGCGCCCAACTGCTGCTGTTGTCGGCCGAGGACCCGCACACCGACATCGCCCTGTACATCAACAGCCCCGGCGGATCAGTCACCGCGGGGCTGGCCGTCTACGACACGATGCGGCTCATCCCGAACGACGTGTCGACACTGGCGATGGGATTCGCCGCCAGCATGGGCCAGTTCCTGCTCGCGGTGGGGGCGCGCGGCAAGCGGTTCGCGCTGCCGAACGCGCGGATCATGATGCACCAGCCGTCGGCGGGCATCGGCGGCACCACCGCGGACATCGAGATCCAGGCGGAGAACCTGGAGCACACCAAGCGGACCATCGAGCGGATCACCGCCGAGCACACCGGGCAGAGCGAGGAGACGATCTCGCGGGACGGCGACCGGGACCGCTGGTTCACCGCCGAACAGGCCAGGGAGTACGGGATGGTGGACCGGGTGGTGGAGTCGCTCGCCGACATCCGCCCGGCCAACTCGCGCCGACGGATGGGGTTGTGACATGGGGTCGTACACGGTTCCGTACGTGGTCGAGCGGACCGCGCAGGGTGAGCGGTCCTACGACGTGTTCAGCAGGCTGCTGAACGAACGCATCGTCTTCCTCGGCACCGAGATCGACGACGGCGTCGCGGGCGTCGTCATCGCCCAGCTGCTCCACCTGGAGTCGGCGGCCCCGGACCAGGAGATCGCGATCTACCTCAACTCGCCCGGTGGATCGTTCACTTCGCTGATGGCCATCTACGACACGATGACGTTCGTGCAGGCGCCGATCTCCACGTTCTGCGTGGGGCAGGCGGCCTCGACGGCGGCGGTGCTGCTGGCGGGCGGGGACCCGGGGCGGCGGTTCGTGCTGGAGCACGCCCGGGTGCTGCTGGGGCAGCCTGCCACCGGCGGCCGGCAGGGCACGGTCTCCGATCTGGCGGTCCAGGCCAGGGAGATGAGCCGGATCCGCTCCCAGGTCGAGGAGGTGCTGTCCCGGCACACCGGCCACGACGCGGCGACTCTGCGCGCGGACATGGACCGCGACAAGGTGTTCACCGCCGAGGAGGCGGTGGCGTACGGGCTGGCCGACGAGGTGCTGAGCCGGCGCCTCGCGCGGGTCTGACCCGCGCGGGCAGGCGCCTCGCGCGGGTCCGGCTCCCGGCTCCGAGGCGCCGGGCCGGGTGCGGCCGTCAGGCGGCCAGGCACAGTCCGTCGTTACGGGGGACGGACGGGCGGCGGCCGCGCACGGCGCCGCTTCGTGCGGTCCGCGCCAGCTCGTCCTGGGCGAGTGAGAGCAGGTCACCGAGGCCGAAGCCGAGCGCCTGCGCCGCGGCCGCGAGGACCTCCGAGGAGGCCTCCTTGCGGCCGCGCTCGATCTCCGACAGATACGGCATCGAGATCCGCGCCGCGTCCGCGACGTCCTTGAGCGTGCGCTCCTGCGCCTGCCGCTCGCGGCGCAGGACGTCGCCGACCAGATCGCGCCAGAGGGGTTCCCTGGGGGCCGCGCCCTGGGCGGGACGTCCGGATGCCGGACGGGACGGCCCCGGGCGCGCGGCCGGCGGGCGCAGGGGGATGACGCGGGCTTGGTTCGGCGCTCGTTCGCTCATCCCCTCAGCCTAGAAGTCCCGGACACGGGCGGAGGGAAGGGCGGTTGCGCCCTGGGTGAATTCGCGGCCGGACCTCCCCACCCCGTACCGGCGAATTCACGCCGCCCGGCACACGAGGGGCATGTGCCGGGTCACTCCGGGTATCCGCAGCTCCAACGGCCCGGCAGGCAGGGAGCGGAGCACGACCCCCGAGGCCGGCGGCGCGCATACATTCCGGCGGGCCGGGTACCCGGGGGTCGCGCAACCGCTCGGTGCCGCCGGCGCCGGAACAGACGTACGCAGGCCGACGAGGCAGAGGGCGAACCGTGACTTACGTGGGAGAGGCGATGGACACCACCGTGATCCGGTCCGGGGCAGCGGTCGAGGAGACCCGGGAGGCCGTGACGGGTGGCGAGCCGCTGCCGGGGGTGGAGGACCCGCGGTCGGTCGCTCCGCGTGACGCGCGCGAGCTGTCCCGCCACTTCTTCCGGCGTCTGACGGAACTCGACGAGGGCACGCACGAGTACCAGTACGCCCGCAACACGCTCATCGAGATGAACATGTCGCTGGTGCGGTTCGCGGCCGGCCGGTTCCGCAACCGCGGCGACGACATGGAGGACATCGTCCAGACCGGGATGATAGGCCTGATCAAGGCCATCGACCGGTTCGAGCTGTCGCGCGAGGTGGAGTTCACCTCCTTCGCCCTGCCCTACATCGTCGGCGAGATCAAGCGGTTCTTCCGCGACACCACGTGGGCGGTGCACGTGCCGCGGCGGCTTCAGGAGCTGCGGGTGGAACTGGCCCGGGCACGCGAGGAGCTGTCCAGCCGCCTGGACCGGGACCCGACGGTGGCCGAACTCGCCACGCTCATGAACATCCCCGAGGACCAGGTGGTCGAGGCCCAGATCGCCTCCAACGGCTACAACTCCGCGTCGCTGGACGCCGCTCTCACCGGCGAAGGACCCGAGGACGGCGAGGCGGTGCTCGCCGACTTCATCGGCGTGGAGGAGGACGGGATCAGGCTGGTCGAGGACTTCCACTCCCTCGCGCCGCTGGTGGCCGGGCTCAGTGAACGCGACCGGCAGATCATCCACCTGCGGTTCGTGGAGGAGGCCACCCAGGCGGAGATCGGCGAACGGCTCGGCTGCTCGCAGATGCACGTCTCCCGGCTGATCAAGCGGATCATCACCCAGCTGCGCCAGGGCATGCTCGGCGAACTGGGCTGCGCCTGAGGCCTCCTGCCGGACCCCCGCCAGAGCCTGGGGGCCTCCCGCGCGGGTCGCGCGCCGGTCACTCGCCGCCGAGCTCGACCAGTGCGCGGACCCGCTTGCCCACCGGGACGCGTTCCACGGTCACTTCCAGCGCCAGCGCGTGCACGATCTCCAGGCCGTGCCGGCCCACGCGCCGCGGATCCCGGGGGAAGCGCCGGGGCAGTGCGGCGCTGCTGTCGTACACGCACACGTTCACCGCGCTGTCCGTACCCTCCAGTTCCAGGATGTACGGCCCGTCGCTGTGCCGGTCGGCGTTGGTGACCAGTTCGCTGACCACCAGCAGGAGCGCGTCGCCGCAACGGCGGCCGATCTCGGCGCACCACTCGGTCCTGAGCTGCTCCAGGAAGTGCGCGGCGAAGGAACGCGCCTCGGCGATGCAACCCGGTTCGCCGGTGTAGTGCGTCGCCCGCCGGAGCGGTTCCACGGGAACGTCGAAGCCAGTCGCTATCACTGCCCCGTCCAGATGGTCGGTCATGCGTGTCTCTCTCGGAAGCCGGCCAGGCCGGACACTGCTGCATGTGTGCTGTTACCCCGAGCCGCGCCCGGCAGTCCCCGCCCGCCGGCGGACGCGGACGGACCTTCCGGCAGGCGCGGCGCCGGGGCCCTGCATAGCGTTGCCTTGTGAGCCCCGTGAGCCCCCCGGTCCCGTCGGCGGCCCGCCACGGCTGGGCACAGGCCCTGGCCACGGTACTGGCCGCGGTGGTGGGCATGGGTGTGGTCGCCGCGCTCGGGCTGTGGGCGGCCGGTGCGGCGAGACTCCCCGACAACGCCTTCCCCCGGGTGGTCGCCGCGACCCTGGTGACGGCGGTCGGCGGCAGCGTGGAGCTGTCGGGCGACGCGGGCGACCTCGCCCGGACCCACGCGGGCATCACGGTGATGCCGCTGTCGGTCACGCTGGCCGGCGCGCTCGTCGTCGCCGCGGGCTTTCTGCGTCCGCTGCGGCACCGTGCGGTGGCCGGGGCGCGGGAACTGGCCGGGTGGGCCGCCCGGATCGCCGTCCTGTGGCTGCTCGCGCTGATCGGTCTGGCGCTGGGCGCCCGGCAGACCTTCGCCATCGACCTGGGCGACGGGGTGCTCGGCGTCATCGGCGGCCTGTTCGGCGCCGCGCCGGAGGTCGGCTTCGCCGCGCAGGTGCCACTGACCGTGGTCTTCGGGCTGCTGTGGCTGGCGGGCGTGCTGGTGCTGGCCCTCATGGTGGCACCCGGGGCACCGTTGCCGACGTGGCTCCTGCGATGGCGGGAGTCCGTGCGTCCGGCGGCGTACGCCATGGTGGCCCTGCTGCTCGCGTGCGTGGCCGTGGGACTGGTCGTCGCGCTCGTGACGGCGGCCACCCGCGGACGCCCGGCGGAGCACTTCGCCGTGATCCTGCTCGGGCTGCCGAACGTGGTCTGGCCGGTGTTCACCATCGGCCTGGGGGCCACTTGGGACGGCCGGGTGGACGGCCCGTTCGGGCTGCCCATGCCGCACCTGCTCGACGAGGTGCTGCGCACCCCGGACGTCTCCACGCTCAACCTGCGCACGCTCGCCGAGCACGACGGGCGGGTGTGGTGGCTGGTGGCCGTGGACGCGGTGCTGCTGCTGGGTGCCGCGTTCCTGATGGCGGCCCGTTCCCCGGCCGGGACGCCGGCCTGGCGGCACGCCCTGCGCATGGCCGTCGCCCTGGTGCTGACGGTCCTGACGATCTGTGTCGTGGGCCGGATCTCCGCGCACTACGGTCTGTCGCTCCTCGGCATCGGAGACGTGGGCGGCAACCTCTCCGGAGAGCTGCTGCTGCGTCCCCGCTTCTGGAGCGCGCTGGGCCTCGCCGCCCTGTGGGGTCTGGTCACGGGCTTCCTGGGTGCTCTGCCGGCGCACCGGTCACGTCACCGGGCGGTCAGGCCATCGGCATGACGAGCGCGGGCAGGGTCCGGTGCATGCGCAGGGCGTCCACCGACTCGGCGAGCAGTTCGTACTCCGTGGTCTCGTCACTGGCGGCGATCCGCACCAGCCTTCCCTCGGCCAACTCGTCGGCCGCGATCTCCTGTTGAGCCACGTCGGCACACCAGGCCCGCAGGATGCCGGGGACGTCGGGCGCGGACTCCGGCACCGGGACCAGAGCGCCCGGCGGGACATGGGGGGTGTCGGGGCCGGGGTCGAGCCGCTCGGCGATCCAGGAGGCGCGGTCGCGCAGCCACCACAGGGCCAGGGCCAGGGTGGGCGCCCGGTAGGTGCCGAGCGGCACGCCGACGCGGCGGCCGTCGCACACCCCGTACGCGGTGACATGGCACAGGAATTCGTCGTGCACTGCTCCTCCCCCGTAGCGTCGCCGCCCGGCCGGCCCGCCCCGCCCTGCGTACGGCTTTTATGCGGTGAAGTGCCCCTGAATTCGAGTATGTTCACTCCTGAACCACTGTCACCACGACTTTCCAGCCAGTCTCCTGGCATATTCAGCACGCCATGTGGCCGAAACGCGACGATGCGTGACCAACGGGCATGACCCGCGCGGTAATCGACCCCGGCGGCAGCTGCGCGGCAGGGTGGTCCCATCGGGTCGCCGATCACCGGGACCCGGGCTCCGACCAGCGTTTACGACCTCGATGGAGGCTGATTCAGCATGTCCGCGCAGTCCGACCGGTACACGATCGCCGTCACCCGCTACTTCGAGGCCTGGAACGCGCCGGACACCCAGGCCCGGGCGAAGGCGGTGGCCGACGCCTGGACCCGGGACGGCAGCTACACCGATCCCCTGGCCGACGCCGGCGGCCACGAGGAGATCATCGCCGTCATCACCGCCGCCCGCGAGCAGTTCCCCGGGTTCGCCTTCCGGATCACCGGCGCCGTCGACGGGCACCACGACACGGCACGCTTCTCCTGGGAACTGGTGAGCGAGGCTGGGGGTGCCTCCTCTGGGGGAGGCTCCGCGCCGGTCGCCGGGTCCGACGTGATCACCCTGGACGGCGAAGGCAGGATCCGGACCGTCCTCGGCTTCCTCGACCGGGTGCCCGCCGGGGGCATGAGGCGACCGGGTGCCCGCCCGGGCATGAGGGCCGGCCCCGGCGGAGCGTCCGCCGGGGCCGGTACGAGCGCGCGTCCGGCCCGTGTCGTGGGCCGGACGCGTCCTACGACGCGACGACCGCGTCGATGCGGGCCAGCTCCTCCGCGTCGAAGTCCAGGGACCGCGTCGCGGCGACGCTGTCCTCCAGCTGCCGCGGGCTGCTCGCGCCGACCAGGGCCGAGGTGACCCGTCCGCCGCGCAGCACCCAGGCCAGCGCCATCTGCGCCAGGGACTGCCCACGGGACTTGGCGATCTCGTCCAGTGCGCGCAGCCTGCCCACCAGTTCGCCGGTCAGCGCCGCGGAGTCGAGGAAGGGGCTGTCGCTCGCCGCCCGGGAGTCCTCGGGGATGCCGTCGAGGTAACGGGCGGTGAGCAGGCCCTGCTCCAGCGGGGAGTAAACGATGGAGCCGACCTGGAGCTCGTCCAGGGCGTCCAGGAGGCCCTCCTCCTCGGGGCGCCGGTCGAGCATCGAGTAGCGGGGCTGGTGGATCAGCAGCGGGGTGCCCAGTTCGCCCAGGATCCGGGCGGCCTCACGGGTCTGCTCCGGGGAGTAGTTGGAGACGCCGACGTAGAGCGCCTTGCCCTGCTGGACCGCCGAGTGCAGGGCGCCCATCGTCTCCTCCAGCGGAGTGTCCGGGTCGTGGCGGTGCGAGTAGAAGATGTCGACGTACTCCAGGCCCATCCGCGTCAGGCTCTGGTCGAGCGAGGACAGCAGGTACTTGCGGGAACCCCATTCGCCGTACGGGCCGGGCCACATCAGGTATCCGGCCTTGGTGGAGATCACCAACTCGTCGCGGTACGGCGCGAAGTCGGCGCGGAGCGCGTCGCCGAGGGCGGACTCGGCGGCGCCGGGCGGCGGGCCGTAGTTGTTGGCCAGGTCGAAGTGGGTGACGCCGAGGTCGAAGGCGCGGCGCAGGATGGCGCGCTGGGTGTCGACCGGGCGGTCCGGGCCGAAGTTGTGCCACAGGCCGAGCGACAGCGCGGGGAGCTTCAGGCCACTGCGTCCGGTGCGCCGGTAGGGCATGTCCGCGTAGCGGTCGGGGTGGGCGGTGAACAACGCGACTCCATCAGGGTTGGCACGGGGGTGAACGGTTCCGGCGGAACCGGTGTCCCCACTCTCGCGCGCCCCATGGGCAGCGGTCCAACAGGAGAATCCGATGGGATTCAACGGTTACGCTGCTCAATCATGGAACTGCGTCATCTCCAGCACTTCGTCGCGGTCGCCGAGGACCGGCACTTCACCCGGGCGGCGGAGCGCCTGATGGTCTCCCAGTCGGGGCTCTCGGCGTCGATCCGGGCGCTGGAGCGGGAGTTGCAGACCTCGCTGTTCGTGCGCACCACCCGCCGGGTGACGCTCACGGAGGCCGGGCGCGCGCTGCTCGGCGAGGCGCAGCGGATCCTGGCGCAGGTGCGGGCGGCGCACGAGGCGGTGGCGGCGGTGCAGGGCGTGCTGCGCGGCACGCTCTCGCTGGGCACCGAGCAGTGCATCGCCGGGGTGCACGTGGCCGGGCTGCTCGCCGCGTTCCGGCGGCGGCATCCGGATGTGGAGATACGGCTGCGGCAGACGGGTTCGGGCGCGCTGGCGGAGGAGGTCGCGGCCGGCCGGCTCGACCTGGCGTTCGCCTACCGGACCCGCGCGGACACCGACCAGTTGCGCTCGGTGTCCCTGGCCGGCGAGCCGATGACGGTGCTGTGCCACCCGGGGCACCGGCTCGCGTCGGCCGAGGCCGTCCTGACGCCGCGGGACCTGGACGGCGAGGTCTTCGTCGACTTCCACCCGGACTGGGGGCCGCGCCGGACCACCGACGCCGCCTTCGCCGCCGCGGGCGTCCGGCGCACGGTGGCCCTGGAGGTCAACGACGTGCACAGCCTGCTCGACCTGGTCGACGAGAACCTGGGCATCGCCGTCGTCCCCCGGCACTTCCGGCACAAGCGGCCCTCGCTCACCGCGCTGCCGCTCAAGGGCGCCACGGAGACGGAGTACGAGACCGTCGCCCTGCTGCCGTCCGAACAGGCCACCAGCCCGGCGGCCCGCGCCCTGATCACCCTGCTCGGGCCGGAAGAGCGCGGCACCGTCTGACGGACTCCGGGTTCCGGACGCGGGACGGGGAGCGATGCGCCAAGGTGGACGTATGCATGCAAAGGACATCCTCATCGAGGGCTACGGCCGCATCCGGGAAGAGGTCCATGCCGTCGTCGACGGCCTGCCGGCCGAATGGCTCAACGCCCGTCCCACCGCCGACGCCAACTCCGTGGCCTGGCTCGTCTGGCACCTCACGCGTGTGCAGGACGACCATGTCGCCGACGCCTTCGGCCTCGACCAGGTGTGGCTGGCGCGGGACTGGCAGAAGCGCTTCGGACTCCCCCTGAACCGCCACGACACCGGCTACGGGCACACTCCGGCGAAGGTCGCGGAGGTACGGGTCGACTCCGGTGAGCTGCTGACCGGCTACTACGACGCCGTGCACGAGCAGACCCTGACGGCCCTGCGCCAACTGACCGCCAAGGACCTGGAGGGCGTCGTCGACGAGGGCTGGGACCCCCCGGTCACGCTGGGCGTGCGCCTGGTCAGCGTCCTGTCCGACGATCTCCAGCACGCCGGACAGGCCGCCTACGTCAGGGGGCTGCTTCAGAGCGCGGACTCGTAGCCCGGCAGCACCACGTCGCGGATCAGGCTCACCCGCTCGTCGAAGGGGATGAACGCGCTCTTGACGGCGTTGACCGTGACCGTGCGCAGGTCCTCGACCGTCCAGCCCGCCTGCTCGACCAGCAGGGACATCTCACGGGTCATCGTGGTGCCGGACACCAGACGGTTGTCGGTGTTGAGGGTGACCCGGAAGCCGAGGTCCTTCAGGGCGGTGATGGGGTGCTCGGCGATCGAGGTGGCGGCGCCGGTCTGGAGGTTGGAGGTCGGGCACATCTCCAGGGCGATCCGGCGGTCGCGCACCCAGCCGGCCAGCCGGCCCAGCTTGCCGTCGACGATGTCCTCGGTGATGCGCACGCCGTGCCCGATGCGCAGGGCGCCGCACACCTGGAGGGCCTGGTGGATGCTGGGCAGGCCGTGCGCCTCGCCGGCGTGGATGGTGAACGGCACGCTCTCGCGGCGCAGATGCTCGAACGCGTCCAGGTGGTCGGCGGGCGGGAAGCCGTCCTCGGCGCCGGCGATGTCGAAGCCGACGACACCGGCGTCGCGGTGGGCGACGGCCAGGTCGGCGATCTCACGGGTGCGGTCGAACATCCGCATGCCGCACAGCAGCGTGCCGACCCGGACGGGCGTGCCCTGGGCCGCCGCCTTGGCCATGCCCGCCGCGAGGCCCTCCTGGACGGTCTCCACGACCTCGGTGAGGGTCAGCCCGCCGTTGACCATCAGTTCGGGGGCGTAGCGGACCTCGCCGTAGACGACGCCGTCCTCGGCCAGGTCCAGGACGTACTCCTCGGCGGTGCGCAGCAGGCCCTCGCGGGTCTGCATCACGGCGAGGGTGTGCTCGAAGGTGGCTATGTAGCGGACCAGGTCGCCGGAGTTGGCCGCGTCGTAGTACCAGGCGGCGAGCTCGGCGGGGTCGGTGGTGGGCAGGGTGTGGCCGACCGCGTCCGCGAGTTCGACGACGGTGGCGGGGCGCAGGCCGCCGTCGAGGTGGTCGTGCAGCACGGCCTTGGGGAGCCGGCGGAGGGTGTCGGTGTCGATGCGGGGCGCGGTCATGGGGCGTTTCCTAGGGCAGTCGAGCGGTGGTGGTGTTCGGCGGGTCAGTCGGCGTCGGGGGCGGGCTGGAGCAGGTCCCAGCGGTTGCCGTACAGGTCCTCGAAGACGGCGACCGTGCCGTACGGCTCCCGGCGTGGCTCCTCCAGGAAGGTCACGCCCGCCGCCCGCATCCGGGCGTGGTCGCGGGCGAAATCGCCGGTGTGCAGGAAGAACCCGACGCGTCCGCCGGTCTGGTCGCCCACCCGGGCGCGCTGGGGCCCGGTCCGGGCGCGGGCCAGCAGCAGCGCGGTCCCGGCCCCGTCGCCCGGTTCGACGACGACCCAGCGGGAGCCGTCCGGGCGCGGGGCGTCCTCGGCGAGACGGAAGCCGAGGGCTCCGGTGTAGAAGCGGATCGCCCCGTCGTAGTCGTCGACGACGAGGGTGATCAGGGCGATGCGTCTCACTGGGGCCTTTCGGAACGGGCGATCGTCGGGTGAGGTTATACGTAAAACGTCGTCGGCGCCAGTCATCCCGGACTCCGGTCGGCGGGGTTTCAGCGGGAGGTGTCGCCCTGAGCGACCTCGACCCGGTGATGGAAGTCGATCATGCCGGTCGCCGAGGCGGCGAAGGAGACCGCGGCGCAGGCCATCAGCAGCGCGGCGATCCGGGTCGCGGCGCGGCGCGTGACGTGCGGGGCGGCCAGGAGGGCCTTGACGCGGTGCGGGACCGGGCCGGAGGTGGCGGCGGGGGCGAACTCCGGGCGCACGGAGCGGGCCTCCTGGCCGGCCAGGGCGGCGCGCGCGATGGCGCGGGCGGTCAGCCGGCGGTCGCCGACGGCCTCGGCCGCGGCCTCGTCGGCGGCACGCTCGGCCGCGAGGCGGATCGCCCCGCGGACGCGTCGCAGCGCGGGATGGCAGTGGGCGGCGAGCTCGGCGGCGGCCAGGAAGTAGTGGTGCCCGCCCCGGTTGTGGGCCCGCTCGTGGGCGAACAGTGCCTCGCGCTCGGCCGCGTCCAGGCTGCGGAGCATCGCGGTGGTGACGACGATGCGATGCGGGCGGCCGGGCAGCGCGTAGGCGTCCGGGTGCGGGGAGTCCACCACGCACAGGTCGCCGGCGGCGGGCCTGCGGCCGGCCTCCGTGTGCGCGCTGCGGAAGGCGCGGAACTCCCTGAGCGCGGCGCGCCCGAGCGTCCACGCGCACACGGCGAGCACCCCGACGGAGATCGCGGCCGCGGGGACGACCACCAGGTCGGAGGTGGTGGGCAGCGGGTGGACGAGATCGCCCAGCGCCGCGACGAGGGGCAGCTTGAGCAGGCCGGTGAGGACGAAGGCGCCGAGCGCCGCGAGGGAGCAGCCGGCGAGCACGACCGCGAAGAGGGTGATCATCCACAGCGCGGTGACCGGGGCGAGGCGGTCGAGCGCACGCCGGGCCAGCGCCGGCGCGGCGAACGGCAGCAGCAGGGGCAGGAGCAGGAGCAGGGATGCGGTCATCGCTCACCTGATTCGAGCAGGTCGCGCAGGACGCGCTCGTCGTCGGGGCTGAGCTGGGCGACGAAGCGGGCGAGGACCGTCTCGCGGTCGGTGTCGCGGTCGAGCTCGGAGTGCATGCGGCGGGCGGTCAGCCCGTGCGCGTCCTGGACCGGGTAGTAGGCATACCCGCGCCCCTGGCGGCGGCGGTCGACCACGCCCTTGTCGTGCAGCCGGGTCAGGATGGTGGTGACCGTGGTGCGGGCCAGGCCGGCGCCGAGGCCCAGCTGGACCTGGCCGGGGGTCCGGGGCGCGCCGGCCGCCCACAGGACGGCCATGACGCTGGCTTCGAGCTCGCCGGCCGGCCTGCGTTCGTCCTTGTCGTCGTCGGTCATGGGTACTTCCTCACCCCGTCGTCGCCCAGAGTCGTAGATCGTCTACATGATTGTAGTCAGTCTGGCGCCGTGATCCGCTCGCGGCCTCGCCGCCCGCCCATTATGGAAGGAGCCGCCGGAAACGGCCGCGGGGATGCGCGCACCCGCGCCGCGGTGCGCTCCGCCCGGCCGGTGCGCGACCGGACCACCGGCAGCAGCGTACGAAGAGGCGCGAACCGGACCGTGAACGGCGGGCGGAATCGGCACGGCGAACGCGGTAAGGATCCGGGGAGGCCCTCCGTCACCACCGGCGGGGCGCCGATCCGCACCCCGGCAAGGAGTTGAGCGCCATGTCCGAGCGGCCCAGGCCCGCCGAGACGCCCGCCCGGCAGAACGTCACCTTCCCGAGCGCGGGAGCCACCGCGCACGGCTATCTCGCGCTGCCCCCGTCGGGAAGCGGTCCGGGCGTCCTCGTCATCCAGGAGTGGTGGGGGCTGACGGACCACATCGCCGACGTGGCCGACCGGCTCGCCGCCGAGGGCTTCGTCGCCCTGGCACCCGACCTGTACGGCGGCAGCGTGGCGCACGACGCCGACGAGGCCCTGCGGATGATGAAGGCCCTGCCGGTCTCCCGCGGTGTCGAACTGCTCTCCGGCGCCGTCGGCCACCTGCTGTCCCTGCCCGAGGTCACCTCCGCCACGGTCGGCGCGGTCGGCTTCTGCATGGGCGGCGGGTTCGTGCTGTACCTCGCGGCGGTCGAGCCGCGGGTGAGCGCGGCCGTGCCGTTCTACGGCGTCGTCCGGGGCGAGCTGCCCGACTTCTCCGGGCTGCGCGCCCAGCTCCTCGGCCACTACGGGGAGCAGGACCGGAGCATCCCGCCGGAGCAGGTCGAGGAGCTGGGCGAGGCGATCCGGCGGCAGTCGGGCGTCACCGCGGACTTCCGCCTGTACCCGGCCGGCCACGCCTTCTTCAACGACCGCCGCCCCAGCCACGAGCCAGGATCGGCGGACCGCGCCTGGCAGAGCACCGTGGCGTTCCTGCACCGGCAGCTGGACTGACCGGGACCGGATGCCGCGGCCGGGGCCGGCGGGCGCGGGAGAACGCTCAGTCGGTCCCGGCGTGCAGCGCGTCGAGACGGGCCATCTCCTCGTCGGTGAGGCGCAGGGCGCCCGCGGCCACGTTCTCCACGAGGTGGTCGGGGTTGCCGGTGCCGGGGATGGCCAGTACGTGCGGGCCCTGCTGGAGGGTCCAGGCGATCCGGACCTGTGCGGGTGTCGCGTCGTGGGCCTTCGCGACGGCCGCGACCGCCTCGTCGTGCGCACCGCCCGCCGCCCCCTGGGAGCCGCCCTCGCCGGCGATGGCGAAGAACGGCACGAAGGCGATGCCCTCCTCGCCGCAGATCCGCAGCAGTTCGTCGGTGCCGGGATCGTGGAGATCGAGCCCGAAGCGGTTCTGCACGCACACCACCGGCGCGATGGCCCGGGCCTCCTCGAGGTGGCGCGGCTCCACGTCGGAGATGCCGAGGTGGCGGATCAGGCCCTCCTCGCGCAGTTCGGCGAGCGCGCCGAAGTGCTCGGCGATGGAGTCCTGCCCCATCCGGCGCAGGTTCACCACGTCCAGGTGGTCGCGGCCGAGCTGACGCAGGTTCTCCTCGACGTGGCCGCGCAGGTCGTCGGGGCGCGCGGACGGACCCCACTCCCCCGAGCAGTTCCGGAACGGACCGACCTTCGTGACGACGACCAGGCCGTCCGGGTACGGCGACAGGGCGCTGTTGATCAGCTCGTTGGCGGAGCGCCGGGCGGAGAAGTAGAAGGCCGCCGTGTCGATGTGGTTCACGCCGAGCTCGACCGCCCGGCGCAGGACGGCGATCGAGCGGGTCCGGTCGCTCGGTGTGCCGAGGTGGAAGGCGGCGCTGCCCGTCAGCCGCATCGCGCCGAGGCCGATGCGGTGGACGGGCAGGCCGCCGAGTTCCCAGGTGCCCGCGGCGTCCGCGGTGATCGTTTCGGAGGTCATCGGCGGAGTCTCGCACACCCGCGTATCACGGTCCCGTGTGCCGTACGGGCGGATGTCAGGGATATGTGTGGGTGTTCAGCGCGTCCACGGCGGCCGCGGGGCCGCCCAGGTCGTAGCGGTCCACGGCGAGGAAGTTGGGCTTCTTGCGTGCGGCGGGCTCGCAGAACCGCCGGGCGCGGTCGGCGAGTTTGGTGTTGTCGGTCTGTGCCGTGGCGGCGATCGTGCTGTCGCGGAAGTGGTTCATCACGAACAGCGGCCGGAAGCCCGGTTCGGTGTGCGTCAGCGGGATGTTGAGGTCGGCGCCGTACCAGCGGCTGTGGCAGGACCAGTCGGACGCGCCGAGGCCCGGTCCCATCGACCAGTGGTTCTCGACCGTCCACTCGCGCTGGTACATCACGCCGAAGCCGTCCCGGACCAGGCCCGCGGCCTCGTCGGCGGAGCGGCTGTGGTCGGTGAGGATCAGCAGCCGGTCGTTCGCCGCGATCAGGTCGGCCATCCTGGGCCAGCCGCCGTTCCGCACCCCGGTCCGGTCGGGCCGGTAGAGCACGTCGGACAGGCCCCGGACACGGGCGAGTTCGGCGCGCAGGACGCCCGGATCGACGTAGTCCTCCAGGAACACGGTGACGAACTGGTCGGGGTGCGCCTCCAGGAAGTCCACCATGCGCTGGAGGTCCACCCACAGGGCGACCGGCCTGCTGACCAGGGTGCAGCTGTTGTGGCAGAGGATCGCGCCGTCCGGGGTCTGGTGGATGTCCAGCATGAACCCCCGCACGCCGTCGGCGAGTTGCTGGTCGATGCCACGGCTCTGGTTGGGGAAGAGGTTGACGAACGGCGGGGCGAAGCCGCCGTCGACTCCGTTGGCGTAGGCGTTGTGGGCGGTGAGGAAGGTGACCTGGTCGAGAGTGCGCTGGTCCGCCGGTGGCATGGGCCGGGTGTCCGGTGTCACCGGCGTGAGGTACCAGCGGGCCGGATCGCCCGCCGGCCCGATGGCCAACGGGGCCGGGTAGTTGGCGCCGGGCGGTTTGGCGGCGACGGTCAAGTAGCGTTCGGCGCCGGGTGACTTGAGCGCGTACTGGTCGTCCCCGGCCGGCGCGATCTCCCAGGCCGCCGCCGCGTCGGTACAGGCGACGGCGCGCGCCTGGTCGCCCGAGCGGCCGAGGCAGGTGCCGGTCAGGTCGGCGTTCTCCAGGACGTACGACGGCCCGTTCGCCCTCAGGTTCCACTGCTGGTGGTCCTCGTCGCCCCTCGGGTTGTGCTGTTCCACGGCGTCGGCACCGGTGGCCGCCGCGGCCAGACCGGTCGTGACGCTCTGGACGTAGTACGCCCCGGCGGCCGGAGCCTGTGCCGTGGCGCTCGCGGGAGCGGGGGGCGCCACGGCGGCGGCGAGCGCCGCGGTCGTGGCGAGCAGCGCGTGGGGGGTGCGCATGGCGGTGTGCCCTTCGTCCGGACGGTGGCCGTACCCCGGGGGAGCGGCCGATGACACCGTCGGCCAGGATGGTCAGGTGCATGACACCACGCTCGGCGGCCGGACGTCAGCGGAACAGGTCGGCATCCGGCGCGACGTCGAGGACCCGGCGAGCACGGCCGCACCCCCGCGAGGCCGGACGGAGCCGGTCCTCGTGCGCATGCGCCGGTGGTACCGGGCACGGTGTGGGGGGCGGCCGCGGTGGGGGGTTGGGGGCACTCAACCGCATTGGCCTGCACCAGTCAAGGGTATAGACCAGTCAAATCCCTTGCCCCGGTGGGCCGGAGACGGCGCGGCCGTACTCGGCGCCGGCCTCGACGGCGGATGCGCCGGGCATCAATCCCCGGCCGGATGCAGGAACGGCCGCACCTCGATGGGGAGGGTGGTGGCCAGGCCTGCCTTCCGGCCCCACTCCAGGGCCGCGTCCAGGTCGGGCGCCTTGATGAGGCACAGGCCACCCAGGTACTCGTCACCCTGGGTGTAGGGGCCGTCGGTGACCCGCACCTCACCGCCCCCGGGACGCAGGACGACGGCGGTCTCCGGGCCGTGCAGCCCGCCGGCGAAGACCCAGGCGCCCGCCTCGCGCAGCTCCTGGTGGAAGCCCTCGACGTCGCGCATGATCCGCGCGAGCGCCTCGGCCGAGGGCGGCTCGCCCTCGGCCGGCTGGATCACGCTGAGCAGGTAGTACTTCATGACGTTCTCCTTGGCGTCGTGCCGTCGTCCCACCTCGTACACGAACGGCGGGCCCCCGCACCGGCACCTCGCCCGACGGCCTCGGCGGAATCCCTTCCCCGGCCATCGCGGTGCGGCAGCCCCGGCCACGCGATCGGCCCACGGAAAGCGCCGGGCACGCATCCGCGAGAGCCGTTCCGGTGGAAGTCATGTGGAAGTGATCCGGAGAGTCACAAGGCACCGACACGCGAGGGACAGAGGCCGATGAACGGTGAGGACACGGGCGACGGGCTGCGCTGCCTGGTGACGGGCGCCACCGGGTACATCGGCGGTCGGCTGGTCCCCGAGCTGCTCGACGCCGGCCACCGGGTGCGCTGCCTGGCCCGCTCCCCCGGCAAGCTGCGCGACCATCCGTGGGCGGCTCGCACGGAGGTGGTGCGCGGGGACGTCACCGACCCGGAGTCGGTCGCCGAGGCCCTGCGGGACGTCGACGTCGCCTACTACCTGGTGCACGCCCTCGGCACCGGCAAGGACTTCGAGGAGACCGACCGCAGGGCCGCGCGTATCTTCGGGGAACGGGCCCGGGCCGCGGGCGTACGGCGCATCGTCTACCTCGGCGGCCTGACCCCCGCCGGTGTGCCGCAACAAAAGCTGTCCCCACATCTGCGCTCGCGTACGGAGGTCGGCCGCATCCTGCTGGCCTCGGGTGTCCCGACCACCGTCCTGCGCGCCGCCGTCATCATCGGCTCCGGCTCCGCCTCCTTCGAGATGCTGCGCTACCTCACCGAGCGCCTGCCCGTGATGGTCACCCCCAGCTGGGTGGGCACCCGCATCCAGCCGATCGCCGTGCGCGACGTGCTGCGCGTCCTGGTGGGCAGCGCGCGGATGCCCGCCGACGTGAACCGGGCCTTCGACATCGGCGGGCCGGACGTCCTGACGTACCGGGACATGATGCTGCGGTACGCGGTGGTGGCGGGCCTGCCCCGCCGGGTCATCGTCCCCGTCCCGGTGCTCACCCCCCGTCTGTCCAGTCACTGGATCGGCCTGGTCACCCCCGTACCGGCGGCCATCGCGCGGCCGCTCGCCGAGTCGCTGCGCCACGAGGTGGTCTGCCGCGAGCACGACATCCTGCGGTACGTGCCCGACCCTCCCGGGCATCCGATCGGCTTCGACGAGGCGGTGCGGCTGGCCCTGCGACGGGTCCGCGACGCGCAGGTGACGACCCGGTGGTCGTCCGCGTCGGTGCCCGGCGCGCCCAGCGATCCCCTGCCCACCGACCCCGACTGGGCCGGCGGCAGCCTCTACACGGACCGGCGGGAACGCACGGTGGACGCCCCGCCCGAGGCCCTGTGGCGGGTCATCGAGGGCATCGGCGGCGACCACGGCTGGTACTCCTTCCCCCTCGCTTGGGCGCTGCGCGGCGGCCTCGACCGGCTGGCGGGCGGGGTCGGGCTGCGCCGGGGCCGCCGTGACGCGCAGCGGCTGCGGGCCGGCGACTCGCTCGACTTCTGGCGCGTGGAGGAGATCGAGCCGGGACGGCTGCTCCGGCTGCGGGCCGAGATGCGGCTGCCGGGTCTGGCCTGGCTGGAGATGCGCGTCGGCACCGACGCCCGGGGCCGCACGCTGTACCGCCAGCGCGCGGTGTTCCATCCGCACGGGCTGCTGGGGCACGCCTACTGGTGGAGTGTCTCGCCCTTCCACGCGCTCGTGTTCGGCGGGATGGCCCGCAACATCGCCGGCGCGGCGGCCGAGCAGGCCCGGCTCACCCAGGCGGGGGAACGCACCTCCGTGCGCTGACCCCCGCATCCGTCGGACGCCCCGCGCCCGAAGCGATCCGAGCGATCCGGAGCGATCCGTCCGGCCTTCCCGTCCCCTGCACGGAGACCCCACATGAATGTCTCGGTCGTCCTGTTCACCGCCGACCTGCGGGTACGCGACCACCCGCCGCTGCGCGCCGCCCTCGACGGCTCCCGGCACGTCGTCCCGCTGTTCGTCCGCGACCGGGCCGTGGACGGGGCCGGCTTCGCCGCCCCGAACCGGCTGGCGTTCCTCGCCGACTGCCTCCACGGCCTCGACGCGGAACTGCGCCGGCGCGGCGGCCGACTGGTCGTCCGCGGCGGCGACCTCGTCGACCAGGTGTGCGAGGTGGCCCGTGAGGCAGACGCCGACGAGGTCCACATGGCGTCCGACGTCAGCGGCTTCGCCCACCGCCGCGAGGAGCGCCTGCGGCGCGCGTTGGAGGCGGACGGACGCCGGCTGCACGTGCACGACACGGTGACCACGGCGGTCACGCCCGGCGCGCTGACACCGTCCTCCTCGGACCACTTCGCCGTCTTCACCCCCTACTTCCGGCAGTGGTCGGGGCAGCGACTGCGCGCTCCGCTCGGCGCACCCCGCACCGTCCGCGTGCCGGACGGCGTCGCCTCCGAGGAGCTGCCCTCCCGGCCGGCCGCCGCGGACCTGTCGGCGGGACTGGCGCCGGGCGGCGAGGCGGAGGGCCGCAGGCGGTTGGCGGCCTGGCTGCGCTCCGGCGTCGGCGCCTACGAGGAGCGCCACGACGACCTGGCCGGCGACGCCACGTCCCGGCTCTCCCCCCACCTGCACTTCGGCACCCTCTCCCCGGTCGAGCTCGTGCACCGGGCGCGCGGCGCCGGCGGACCGGGCGCGGAGGCCTTCGTACGGCAGCTCGCCTGGCGCGACTTCCACCGCCAGGTGCTGGCGGCGCGGCCCGCCGCGGCGAGCGCCGACTACCGCACGAAGCACGACCGCTGGCGGTCCGAGCGGTCCGCGCGCGAGGATGTCGAGGCGTGGCGGGAGGGCCGCACCGGCTACCCGATCGTCGACGCGGCCATGCGCCAGCTGCTGCACGAGGGCTGGATGCACAACCGGGGCCGCCTGCTGACCGCGAGCTTCCTCACCAAGACCCTGTACGTCGACTGGCGGGTGGGCGCGCGGCACTTCCTGCGGTACCTGGTCGACGGCGACATCGCCAACAACCAGCTCAACTGGCAGTGGATGGCGGGCACCGGCACGGACGCCCGGCCCAACCGGGTGCTCAACCCCGTCACCCAGGCCAAGCGGTACGACCCCGACGGCACGTACGTACGCCGCTGGGTACCCGAACTCGCCGGGCTGGACGGGCCTGCCGTGCACGAGCCGTGGAAGCTCCAGGGGCCGGCGCGGGCCGCCCTCGACTACCCGGACCCGGTCGTGGAACTGTCCGAGGGGCTGGCCCGCTTCAAGCGTGCCCGCGGACGCGAGTGAGGATCCGCGCCCGCCCTGGAAAACGACGCAGGATCGATGCAAGTTGAGGAGAGCGTGCCGGGGATCACACGATTGCGGCACGGGGGCGAGCCCCGGGAACCGTCACAGGAGCCGTCGTCATGACACCGCATCCGACCTCCGTTCCGACCGACACCGCGCATCCCACCGGCGCCGCCGCGTCGGCTTCCGCTTGCGCTACGGACCGTCTCGCGGAAGTGTCCGCGCGGGCGCCCGACGAGGAGCTCGCGCGCGGCCTGGTGGCGGGCGACGACGCCTGCCTGGCCGCCGCCTACCACCGCTGGTCGGCCCTGGTCCACACGCTGGCCTGGCGGTCCCTGGGGGACCCCAAGGAGGCGGAGGACGTGACCCAGCAGGTCTTCCTCGGTGTCTGGCGGGGCAGGCACGGCTACCGGCCCGAACGCGGCCCGCTCGCCGGGTGGATCGTCGGCATCACCCGGCGCAGGATCGCCGACGCGCTGTCCGCCCGGACCCGTCGCGGGGAGCTGGTCGCGGCCGCCGGGGCGGCCCTGGGCACCGCCGATCCGTCCTGCGGCCGGCCGGAGGCCGCCCTGGACCGCGTTCTGGTCCGGTACGAGCTGGACCGGCTCCCGACCGCCCAGCGGCGCGTGCTGCGTCTGGCCTTCTTCGAGGACCTGACCCAGACGCAGATCGCGGCGCGCACGGGCTGGCCGCTGGGCACCGTCAAGAGCCACGCCCGCCGGGGCCTGCACCAGTTGCGCCGCCGCCTGGAGCAGCAGGCCTGCGGTGGGGACCGGCATGCGATGCACGAACGATGCGAGAAGTCCGGACCGGCCCGCGCATGAGCGGACCGGCTCGCCCCGGGTCAGTGACCGGGCACCAGCCAGGGGTCCTGGGGAAGCGGACTGCCGGTCTCCACGAGGGACTTGAGATTGGACAGGACCGCGGGCCAGCCGCCCGAGACGTCGGCGAGTTCGCCCTCGTCGTTGAGGTCCTCGTGGGTGACGGTGAGGCGGACGATGTCCCCGTGCGGCCGGATGTCGAAGGTGACCCGGGAGTGCCTGTCCGGCCGCTCCGCGTCCTCGGGCGCGGCCCAGGTCGTCACCAGGCGGGTGGGGCGGTCGGCCTCGATCACCGTGCCGACCACGTCGGCGACGCCCGAACCGTCCGTGCGGACATGCTCCCAGCCGGAGCCGGGCCGCCAGTCCGAGACATTGCTGTGGCCCCAGTACACGGCGGTCAGATCGGCGTCCGTGAGGGCGTCCCAGACCGTTTCGGGTGTGCTCTCGATATAGATGACGTACACATAGCTCGGTGAGTCGGCCATGGCTTCCTCGGCTCGTCGCTTCACGGCGCCCAACGCGCTCAGACGCGGGCGTTCGAACTTGTCGATCCACCGCTCCTGGATCTCGTGGAGCGGGACGGGATTGAGGTAGTGCAGCTTCTCCCGCCCCCGCCGCACCGTGCTGACCAGGTTGGCGGCCTCCAGTACGGCCAGGTGCTGGGTGACCGACTGACGCGTCATGTCGATGCGCGCGCACAGCTCGCCCAGCGTCTGCCCGTTGTACTCGTGCAGGCGGTCCAGCAGCAGTCTGCGGGTCTCGTCGGCGAGTGCCTTGAAGACCCTGTCCATCTCCGAGTCACCGCGTGATTGCACACTCCAGTCATGCAGGCAGTTACCTGCATGTCAAGCGGGGCGGTGGAACCGACCGGTGTGGCTCCGGTTCCAGCGGGCATTCGAAGGGCGCGGGGGTCACGACGCAGAGGGGCGGAAGATGGAGATCACGGGCATCATCAGTGCCATCGTCATCGGCTTGATCATCGGTGTCCTGGGACGGCTCGTCGTTCCCGGCCGCCAGCACATAGGCGTTCTGTGGACGATCCTCATCGGCATCGTGGCCGCCCTGGTCGGCGCGGCGATCGCCTCCGCGCTCGGTGTCGCCGACACCAAGGGGGTCGACTGGATCGAGTGGCTCATCCAGATCGCCCTCGCCGCGGTGGGTGTCACCGCGCTGGACCGGGCGAAGGCGGGTCACCGCTGAGCCGGCGACCCCGCTCGATCCGGGAGACGGCTCACGGCTCGTACACGTACGGCGTCGTGGTGGTCAGCGCGACGAAGCCGAGGCGTTCGAGGATGGGGCGGCTCTGGCTGGAGGCGTCGACCTGGAGGTAGCGGTAGCCGCGGTCGGCGGCGGCACGGGCGCGGTGGGCGACGAGGGCGCGATAGATGCCCCGGCCCCGCCAGCCCTCTGCGGTGCCGCCGCCCCACAGGCCCGCGAACGGTGTCCCGGGCACCAGCTCCATGCGCGCCGCGCTCACCGGCACGTCACCGGCGAGGGCGACGACGGCGACGAGCGTGTCCGGCTCGGCGGCGAGCCGGGCGAGGAGGCGGTGGCGCAGACGGGAGCCGTCCGTGCCGAACGCCCGCTCGTGCACGCCGACCAGCAGGTCGACACCCGCCTCGTCGGTGACCGTGCGCAGGCGAACACCCTCGGGCGGCTCGGCGTCGAGGGGCAGATCGGCGATCTCGCCGACCATCAGCGTCTCCTGCGGCTCGGGGGCGAAGCCGGCGGCCAGTAGACGCCGCCCGAGGTCCACGGGGCGGTCGTGCCCGTACACCTTCCACTCGAAGGCGAGGCCGGACTCGCCGTAGCGGGCCGTCTGTTCGGCGATCGCGGCGTCCACGGAGGCCTCGTCGAGGTCCGACCACAGCACGCCGTTCCAGTCCTGCTCCGAGCCGACCTGGCGCACCACCTTCCCGACGCGCTCCACGCGCATGCCGGGGCCGTCGGGGCGAGCGCTCTCGCGCAGGTCCCGGTCGTACAGGGCGAGTACCGCGGTGTGATCCATACGCCGACTGGAACAGACCGCGGACGTCCACGGCAACAGGTTTATGCGCGGGACCCGCGACCCGGGGGCCGCACCGGGCAGGTCCGGTGGGCCTCCGCCACGGTCGCGGGGCCGCTTCAGCGGTACGCGCCGGGCCGGAAACGCCGGTACAGGACGGCTCCGCCGAGCACCAGGGCCGCCCCCGCGGCCACCACCGGCGCGGTCTGATCCGCGCCGGTGTGGGCGAGCGTCGACTGCGCCTGAGGCACGGCCGCCGGCTCGGTCACGGGCCTCGGCGGCTGCTGCGGCTCGGACCGCACGGGCGGCACAGGCGTCGGGGCGACGTGGTCGCCCGGGGTGTTCGTGGACGTGTTGCCGGAGGCCGCGTTGCCGATGCCCCCCACGTTCACGCCGTTGCCAGTGACGTTCACCGGAACGTGCACGGGCAGCTGGATGGTGTCGCCGGAGCCCACACCCGGGGAATCCTGTGTGCTCGCCTGTGCCGCCGCACCGTCGGCTGCCGGCGTCCGGTCCCTCCCGTCGGACGCGTTGGCGCACCGGTTGCCCGCCGCGGGGTTGAGAAGCCCCACCACGTCCACGGTGTTCCCGCACACGTTCACCGGAACGTCCACCGGCAGCTGGATGGTGTTGCCGGAGAGCACACCGGGCGAGCCGGCCGCGGCACCCTCCGCCGCGGCGCCGCCGTCCGCCGCGAAGGCGGACACCGGCATGGCCATCGCCATCGCCCCGGAGGCGGCGGCCACGGCGATCACACTGTTCCGGGTGACCCGTTTCATAGGTTCCCTGCCTTCCAGACATGGTCGCGGGCGCTCACCCGCACCACGTAAAACGCTGGTGAAGGATTCGGGGTTATGGCCTGTCGTCCTTTCACCCCATCGGGGGGCCTGTTATCGAACGATGGGCGAAGCCGCCGGTGCCGGGCGGCGGGTCCCGATGCCGAGACCGTGCGGCCGCCCGCCGGGAGGCGGCGTCCGGAGGGGCCGCCTAAGGTGGGCGAAGGCCTGTTCCCGGTCCTCGGCGGAACGTTGCTGGAGGCGTCCATGCCGGCCAAACTGTCGACGCGGCGCGCGGCCCGGCGCGGCGCGTGCGTCGGGGCCGTCACGCTTGTCGTCCTCGCCGCGGGACTGCCCGCGGGGGCCGACAGCGGCATGCCGGGCGGCCTGAGCCGGTTCTACCGCCAGAAGGTGACGTGGTCGGCGTGCGAGGCCGACGCCCCGAAGGACATGCAGTGCGGCAAGGTCACCGTTCCCCTGGACTACGCGCACCCCGGCGCCGGCACCCTCGACCTCGCCCTGGCCCGCTACCGGGCCACCGGCCCCTCCCGGGGCTCGGTGCTGCTCGACTTCGGCGGTCCCGGTGTCGCGGGCGTGCCCGGACTGACCACCGACGGCAGACGGTTCATGGACCTGACCAACGGCTACGACGTGGTCGCCTTCGACCCGCGGGGCGTCGGCAGGTCCTCTCCGGTCGGCTGCGGCCTGAGCACGGACGACCGGGCCGCGCGGACGATCGGCGCGAACGGGGACCTCGGCGACCCGAAGGTCGCCCGCGAGAAACTCGCGGCGTGGCAGCGGACGGCCGCCGAGTGCGCCCGGCGCTCGGGCCCGGTCCAGGCGCACATGGGCACCGTCGACGCGGCCCGGGACCTGGACGTGATCCGTCAGGCGCTCGGCGACGACCGGCTCGACTACCTGGGCTTCTCCTACGGCACCCGGCTCGGCGCGGTGTACGCCGCGCTGTTCCCCGGCAAGGTCGGCAGGATGGCCCTCGACGGGGTCGACACCCTGACCGAGCCGCTGGCGGAGCAGGGGCTGGTGGCCGCCGAGGGGCAGCAGACGGCGCTCGACGACTTCCTCGACTGGTGCGTGCGGGACCTCGCCTGCCCGCTGGGCGACGACCGCCGCGCGGCCGGCGACCAGATGGTCCGGCTCGTCCGCTCGCTCGACGCGAACCCGGTGCCGAACGGGTTCGGCGGCCGGCTGTCGGGCCAGGACCTCGCCCGGGCGGTCGGGCAGGCGCTCTACAGCAAGCGGTTGTGGCCCACCCTGGAACGGGCGTTGGCCTCCCTGGTGGAGGACGGCGACACGCACGGCATCGAGGCCTTCACCGCCGGGGGCGGCACCCTGCCGGGACGGCGGAGCGCGCCGCGTCCGGCGGACGGTGGTCTGGTCGGCTCCGCCGAGATACCGCCGGACAACCAGCCCGCCGCGACCATGGCGGTCAACTGCGCCGACGACCCCGACCGGCCCGGCGCCGCGCAGCTCACCAAGGACCTCGGCCGGCTGAGCGCCGAGTACGAGCAGGCCTCGCCGGTCTTCGGCCGCGCCCGGCTGAACGAGGTGCTGATGTGCTACGGCCGTCCCAAGGGCACCGGCTTCATCCGCGAGAAGGTGAAGAACGTCGACACGGCGAGGATGCTGCTGGTCGGTACCCGCGGCGACCCGGCGACCCCGTACCGCTGGACGCTGGAGACGGCGCGGCGGCTCGGCCCGTCCGCCGTGGTGCTCGACAACCGGGCCGACGGGCACACCGGGTACTTGTCCTCCCGGTGCGTGCACAAGAAGGTGAACGACTTCCTGCTGTACGGCTCCCTGCCGGCCGACGGCAGCTCGTGCGGCGCGGACCGGGAGCCGGACGCGAGCGGCTGACCGGGCTCAGCCGGTGACGATCCGGGGCTGGTACAGGTCCAGCCAGACGGCCAGGTCGAGGGTCCGCTCCAGGCCGCGTCGCGCCGCCTGGTTGCCGCCGAGGTCGGTGTCGCTGTGCGCGAGGCGGCGCAGCCGTTCCTGATCCACGAGGTCGAAGACCGGGTGCCCCGGCCGGCCGAGCAGGTCCTTGGCGTGGTCCTGGAGGGCGAGGGCGTACTTGGGGTCCTGGGTGGACGGGTAGGGGCTCTTGACCCTGTCGTAGACGGACTTGGGCAGCAGGTCCGCGGTCGCCTCCCGCAGCAGGCTCTTCTCCCGGCCGTCGAAGGACTTCAGGGCCCAGGGCGCGTTGTAGACGTACTCGACCAGGCGGTGGTCGCAGTAGGGGACGCGGACCTCCAGGCCGACCGCCATGCTCATCCGGTCCTTGCGGTCGAGCAGGGCCCGGACGAAGCGGGTCAGGTGGAGGTGGCAGATCTGCCGCATGCGGAACTCGAAGTCGCTCTCGCCGTCGAGGCGGCTGACGGCGCCGATGGCGGTGCGGTAGCCGTCGGCGACGTAGGCGCGCAGGTCGAGGGCCCGGGCGAGGTCGGGGCGCAGGACACCGGCGTCGTCGCCGAAGTCGCGCTGGAAGCGCACCAGCCAGGGGAAGGTGTCGGCGCGGCGCGCCTCCTCGTCGAAGAAGTGCTGGTAGCCGCCGAAGACCTCGTCGGCGGACTCGCCGGACAGGGCGACGGTGGAGTGGTCCCGGATGCTGCGGAACAGCAGGTACAGGGAGGAGTCCATGTCGCCGAAGCCCATCGGCAGGTCGCGGGCGCGGACCACCTTCCGGCGGATCTCCGGGTCGGCGAGGGTGTGCGCGTCGAGCACGATGTCCTGGTGGTCGGTGCCGGCGGCGCGCGCCACGTCGTGCACGAACGGCGTGTCGGGGGTGGCGCGCAGGTCGTCCGCGACGAAGTGGTCGCTCTGCCCGACGAAGTCGACGGCGAAGCTGCGCACCTTCTCACCCTGCTCGGCCAGGCGGCGGGCGGCCAGCGCGGTCATGGCGGAGGAGTCCAGGCCGCCGGAGAGCAGGGTGCAGCGGGGCACGTCGGCGACGAGCTGGCGGCGCACGATGTCGTCCAGCAGGGTGCGCACCGTGGCGACGGTGGTGTCGCGGTCGTCGGGGTGGGGCAGGCTCCGCAGCCGCCAGTAGACGCGGGTGCGCAGGCCGGTGCGGCCGACGGTGACGACGGTTCCGGGCTCGACCTCGTGCATGCCGTCCCAGACGGCGTGGCCCGGGGTCTTGACGAAGGTGAACAGCTCGCGCAGGCCGTCCAGGGTGACCCGGGGACGGACCATGGGGTTGGCGAGGATGGCCTTGGGCTCGGAGCCGAAGAGGACGCCGTCGGGGGTGGGGTGGTAGTAGAAGGGCTTGATGCCCATCCGGTCGCGGATCATGACGAGCTCGTCGTGGCGGCCGTCCCAGATCGCGAAGGCGTACATGCCGTTGAGGCGCTCGGCCACGGCGTCGCCCCACTCCAGGTAGCCGCGCAGGACGACCTCGGTGTCGGAGTCGGTGGTGAAGCGGTGGCCGCGCGCGGCCAGTTCGGAGCGCAGCTCGGTGAAGTTGTAGGCCTCACCGGAGTAGACGAGCGCCACCGTGCCGTCGGGGGTGCCGGCGGTCATGGGCTGCCGGCCGCCGGGCAGGTCGATGATCGCGAGCCTGCGGTGCCCGAGAGCCGCCGGTCCCTCGGTCCAGGTGCCGCGGTCGTCGGGGCCGCGGCAGGCCATCGTCTCGGTCATGGCGCGCAGGGTCGCGGCCTCGGCGCGCAGATCGCGGTCGTAGGAGACCCAGCCGGTGATGCCGCACATCCGCTACCTCCTGCCCTCCGGCCCGCCGGAAGGGGTCGCTCACCCGCACGGAGCCGGGTGGGCGCCCGACGCCCGGGCGAACCAGTTGCATCGAGCATCTATATGACGAGCGTGTGCCACGGGGCGGTGGCGGTCAACGCGGCCGTCACCCGGTTGCCACCGTGACCCGCTCGTTCCGGCCGCACTTTGCTCCCGGAGCATCGCGGAAACGGCCTCGTACCAGGGACGGAGCACCGGGAACCGGCCAAGGGCAAAGACTTCTCCAATGTCCGCGAACGGGGCCGCGCCGACTCGGGCGGCCCATATCCCGGACGGTCTCGGGCGGGGCACGCCGCAGGGCCTGCGGCACCTGCGGCGCCTTACCAGCGAAAGACCCCGCGCGCGAGCCGAGTTGCCCCGAATGCCTGAAGCGCGAATCGGACCTATCGTGCTGTCATGGAGCACGAGCTGAGTCCCTCGATCCTCACCGAGCTGCGGCGTCCGCGCCCCTACCCGGCGGTGTCGGTGCTGACGCCGACACACCGCCGCGAGCCCGACAACGCGCAGGATCCGGTCCGGCTGCGCAACGTCGTGGCCGAGGCCAAGCGGCAGCTGGAGACCAACCCCCAGGTCACCCGGGAGCAGCGCAACGACGTCGTCCGGCAACTCGACCAGGCCCTCGCCGAGGTGGACCTGACGTACGCCGAGGACGGACTGGCGATCTTCGCCGCCCCGGGCGAGCACCAGGTGTGGTCGCTGACCCGTACCGTCCCGGAGCGCGTGGTCCTCTCGGACACCTTCCTGACCCGCAACCTGGTCTCCGCGCGGACCGCCGAGCGCCCGTTCTGGATACTGTCCGTCTCCGCGGACCGCGTGACGCTGTGGAGCGGCGGCGTCGACCGCGTCACGGAGGACCACACCGGCGGCTTCCCGCTGACCAGGAAACTCGTCGAGAACTTCGACGCCGAACGCCGGATGCAGATCGGCGACGCGCCGAGCACGTTCCGGGACCAGAGCACCCGCCAGTTCCTGCGGGAGGCGGACAGCGCGATGAGCGCGGTCCTGCGCGAGCATCCGCGCCGGCTGTACATCACGGGTGAGCAGGCCGCACTGTCCGCCCTGGAGGAGGTCGGCAGCGTCGCCAAGTGCGCGGTACCCGTCCAGCACGGCGGCCTGGCGCACACCACCCCCGAGGCCGTCTGGCGGGCGATCGGGCCCGTCCACGGCGAGGAGACGCGGAGTGACACCGAGGCGGTGGCCCGGGAACTGGAGGGGGCCCGCGGACGCAAGGAGTACGCGGCCGGTGTCGACGAGGTCTGGCAGACCGCGCGGGAGGGCCGGATCCGGCTGCTGGCCGTCGAGGAGAACTACCGTGTGACGGTGCGCGACTCCGCCGGCGGCCATCTGGTTCCGGCGGAGAGCGAGGAGCCGGGCGCCCGCGAGGACATCGTGGACGAGATCGTCGAGCAGTGCCTGGAGACGGGTGCCGACGTGCGCTTCGTCCCCGACGGCACCCTGGGTGACGCGCAGGGGATCGCCGGAGTGCTGCGCTACTGACGCCGGGCGCGGGCACGGCCGTGCCGGGCACCGGGGCCCCTCCGGGGAGGCCCGGCGGCGCCCGGCGCGGCGGGCCGCCGGGTCAGACCGTGCCGAAGAGGGTGCTCAGGCCGCGGTCGACGGCCGCGGTGAGGTCCTCCTGGCCGGCCGCGACCACCGCGTAGCTGCGCAGCAGGAAGCGGCGCAGCGCCGGGGTGTCGAACTGGAGCAGGGCCAGGCCGGAGGGCGAGTGCAGTTCCAGCACCGTACGGGACCCTCCGCACGGCCACAGGTGCACGTCCCCCGCCCCGGCCTGCCCTTCGAGTCCGTCTTCCAGCAGGGCGCGGGCGAAGGTCCACGAGACCGCCGCGCCGTCGAGGGAGGCCTCGGGCGGGAAGTCCACGTGCACGGCCAGCGGGTCGGTGGAGACGTAGCGCAGGATGGCGGGCACGGCGAGTTCCCGCCCGTCCGCGGTGATCAGGCGGGCGCGGGCGGACTGCTCGAGAGTGGTGTCCATGATCGGTCTCCCCTGCGGGTCGTCAGGTCGGCCGGTTGTGCCGTTGTCCTTAGGAGCCCGAAGGGGCCGTTCGCATTACGCATGACCCCCCATCAATCCATGTGACGTGCGTCACTCCTTCGATGATCGAGGTCGGGCGGCCGACCGGGAGGGAACACATGACCGTAGAACACACGCCTGAAAGTCCGGGCGCCGTCTCCGAACGACCGCCAAATCACGTACGTCGTCTACGCCTTGGCCACCGGGGCGGCTACACCTAAAGTGCCGGTCAGCCGCCCGGGGAAGACTGTGGCATATGCCAGGTGCACCCTCGCATCGCTTCTTGCCAAATCCCTTACGGGGCGCCGTCGGCTGTGCAACAGTCATAGCGGTCCCTCCCACCGCCTCGGCCGTACCGTCCCCGCATCGGAGTGCGCCATGCCGCCCCACGTGTCCGCGGACCGCTCCCCCGCCCAGCCATCAGGGCGCGGGCCGGTCGACGCGCTGATGTCGCAGGCGCGCCGTCTCAGGGGCGAGGTGGACGCCGTGCGGCAGGACGCGCAGGGCGACGCCTCGGATCCGCGGGGCCGGTGGGAGCGTGCCCTGTGCGACCTGGCGCTGCGCCAACTCAACGATCTGGACGAATACTTGGCACAGTTACGGGAAGGCCCGCCACCGGTGCCCGAGGCACTGGCGGCCGAGCTCGGCGCACCGGCCGCCCCATCGCGCGGTCCACTGCTCAGCCGGGTAGGCAGCGCCGAGTGGAACCTGCTGACGGACGAGGCCGCCTGGTCGGGCGAGCTGTTCCTGATCCTCGGCCGCGACCCCGCCGTTCCCCCGCTCACCCTCGACGAACTGCCCTCCGTGGTGCTGGACGAGGACCGGCCCCGGCTGACCGCCATGGTCACCGACTGCCTGGTCGACGCCAAGCCGATCGACGGGGAGTTCCGCATCGTGCGGCCCGACGGAGCCGTCCGCGCGGTGCACATGATGGGCGAGCCCGTGCTCGACGCCGACGGCGGCACCACCTCGATGTGGGCGGTGCTGCGGGACGTCAGCGAACTGCGGCTCAGTCAGTCGGCGGTGCGCGAGACCCGTGACTCGCTGCACCGTCACCGGCGTCGCACGCAGACCGAGCGCCGGCTCGCGGTCGAGCCGCAGGAAGCCGCGCTCCCCCCGTGGCGCGGCTCCCTGCGGCTCCCGCGCCGGGGCCGCCCGAGGCTCGACCTGGCCGCCCACCACCTGCCGTCCTCGACCGGCACGCCGATCTGGGCCGACTGGTACGACGCGCTGGAGCTGTCCGACGGCGACACTCTGCTCAGCGTCGGCGGACTCACCGGCCGCGGGCCGGGCGTGACCTCGGGCACGGCGCTGCTGCTGGGTGCCCTGCGCGGCATGGCGATGGCGGGGGCCCGGCCCGGCCAGCTGATGACCTGGCTCGACCAACTGCACGACGCCACCGTGCAGCCGGCTCTGGGCAGCGCCGTCTGCTGCCGCTACCGGCCCGTCACCCGCACCCTGACCTGGGCGCGGGCAGGACACCCCGCCCCGCTGCTGTTCCGCGGCGGGACGGGGCGGATCCTGGACGGCCCGGACGGCGTCCTGCTCGGCGCCGCTTCGGGAGCCTGCTACGGGCAGGCCGAGGAGACCCTGGAGACGGGCGACCTGCTCCTGCTGCACACCGACGGACTGGTGCCGCGACGGGAGTCCGCGCGCTCCAGCGCAGCCGAACGCGACGGAGCGACGGCCACCGCACAACGCCTGCTCGAGCTGGCCCCGCGGTTCACCGCGGCGCGCCGCGCGCAGGAGTGCGTACGGACGGTCGTGGAGGAGTTCGGCGGAACCGGGCGCGAGGACGACGCCTGCGTGCTGGTCGCCCGAGTGACGTCGTAGCCCGCGTACGGAACCGGGACCCTACGCCGGTGCGCCGCCGGTGTTCCTGCCCTTCGGCTTGGGCAGGGCCAGCCGGATCTCCTCCCGCAACTCGCCGACCTTCGGATAGGTGGCGTACTCGGCGGTGAGCCGGTACATCTCGCGCAGCCGGTCCCAGGTGCGGCGGGAGGAGTTCGATCCCATCGCCATCAGGGCCAGCCGTGCGTACCGGTCCGCCTGTTCGGGGTCGTTCGCGATGAAGCAGGCGGAGGCCATGGACAGATGGTCGAAGATCTTCGACCGCTCGCGTCCGTCGACCCGCAGGGCCAGGGCCTTCTCCGCGTAGTGCTGGGCGTGCGCGGCCGCGTTCGGGTCGTGCTCCGCCAGCGTGCGGTACGCGAGCGCCGTCATGCCGTACAGATCCTCGTCCTTGAAGGTCTGCATCCAGTCGAGCGGCTGCGCGTCGCCGGTGTCCGAGACGAAGAGGTCCTCCGCCTGTCCGAGGGTGCGGCGCATCGCCTGGCCCTTGCCCATCGAGGCCTGGGCCCAGGCCTCGATGGTGTGGAACATCGCCTTGGTGCGCGGCTGGAGGCGGTCGCCCGCGCCGGAGTGGGCGAGCTTCATCAGGTCCAGCGCGTCGTCGGGCCGGCCCAGGTGCACCATCTGGCGCGCCGCGCGGGACAGTGCCTCCCCGGCGCGCGGCCGGTCGCCGCCCTCCCTGGCGGCGTGGGCGGCGATGACGAAGTACTTCTGGGCGGTGGGTTCCAGGCCGACGTCGTGGGACATCCAGCCGGCGAGGACGGAGAGGTTGGCGGCGACGCCCCACAGGCGCCGCTGGAGGTGGGATGGGTGGCGGTAGGCGAGCATGCCGCCCACCTCGTTGAGCTGGCCGACCACCGCCTTGCGTTGCAGCCCGCCGCCGCGGGCGGCGTCCCAGGCTCGGAACACCTCCACCGAGCGTTCGAGTTCCTCGATCTCCTGCGACCCGATGGGGGCGGCGTCGTAGCGGTCGAACCCAGCGGGGTCGGCGTGCAGGGGATGGTCGAGGGCGGGGGTTTCGGTCTTGAGTGTCGGATCGGATTGCAGCCAGTCGTGCATGGCGCTGCTGAGTGCGGAGCCCGCGGCGAGCGCGGCGCCCGCGCCCACCAAGCCGCGTCGGTTGAGCATGAGGTCCATTCCCGTGAATTCGGTGAGGACCGCGGCGGTCCGCTCGGGCGCCCACGGCACTCCGTCGGGATGTTCCGCACTCCCGTCGCCCTGCCGTTTCCCTGTACGCCCGTGCCGTACCAGACCGAGGTCCTCGATGGTCACGACACGGCCGAGACGCTCGGTGAACAGGGCCGCCAGCACCCGCGGTACGGGATCGCGCGGGATCTCTCCCATGTCGATCCAGCGCCGCACCCGAGAGGTGTCGGTCGCCAGCTGGGGGTGGCCCATGGCCGCCGCCTGCCGGTTGACCAGCCTCGCGAGTTCGCCTTTGGACCAGCCGGCCAGGCCGAACAGGTCCGCGAGACGGGTGTTGGGTTGTCCTGTCACGTCAAGCCCCCAGGTACTCGGCTGAGTTGACAGTAGCCCCGCCGCGACTTGCCGGGCGACTATTCGCCAGGGTTCGCCAGGGTGCGCCACATGGTGTGCCAGTGCGCACCGGGTGTCAGGTAGGAACGCGCCACCCCGACCCGGTCGCCGAGGGACATTCCCCAGGGTGCACCCGGGCGTCCGGGCCGGGAGCGCGCTGAAGCATCAGGCACACGAAGGGATCGGTCCCGCCACATGTATGCAGCATCGTCCTCCGTGTCCGCCCCGCCCCGGTCGCTGCGTACCCGTCAGGGCACCGGCGGCCCCCACCTCGACCCCCTGCGTCCAGCGGCCCCCGCGCTCGGTGCCGGCCGGGCGCGGCACGCCGTGGGGCCCGGCACCCAACCGCTGAGCGGGAGACTCGACTTGTCCGGCCCGCAGGGCGCGCAACTGCGCACGGCGATCGCCTCGGTGCACCGGATCTGCCCGGAGTTCTCTCCGGTGCAGGTGCTGCGCCGCAGCGGGCGGTCCGTGCTCCTGGTCGGCACCATCGGGCGCAGCACGGCTGTCGCCAAGTGCTTACTCGACCACTCCCCCGCGTGGGCGGAGCGCTACCGGCACGAAATAGCCGCATACCGCTCGTTCGTCCGGCACCGGCCGCCGGTCCGGGTGCCCCGGCTGATCGCGGCGGACCCGGACAACTGCACGCTGGTGATCGAACGGACGCCGGGGCGGGTGGCCGCCCTGCAACGGCACCCGGTGGAGGCCCCGCCCCGGGCGGACATCGGGGCCGCCCTGGGCGCGATCTGCCGGCTGAACGCCTGGCGGCCGCCGGCGGGCACGTTCGACGCCCCGCTGGACTACGCCGCCCGTATCTCCCGGTACCACGAGCTGGGTCTGCTCACCGACCGGGACCTGGGTGACCTGCAGAAGCTGCTGCACGGCATCGCGCACGCCGCGGGCCGGCAGGGCATGGGCCAGTTCTGCCACGGCGACGCGCTGCTCGCGAACGTCCTGCTCTCCCCGGCCGGTCCCGTCCTGGTGGACTGGGAGCACGCGGGCTGGTACCTGCCGGGCTACGACCTGGCGACGCTGTGGTCGGTGCTCGGGGACGCGCCGGCGGCGCGGCGACAGGTCAGCCAGCTCGCCCAGTCGGCCGGCCCGGCCACGCGGGACGCGTTCCTGGTGAACCTGATGCTCGTGCTCACCCGGGAGATCCGCACCTACGAGACGGCCGTGCAGCGCTCCATGCACGATACGGCCCCGGCGGCACCGGGCACGGCCCACCCGGGTGCTGCGCCGTCCGGCGAGGAACAGCGGCTGCTGCTGCGGCGGCTCCACGACGACTGCCAGCTGGCCCGCCGGGCCGTACGCGCAGCCGTCGGCACTCGCTGACGGGGACAACGGTCCGCGGCGCACCCATCGACCGGGTGCCCGCGGTCCCTTGTCATACCCTGACATCTCCGCCGCCCGCCTCTTCGCCCCATCCCCGGCGCGGGTCTCGTTCAGCTCTTTCGGAGTAGTGGCCGCAGGGGCCATTGGTGTAAGCCACTGACGCCGCGCAGGCCTTGGGGGTGCCGTGCAGAAACTCGCCGAGATGCCGCTTGACATGGGGAATCGCCTTGCTGTGCGCGTGATTGACGGATCGTCGGACAGCCGGTACCACTGATCCACGCCGGCCCCGCACGCCCCGCTACGCCCGAGCGCCCCTGGAGGCTGCATTGCGAGGATCCGCCATCGACCCCCGACCCATGCCGGGACGCAGAAGCGCGCGCAGCGCGGCGGGGGTCGTCGCCTCGGCGGCGCTGCTGCTGCCGCTGCTGGGCGGCACCCCGTCCGCGGGCGCCGCCACGGACGACACCGGCAGGTTGCAGCGGGCGTTCGCGTCCGCGTCCGCCGAGTACCACGTGCCGCTCAGCGTCCTGCTGGGCGTGTCCTATCTGCAGTCGCGCTGGGACGCGCACGGCGGCGCCCCGAGCGTGACCGGCGGATACGGGCCGATGCACCTGACCGACGCGCGCACCGCGCTCGCCGAAGCCCCGCACCACAGCGAGGGCACGGAGGACGCGCGCGGGGACGACGCGCGGGCGGCCCTGCACCCCGAGGCGAAGGCGCCGGCTGAATCAGCCCTGCCCGCACGGCTGAAGACGCTGCCCGAGGCGGCCGGGCTGACCGAGATCCCCGCCGCGCGGCTGCGTGAGGACGAGTCGGCGAACATCGCGGGCGGCGCGGCCCTGCTGGCGGCCGCCCAGAAGAAGCTCGGCGAACCGCTGAGCGCGGATCCGGCCGCCTGGTACGGCGCGGTGGCCCGGTTCTCCGGCGCGGACGACAGCGCGACGGCGGCGGCCTACGCCGACGACGTGTACAACGTGATCCGCTCCGGTGAGCGGCGCACCACCGATTCGGGCCAGCGGGTCGTCCTGGCCGCGCGGCCCGGCGTCGCCCCGCGCAGCTCCCAGTTGACGCTGACGGCCCTGCCGCACCGTTCGGCGGAGGGTACGGAGTGCCCGGCCTCGGTGTCCTGCGAGTGGGTCCCGGCGCCGTACGAGGAGTTCGGCGGTGACGACTACGGCAACCACGACCTGGGCGACCGGCCGAAGGCGCAGTCCATCCGGTACATCGTCATCCACGACACGGAGGGCCGCTGGGACGGCGTCCTCAATCTGGTCCAGGACCCCACCTATGTGTCCTGGAACTACACCCTGCGCTCCACCGACGGGCACATCGCCCAGCACGTGAAGGCCAAGGACGTGGCCTGGCACGCGGGCAACTGGTACATCAACGCCAAGTCGATCGGCCTGGAGCACGAAGGTTTCCTCGCCTCGCCGGACGCCTGGTACACGGAGGCGATGTACCGGTCCTCGGCGCGACTGGTGAAGTACCTCGCGGGCAAGTACGACATCCCGCTGGACCGGCAGCACATCCTCGGCCATGACACCGTGCCCGGGCCGACCACCGCGAGCATCCCGGGCATGCACACCGACCCGGGCCCCTACTGGGACTGGCGGCACTACTTCAAGCTGCTGGGCCGCCCGTTCGAGCCGTCCGCGGGCAAGAAGGGCGGCCTGGTGACGATCCGCCCCGACTACGCGACGAACCGGCCCGAGTACACGGGCTGCGTCACCAGCGGCCGGCCGTGCGCCGCGCACGGCTCCAGCGAGGTGCGGCTGTATTCGCAGCCCGACACCTCCTCGCCGCTGATCAAGGACATCGGTCTCAGGCCGGACGGCAGCCCGTCGACGATCGACGTGAACGACGTGGCCTCGCGGGTGGAGACCGGGCAGCAGTACGCGGTCGCCGGCCGGCAGGGCGACTGGACGGCGATCTGGTACCTGGGCCAGAAAGCCTGGTTCCAGAACCCGGCGAAGCAGCCGGCGGCGGTGGCCGCGGCCGGAACCGTGGTGACGCCGAAGGCCGGGCTGGGCAGCGTGCCGGTGTACGGAAGGGCCTACCCGGAGGAGGGGGCCTATCCGGCGGGCGTGCCCGTCCAGGCGGTGTCGCCGCTGCCGTACAAGCTGCTCGCGGGCCAGAAGTACGTGGTGGGCGGCCTGCAGCCGGGTGAGTACTACTACTCGGCCACCTTCACCACGGCGTCGCACCGGGTGGTGGTCGGCAAGGACATGTACTACCAGATCCAGTTCGGCCACCGGGTGGCGTTCGTGCGGGCCGCGGACGTACGGGTGGAGCCGTCGTCCCGGTAGCGGGCCGAGGTCGTCCGTCGTACGAGAACGTGAGGGGCCGGTCCCGCGGGGGCCGGCCCTTTCGCGTGGCGCCCGGTCAGCCCTGCTGGAACAGCTCCGCGGGCAGCGGCTTGAGCAGGGCGTACAGGTCGTCGGTGATCGGCCGGTCCCAGGCGGCGATGGTGACCAGGACGCCGTCGCTGCGGTCGAACTGCACGCAGGAGATACGGCTCTCGGAGAGCTTCAGCCGGCGCACGATCAGGAGGTTGTCGCCCTGGAGCACGGGCATGTCCTCGCTTCCGACGACGGTGACCTCCTCGTCGTTCTCCAGGGCCAGCAGCAGCTGCGCCACCTCGAAGGGCACCTCGCCCTCGGCGACCTCGCGGGCGACCGAGCCCTCGGGCAGATTGCCGATGATCATCGCGGTGCCGCGGCCGCCGAACAGGTCGTAACGCAGGAACACGCCCTGGCAGGTGCCGTCGGGCGCGGGCAGCAGACCGGCGCCCAGGTTGCCGGGCCAGTCGCCCGGGTCCATGGCCAGGACGTCGAAGTCGGGCCCGGCGGGCGTGGCGTTGCGGCGGCGGAGGAACGACATGCCGCCATGGTACGTGCCCCGGCCTGCCACGTGGCGTGAGGGCGGCCACCGGCCGGGGGCGGAATCACCCGGTGCCGTGCCCGCGGTGCCGCGCGTGGTGCCGGCGCGCCGCCACGGCCCGTCGGGGCTGGTCGGGAAGGCGATCAGCGGCGTGGGCGGGCACCGTTGCGTCTGCGGTGTGAGCGAGCCCCACCGTGTCTGCGGTGTGGCCCGCCTCCTCGGTCCCGGTACGGGCACGGCGGGAGTGCGGGCGGCGGGCGGGTCGGTGCCGGCGTCGCTCGGCGGGCCGGGTCGCTCGGCGTGGGCGAGAAGCCGCACGGCGGGGGTGAGGAGCGCGGGGTCGGCGGCGCGGGCGGGTCCCCCCAGCCCCCGCTCGGTTCGGTCCCGGCGGCCGGTCGGCGGGGGCGCCACGCGGGCCGTCGTGGCGGAGGTGGTCGGGACGAGGCCCGGAGCGAACCGCCGCGCGTCCCGGTGCGGCGAGTCCGGCCTCGTGCTGACGGCAGGGAAACCGGTCGCCGTGACCAGGTGATGTCGCCGTCACCCCCTTCCGCGGCGACGGCGGCAGCGACACCGCCCGAACACGGGAGCGTGCCGCGACTCCTGGTCCCCCTCGACCACGACCGCGCCCCCTGCGACAGGAACCTGTCGTACTGCCCGGTGACGGCCGGCGCCACCCCTCGACGCGACAGCGCCACCGACCGAGGACGCCGCCCTGCCGCGTCGTCCGAGCGGCCGTCGTCACTCCTCCGGCGGGGACGGGGGGATCACCGCGATCGGGCTCGCCGCGTGCAGCAGGACTGCCTGGGTGACGGAGCCCATCATGCGGGCCGGTGCCAGCAGGCGCCGACGGTGGCGGCCGACCACGACCAGTTCGGCGTCGCGGGAGGCGGCGACCAGCAGACCGGCCGCGTCGCCGGGCGCCACATGGGGCTCGGCGAGCACGTCGGGGTGGCGGGCGCGGTGCGGGGCGAGGAAGCCCTCGGCCAGGGTCCGGGTCTCACTCTCCACGGCGTCCTGGTCGACCATGAGCGTGGTGACTTCCGCCGGGGCCACCCAGGCCGGGGGCGGCCACGGGTAGGCGGCGAGCACCTGGAGCCGGGCCCCGCGCAGGGCGGCCTCCGCGAAGGCGAAATCGATCAAGGCGTCGTCGGGGCTGTCGACGTTGACGCCGACGACCACCCGTGGCCCCGGGCCGGCCTCCGTCTCGCCGTGGACCTCGCGGCCGGGCCGGGGCACCACGACGACCGGGCACTCGGCGTCGCGGGCCGCGGCCAGGCTGCTGGAGCCGAGCAGCAGGCTGGCGAAGCCGCCGCGCCCCCGTGAGCCGAGCACCAACAGCTGGGCGGTAGCGCCCAGTTCGGGCAGCAGCGCGCCCGGAAGCCCGTCAAGAGCGGCGTACTCGACCTCGGTCCCGGAGGTGCGCTCGCCCAGGTGGGCGCGTGCCCGGTCGAGCACCGGATCGCCGTCGTCGCCGGGCGGTCCGGCGACGAGGACGTCGGGCTGGGCCAGGGCCGCGTACTGACGGACGTGGACCGCCCGCAGGGGCGCCCCGCGCCGCCGGGCGGCGTCGAGGGCCCAGTCCAGGGCGCGCAGGCTGTCGTCGGAGCCGTCGACGGCGGCGACGACCGGTGGGGTGCTCATGGGTTCCTCTCCTCCGGACGGCGACCTCCCCGCGGGCCCGGCGCCGCTCGGCCGCCGGCCCCTGCGGGGCTCTCAAGGTCCCCTGTCCCCGAACACGAGGGAAACACCCCCTGTCCGCGTCCGGTCAGGTGAGATCGAACTCCCCGTGCCGCGCTTCTGACATGAACGCACCCCACTCCGCGGGTGTGAAGATCAGGGAGGGGCTTTCCGGGCTGCCGCCGTTGCGCATCGCGATGAATCCCTCGACGAAGGCGATCTGGACATCTCCCAGTCCGCCGCTGCTGGACCGCCACTGCGCGCTGCTGAGATCCAGTTCCGGCTTGTCCCATCCCGCGAGCGGGTGCTGCTGGACAGTGCTCTCGGCCACGTCCGTGCTCCTCCCCAATCGTCGTCCGCGGGTCAGCCTAGCCATCGAGTCCCGGCGTCAACAGGCCACGTGAGGGGGACTTTCAGGAGGGGCGTCAGGCCGCGTCGGGGAGCCGTGTGCGGATGTGCAGGTGGCCGTCGAGCGGATAGTCGGGCGGCGCCGCCGGCAGGAGCCCGGCCTGCGCGTAGCCGCATTTCCGCGCGACCCGGCAGGAGGCCGTGTTGTCCACCTGGTGCAGCAGCTCCAGCCGGGTCAGGCCCCGGTCCGCGAACCGGGCGAAGGCCCAGTCGGTCAGGGCCAGCAGGGCTCGGGGGGCCACTCCCCTGCCGCGCGCGTGCGCCGCGGTCCAGTAGCCCACCTCGGCGGACGGGGCACCGGGGAGGACGCCCTTGACGACGGCGTGGCCCACCAACCGCTCGCGCGCCTCGGGCCCGCCACGCTCCTCGTGCCCCTCGGGGCCCTGGGTCTCCAGGACGGCGAACGCGTAGCGGTCCCCCGTCTCCCAGTCCCGTTGCCGTTCCCGGATCCACCGGGCCGCGCCGGTCTCGTCGTCCACGGCCGGACCGGCCCAGCGGCGCAGTGTCTCGTCCCGGTAGGCCGCGACCAGGTCGGCGGCGTCCGCCGCGCACCAGGGGCGCAGGGTCAGCGCGGGGGTGCCGGGGGTGGCCTCCGCCGACGGGTACGCCGTCACCGCGCACCGAACCGGTCGCGCAGTTCCCTCTTGAGGATCTTCCCGCTGGCGTTGCGCGGCAGTTCGTCCACGAAGATCACTTCCTTGGGGGTCTTGAACGACGCCAGCTTCTCACGGGCGTGGGCGATCAGATCGGCCTCGGTGACCTCGCCGCAGGGGACGACGAACGCGGTGACGGCCTCGATCCACCGCTCGTCGGGAAGGCCGACCACGGCCGCCTCGGCGACCCGCGGGTGCGTGTACAGGACGTCCTCGACCTGGCGCGAAGCCACCAGTACGCCACCGGAGTTGATGACGTCCTTCACCCGGTCGACGACCGTGTGGTAGCCGTGCGGGTCGCGCACGGCGAGGTCGCCGGAGCGGAACCAGCCCTCGCGGAACGCCTCCGCGGTCTCCTCGGGCCTGTCCCAGTAGCCCTGGCACAACTGCGGTGAGCGGTAGACGATTTCGCCGGGTGTGCCGTCGGGGACGTCCTTGCCGTCCTCGTCGACGACGCGGGCGTCCACGAAGAGCACCGGCCGGCCGCAGGAGTCCATGCGGCCCTTGTGCTCATCGGGTCCGAGCACCATGGCCAGGGGGCCGATCTCGCTCTGGCCGAAGCAGTTGTAGAAGGCGAGTTCCGGCAGGCGTTCCCGGAGGCGCTCAAGTACCGGCACCGGCATGATCGACGCGCCGTAGTACGCCTTGCGCAGTCCGCCGAGGTCGCGGGTGGCGAAGTCGGGGCGGTTGGCCAGCCCGATCCAGACCGTGGGCGGGGCGAACAGGCTGTCCGCGCGTCCGGCCTCGATCAGGTCGAGGATCCGGTCGCCGTCGGGCGCGTCGAGGACGATGTTCGTCGCGCCCACGGCGAGGTACGGCAGCAGGAACACGTGCATCTGCGCCGAGTGGTAGAGGGGCAGCGCGTGGACGGGGCGGTCCCCCGCGCTGAGGTCGAGCGCGGTGATCGCGCTCAGGTACTCGTGGACCAGTGCCCGGTGGGTCATCATCGCGCCCTTGGGCAGGGCGGTGGTGCCCGAGGTGTACAGCAGCTGCACGAGGTCCTCGGAGCGCGGTTCGGGGCCGTCGTACGGCGGCGTGGACGGCAGCCGGGCGAGCAGCGAGTCCCCGGCGTCACGCAGGGCCAACGCCCGTGCGGTGGCCGGGAGTCGTCCGGCCAGATCCGGGTCGGTGAGGACCAGGGCGCTGCCGGACTGGCCGACGATGTACGCGAGGTCGTCGCCGGTGAGGCTCTGGTTGACGGGCACGTGCACCAGGCCCGCGCGGGCGCAGGCGAGGAAGCCGATCAGGTAGGCGTCGGAGTTGTGGCCGTAGGCGGCGACCCGGTCGCCGGGGGCGAGGCCCTGGCCGAGCAGGACGTTCGCCGCGCGGGAGACGGCGTCGTCGAGTTCGGCGTACGTCCAGGAGCGCTCGCCGTACTCGACGGCGACGCGTGCCGGGGTGCGGCGGGCGCTGCGCCGCAGGACTCCGTCGACCGTGCTGCCGTGTCCAGGCGTCATGACAGATGATCCTGGGTCCGGCGCGGCGGGAGGTCAAGAACCTTCGTGCGACCGCCCGCTCGAGGTCAGTTGACGTATCGTCAGATCGTTCCGGGAGCGCACGCACCGTTGACACGGCCTCCACTTGACACGAAAGTTTCACCGCACACGACCATCCCCGAAAGATACTTTCAGACGGTGGGCGGGAGGCCTCATGACGAGCGACGACGCGGCAGGCAGAGCAGCGGGCGGGCTGACCCGCCGCCAACTGGGCTTGGGGACAATGGCGTTGGGCGGGGCCCTCGCGCTCGCGGCCCTGCCCGCGGGCCCGGCCGCCGCCGCCCCGGCGAACGGCAGCCCCACCCTGCGGCACGGATCCCCCGAGCGGGCCGGCCTGCTCGCCGCCCCGCTGCGCCAACTCGTCGAGGACGCCGAGGCGTTCCTCGGCCCGTCCCCCACACATCCGTGGTACGCGGGTGCCGTGCTGCTCGCCGGGCGCGGCGGAACCGTGGCGCTGCACGAGCCGATCGGCATGGCGCTGCGCTACTCGGCGTACGACGAGAAGACCGACACCGCCGTGGAGCTCCCGGCGGACCGGCGGATCCCGATGACCCGGGACACCGTCTTCGACCTGGCCTCGGTCTCCAAGCTGTTCACCTCGATGCTCGCGGTGCAGGAACTCGAGCGGGGCACGCTGGAGCTGGAGGGCAGGGTCGCGTCCTACCTCCCGGAGTTCGGGCGCGCGGGCAAGCAGGACGTCACCATTCGCCAACTCCTCACCCACACCTCGGGATTCCGGGCCTGGATCCCGCTGTACAACGCGCCGACGTACGAGCGCAAACTGGAACTCGTCTGGAACGAGGCGCCGATCAACCCGCCCGGCACCGCGTACCTGTACTCGGACCTGAACATGATCTCCATGCAACTGGTCCTGGAGGCGGTCACCGGGCTCGCCCTGGACACCCTGCTGCACGAGCGGATCACCGGGCCGCTGGGTCTCGACCGCACCCGCTACAACCCGCCCGCCTCCTGGAAGCCGCGGATCGCGGCCACCGAGGACGCCCGCAAGCCCTGGTCGGGCCTGGACCGCGGTCTGGTGTGGGGCGAGGTGCACGACGAGAACGCCTTCAGCCTCGGCGGTGTGGCGGGGCACGCGGGCGTGTTCTCGTGCGCGTGGGACCTCGCGGTCCTGGCCCGTACGCTGCTCAACGGCGGCGCGTACGGGCGTACCCGCATCCTGCGGCCCGAGTCGGTGGAGTTGATGTTCACCGACTTCAACACCGCCTTCCCCGGCAACGAGCACGGCCTGGGCTTCGAGCTCCACCAGCACTGGTACATGGGCGCGATGGCCACTCCGCGCACCGCGGGGCACACCGGCTTCACGGGCACGTCGCTGGTCCTCGACCCGACCACCGACTCGTTCCTGGTCGTCCTCGGCAACTCCGTGCACCCGGTGCGCAACTGGCGCTCCGGCTCCGCTCCGCGCGTCGCCACCGGCAACGACCTGGCACGGGCCGTACCGGTCCGACCGACGCGGGGCCGCACGGCGTGGTTCTCCGGGATGGCGAACGCCACGACGGCGACTCTGGCCCTCCCCGCGCTCGACACCTCCGCGGGCGGCGCCCGGCTGCGGTGCGACCTGTGGTGGGACACCGAGCCCGGGTCGGACGTGCTCGTCCTGGAGTGCACGACGGACGGGGGCGCCACCTGGCAGCCGGTGCCGTTCACCACCACGCACCGGGGCGAGGAGCCGGAGCCGCACCCCGCGGGCACCGCCACCGGCTACTCGGGCCGGGTCTGGCACGGGCTCACGGCCGGCCTCCCGGCGGCCGGACGGCTGACCCTGCGCTGGCGGTACACGACCGACCGCCTGTACGTGGGCCGCGGCGCCTACGTCGACGCCCAGCGGGTCGAGACCGGCCGCGCCGTCCTGTTCGACGAGGCGCGCCCGGCGGACTCGGCCCGGGTCGAGGCGAAGGGCTGGACGGCCTCCGCGGACTGAGGAGATCGACACCCGGTCGACTTCGATCAATTCCAGCTTTCCCGCACTCGGAAAACCGTCGACAACGGAAATAGACCAGCATCATTCCCCTGTCTTTCTTTCAGGTTTCTTTCAGATTCCTTTCAGCTCCCCACCAGCACGGCGGCGACGGAAATAAAAGCTCACGAATACGGGCCCCATCCGCACAGCGGGCGATAATGTGAATCCGCAACCGGATGGGGGATTCCGGGTTCTGCGATCAGTCGTGGCTGCCTCAGTGACCTCTGGGTCAGGGCCGTTCCATGCCTGATTCACGTGCAACAGCGGTCGCCGGCCGCCCTTGAGGGTGTCGGCGACCGTATCGGGGGGTGAGGAACAGTGCAGTCGGACCACGGTGCGAAGGTGCGGCCGGCCGACCTTCGGGCCGCGCTCCGCGTCGCGGACCTGCTGGCCGGCGGGCCCGCCGCGCGCGACACGGAACAGGACGGCGAGCGGGGCGACCGGCCGGCGCCGCCCGACCGGTACGCGGTGGCGCGGCTCCTGTCCGCGGCGGCCCCGCCGCCCGCCTGGCGGTCCGCCTGGGAGGACGTGCTCGCCCAGGAACGCGCCAGGCGGTCACGGGCGGGCCTGGGATGGGCGCTCACCCGCCTGGCCTCCGGCGACTTCCCGGCCCTGGACGTCCTGGAGGTCGGCTGTGAGCGGCTGCGCCTGAACCGGCTGGCCTACGCCCCCGGCGCGACCGGTCCGGAGCTGATCCGGCTGGCCGAGACGTCCTGGACGGAACTGGCACCCGTGTCCGCGGTGCTCCCGCAGGAGCGGCCGAGCCGCCTGTTCCTGCTCGCCGGCGGTGCGGACGGCACCGCGGGCGGGGTGGGCGCCTCCCTGCGGAACTCCCTGGCCGCCTTCGCGAGGAGCACGCACCGCGACGCGACGGAGCCGCTCGTGCTCGCCGTCAGGGCCGCCGGCTGGCACCCCCTGGAGCGGGCGGCCGAGGCGGTTCGGGCACAGTCGGGTGCGCTGCTGTGCCTGCGGCTGCCCGCGCACTGGCCCCTGGCACCGGAGGACCTGACGGCCGAACTGCCGCTGCGCACCACGGTGTGGCTCGCCGCCGCCCATGTCGACGGCGCCTCGGGGACGGTGGACCTGGTGCGCCGGCCGCTGTTCCCCGCGGGCAGCCGCGCGGACGACCGCACCGCCGCGGGACCCGTCGTACGGGTGCCGGTCACCGCGCCGCCGCCCGGTGCGACCACCGGCGAGAGCGTCGCCGCCGTCGTCTGCGCCGGGCGGGACGAACCCGCGTCCCGGTGGCGCTCACTGCGCATCGACCGGCTCGAACTGCCGCCCGGCTCCCGGACCACGCTGTCCTACACCCTGCACGGAAGAAGCCGGGTGGAACTGGGCTACGACGGCCACCACGAACCCGAGACCTCCCCCTGGACCGCGCTGGCCTCCAGCACCCCCCGGCAGCTCTCCCGGCCCTGCCCGGTCGACCTGATGGTCGCCGTGGAGGTCTCCGGTCCGCAGGCCGACGGGGGCACCGCGGTCGAGGAGCGCCTCCAGGAGGCCGCGGCCGTCGTCACCGCCGTACAGGACGCCGTCGGCGGCGAGGACACGCTCCGGGTGGGTCTGATCGGCTACCGCGACCACGACCCGCTCCACCGGCCGCGCGACCACGACCCCGTCGCGCACCGGGTGGGGATGTCGGCGGCGCCGGACGCGGCACGGACGCTGGAGTCCTGGCGCCCCTGCCCCCTGCGGCACGACTTCGCCACCGGGCTGGAGCACGTGCCCGGGGAACTGCCCGGGTGGCGCCACCAGTGGCGCACCGACAGCCACCGGGTGCTGCTCGTGGTCGGCTCCCGGCCGCCGCACCCGCGAGCCCGCCCGCCCCAGGTGCTGCGGCGCGGCGCCCCCGTACGCATCTGCCCCGACCGGCTGGACTGGCAGGCCGAACTGGACGCGGCACGCCGCCACGAGGGCGTCGCCTGCGTGGCGGTCGTGGACGAACCGGCCTGGATGGACGAGCTGGTGGGCGAACCCCACCTGGCGCACTGGGCCGACCACGCCTGGGGCGCGTTCGGCACCGAGGGGCGGTTCATCGCGGGGCACGACCCGCGGCAGATCGCCGCCGCCGTCGCCGCACCCGCGCTGTGCCTGCCCCAGGACGGCGCGCCGATCCGGCTCGTCGTCGCCGACGGCACGGCCGCCGACTGGCAGCACGCCGTGGCCGGCTGACGAGGACCTCACCCACACATCGGTGCGCGCGCACGCGCGGACCGGACCACCACCGTGCGGCGGACGACGTCCGCCGCCCGTCAAGCGGGAGCACATCCATGGTCGACGACGACGCGCGGTCCGAGCGCGCCAAGGACGCCGAACCGGATCGCAGGCAACAGGACCGGGAACAGGGGCCGTTGGACGTCCTGGGCCGGTCCACCCTCGTCGGGGGCCTCGCCGCCCTGCCCCCACCGCCGACCGCCGCCCCGCCCGCCGGATCCGCGGCCGGCACCGGGACCGCGCCCCCTCGCCCCCGTCCGGGAGACCCGGGCGCGCGGAAGGACCGGGCGCGCCCGTCCACCGCGCCCGCGCCCCGGTCCGCGCCGGAGGACGAGGCGCTGCCCAGCATCTTCCTGGAGAAGCTGGACGAGCCGGCCGCGCCCGCACGCGCCGACAAACCCGCCAAGCCCGCCAAGTCCGGCCGGAAGGGGGCCGCGGAGCAGCGCGAGAAGCAGGACGCGACCCCGCAGGAGCCGGAGGACCGGACCTCCTCGCCCGAGTCGACGATCACCCTCTGGGGCGGTATGCAGAGCGGCAAGTCCACGCTGCTGGCCGCCCTCTCCCGGGCCGTGCAGGACCCGCTGTACGGAAAATGGACCATCTATCCGGACGACCACGCCTCCCAGAAGTTCCTGGGCGACCTGGCGCGTCTCCTGTACCGCGAGCGCAAGTTCCCCAACGCGACGCTGACCGAGCAGCGCCCGGTCCGCTTCACCCTGGCCGGGGACCTCACCGGGACCCGCTTCTCCCGCGCCGGACGCAGACTCTTCCGGCGCGGCGGCGACCGCGGACGCGACCTGACGGAGTTCAAGGTCACCGTCCGCGACCTGCCCGGGGAGGCGTTCGACCTGCGCTCGCAGACCGGGGCCGCCTACGGAAGCAGACTGATCAAGGACCTCGGCGCCTCGCGGGCCATGGTCTACGTGGTCGATCCCGTCCGCGAATGGCAGGTCAACGGCGACGACGGACCGGTGACCAAGGACGCCCGGCAGAACGCGGACTTCTTCACCGACGTCCTCGGCGGGGTGGCCACCGAGATCAACATGCGCCGTGAGCGCCAGGGCAACTTCCTGCCGCACAGCATCGCCGTCTGCCTGGCGAAGTTCGACGACGACCGGGTCTTCCGCTTCGCCTGCGAGCAGGGCAACGTCCGGGTCAACCCCCGTACCGGACAACCCGAGGTCATGGACGCCAAGCGGCTGTTCGACGGGTTGTGCCACGCGTTCCCGCACGGCAGCCTGCACGAGATCCGGCAGCAGATCGAGCAGTTCTTCGCACCCGAGCGGGTCGGCTACTTCGTCTGCTCCGCCGTCGGTTTCTGGGTCGACCCCGACCGGGGGTTCGACTTCGAGAACCCGTACCTGATCAACCACGTCGAGGACAGCGTGCGTTTCGTGGCGCCGCCCAGGCCCGTCAACGTCCTCGAACCGTTCCTCTTCCTGCGGGGCTTCGGCCCGACGCAGTCCTGATCCGGCACCGAACACCCGCATGAGGAAGGACACGCCATGGCACCGGGGCTGATCGCCGACTGGGCCCTGTGGGGCAAGGAGCCCCACACCAGCAGCGGATACGGGGTTCTCGCCGCCCACCCGCCCGGCCGCAGCGCCGAGTTCAACGCCGCCGTCCACCACTGGTCGCCGGGTACTCCGGAGCCCGGCGACCCGTTGCCGTGGATCACCATCGGATGCGCCAGGGGCCCGGACGGAGCCGGCACGGTCGGGGTCTTCCTGCTGGACGGCACGGACGGCGTGGACGGCAGCAACCGTGCGATCCACCGGATCAACCACTTCGCCGTCCCCTACGCGGCGATCGAGGCGGCGGGCATCGGCTGGTGCGCGCTGGCCCGGGCCGCCCACACCGCGGCCGCGGGCCTGACCGGCGCCGGACCCGCGCACCTCGCCTTCCGCGAGGAGGACCTGCTGGTCACCGATGTCAGCGCCAACATCACCCCTCGGGTCTCGGAGCTCACCCGATGGCTGGCGGCCGCCGCGGCCCATCTGCTGGACGGCCCGGTGGCGGTGACGGGCGACCGCCACCACGAGCCGTTCCAACTGCTGCGCGTCCTTGACTCCGTGGCCGCCCTGCTGCCCTTCGGCATGCGCAGCACCCTGTCCGCGGCCAGCTCGACGTCCTCGGGCTCCGAGGTGCCCATGCGGCTGTACTGGGGTGACGCCGACGGGTCCCCCGGAGTGACCGGCCTGACCCTGAGCGGCGAACTGCCCGATCTCGGCGAGCTGTCCCCGCAGGCGCGCAGCTACCACGACCTGCTCATCGAGAACTGGACCGCGCACGGCGGCGACGCCGTCGTGCGGCATCTGGCCGACGCCCGCGAGCCGTTGGACATCTCGGGGCCCGACGCGCACGCGCGGGCGCTGGAGGTACTGGAGGCCCTGGACCCCTCGCTGGCGGTCGTCCAGGCCGTCTCCGAGGGCCAGGAGGTGGGCGCCGACCGGATCAACCAGGCCCTGCGCACGCCCGGGATCAGCACCGGAGCGCTCGCCGTCCTCGCGGGGAAGGCGCTGACGGACCCGGACACCGGAATGGAGGCCCTGGCGCCCCTGATGTCGAGCCCCGTCGTCTCCCAGGCCTTCCGCGACCAGCTCTTCGACGATCTGCTCCACGGGCGGACGGACGTGGCCCGCCGCGACTTCGAGAACATGCGTGCCGCCCTCACCTCCACCGGGCGGAGCCTGGATCCTCTCGACGAGGTCCTGGCCGGCGTCATGGACGAGGTCCGGGCCGGCTGCCCGCAGGGCGTGCCGGATCCCGTGACAGAGCGGCTGCTGCCCGCCGTCGCTCCGTTCACCGAGGGCACCATGCGCTTCACGCAGTCCATGCTGTGTCAGGTCCCCGGCCTGGCGGGCGGCCTGGTCCGGGCCCTGTACGAACAGACCGACCCGGGCGGTCGCGTCCTCGCCTGGCTGCGGTGGCTGTACGGCGAGGCCGGGCCCGAACGGCGGACGGACATCGCCGGCAGCCCGGAACTACCGTTGCTGTACGCCCTGTTGAGCTCCGGCACCGGCCCGGCCGAGGCCGACCGGAAATGGGCCGTTGGCCACCCCGAGGCGGCGGCACGCCTGCTGGAGGGCGCGGTCGTCTGCGGAGCCGTCGACGAGGTCCTGCTGCCCGGCTTCTTCCAGGGGCTCCTCGGCTGCGTACTCCGCTCCGCCTCCACGGCGGACGACGCCCCGACCCACTCGCCGCTCTGGCGCACTCTGGACCGGCCGCCCGCCCGGATGCGGCCGGAGACCGCGGCCCACTGGGACGTGCTGTGCCTCCTGGCCGGCCTGTCTCCGTCGGGCTTCCTCACTCTGGCCGCCGCGGCGCCGCAGCCCGGCACCGCGGGCCCCACGGGACGGGTCGACACCTATGTCTCGGCCCTGCGGGCGGCGCTCCACCCGCGCCCCGCGCAACAGCACGCGACCACCGTGGTCCACCTCCTGCTCGACCGGGCCCTCTCGGTCGACGGGACCACCGGTGAGGGTCCGGGACAGGCCGGCCGCGACCTCGCCCTGCGCCTGTCGGACTGGCCCGACCCCTGCCCGCGGATCGTCCTCGACGCCGTGCACCGGCTCGCCACCGAGGCGCCGCACTGGCGCGAGACGCCCGAGGACCAGCGGTGGCTCCTGCGCATCGCCGACCGCCTGCCACGGCTGCGGCCCGTGATCGCCCTGCGCGAGGTCTACCGCCTGGCGGCGCGCTGCTCGGGCGTCCCGGAGGACTGCGAGAAGCTGGCCGTGCAGACCTGCGCGGCACGGCGGACGGGCGCGGAGAACGACCAGCTCGCCGCCGCCCTGCAGACCTGGGCCGCCCACGGACGCGTCGGCGAACGCGTCCTCGCCCTGCTCGAGGCCTACGAGCTGGCCTGGGCCTCCTACGACGCGACCGGCCGCGCCGCCGAGGAGCGCGAGCACCTGGAACTCGCCCTCGTCCGGGGCAGTGCGGGCCACCGGATCTGGTCGCACTACCGCGATCACGCGATCGGCAGGCAGGCACGCCTGAAGGACGAACTCGACCGGCAAAGCCGGCAGTGCGACCGGGAGATCGCCCGGCTGCGCAAGCTCGACTCCCTCGCCGCCCGCACCCGTACCTGAACCACGCACGACCCCAGGGGGACACCACCTCATGCCCACCACCCGGGCCACGGCCCACCGAGCCGCGCTGCTCGCCCTCGCCTTCCTGCTGGCCCTGAGCGGCGCGGCGCCCGCCGCTGCCGCGGACCCACCGGCGCCGCGCGACGACATCTACCGCTCGCTGAAGGTCGACGACGTCCCGGCGGCCTACGTCGTCCTCGTCGACGTCTCCAGCTCCATGCAGGACCGGGGCCCCGACGGCGTACCGCTCTACACCACGGTCAAGCGGCGCCTGGCCGACTTCCTCGACTCACTCACGCCCGCCGACCAGGTCGCCGTCGTCACCTTCGGCCGGGCGACCGGCGTCGTCCACCCGATGTCCCCGGCGAACCGCACCGACGGCCTGTTCACCAGGGAACTCCCCCAGGCCGCCAAGGAGTCGGCGAGCGACCACGGCGCCGCGCTGGACGCCGCCGCCGACCAGCTCGACCACAGCACGGCCCCGGTCGGCGCGGTGCTGATGCTCACCGACGGCGCCGTGAACGCGCCGGGCAGCCCCTACGCCCGTCTGGGCAGCACGGCCTGGCAGCGGCTGAAGTCGCGCTACGCCGCGCTGGACGCGGACCGCAAGATCATGGGCTACGGGCTTCCGCTCGCCGAGGGCACCGGGGTGTCCGATGTCCTCGGCAGCGCCTTCGGCGCCCCGCGGATCCTGCCGGTCGACCCCACAGCCCTCGGCTCGCAGCTCAGCGGCGCCAAGGACCAGGTCCGCACGCAGAAGGCGGTGTCCCTGCTCCGCGCAGACCAGGGCGGCACCGTCACCGTGTCGGTCGCCGGTGAGGGGGTGCACGGGGCGGGTGGCGAACACGTCACCGTGGGCACCGGGGACCGTACCGGCGTCCGCACCCGGACGCTTCGGGTGACGCTGGAGTCGAAGGCCCGGCACGTACCGCTGACCGTCCGGCTGACGACCACCGGGGACGCCGGCGGTCCGCGGTCGGCCCCGGCCGGGCCGGCCGCTCCGGTCACCCTGCGACCGGGTGAGAAGAAGACCGTGCCGATGACGCTGACCTGGCGTCAGGAGCCCCGGTTCAGCCTCGTCCCCGGCTCCCGCGACTTCCAGGCACGGGTGGGTCTGCGCGCCGAGATCTCCTCGGCGTGGACGACGACGGTCCGCGGGTCCCTGGGCGAGTCGAAGTTCTCCACCGGCGAGCCGGTCGTCACCGCGCTGGACCTGCGGGGCACGGTGCCCGGCCGGCCGCCCGGCTGGCTCTACCCCCTCGTGCTGCTCGTCCTGCTGCTGGGATCAACCCTGGTCTGGCACGTCCACCGGCGGCGCAACCCCGAGCTGAGCGGGCTCCTGGTCGTCACCGACCTGCGGACCGGGAACCGCCAGACGATCCCGCTGCACGGCCGGGAGGTCACCCAGGAGACGGACGCCGGGCAGGTGCGGGCCAGGGTCACCGTACGCGGCCGGCAGGAGGCCGGACGCCCGGTCCTCGTCGTGCGGTGCGAACGCGACGCCCCGCGCGCGGGCGGGGAGCGGCTGCGCGACACCGGCACCTGCGAGCTGGGCAAGTCCACCGTGCTGTGCGGCATCGGCTTCTCCCACGAGACGGAGAACGAGGCGGTCGTCCTTCAGTGACCCCCTCCCAGCCGGGCGCCACGGAACGGCCCGGAGAAAGGACGTGGACATGGTGATGCCGCTGGATGCGGACGGCGATCCGCCGGAGGCCGCCGGTTTCCGGCTGCTGGGCAGACTGGGCACGGGCGGGTTCGGCACGGTCTACCTCGGCCGGCGGCCGGGTGAACGGCACGGCCCGGACACGCTGGCGGCCGTGAAGCTCCTCAAACACGAGTTCACCGAGGACGCCCAGCACATGCAGCGCTTCCACCAGGAGAGCAAGGCGCTGGAGCGCTGCAGGGGCGCGCGCATCCCCGAGCTGCTCGCGCTCGACTTCGGCGCCGGGCGGCGGCCCACGCTGGCCACCCGCTTCATCCCCGGCCTGTCGCTGTACCGGGTCGTTGAGGAGCACGGCGGCCCGCTGCCCCGCGACACGGTGCACACGCTCGCCGCCGAACTCCTCGACACCCTCGGCACCGCGCACCGCAAGGGGCTGCTGCACCGGGACCTGCACCCGGGGAACATCCTGCTGACCCACGACGGGCCGTGGATCATCGACTTCGGGCTGACCCGGATCCGCGGCCAGCGGGTCACGCTCACCCTCGACATGGTCATCGGCCACCCGCACTTCTGTGCCCCCGAGCAGGTGCGGGGGCTGGCCAGGACCGGGCTCGCGACCGACGTCTTCGGCATCGCCGGCATCGTCCTGTACGCCCTCACCGGCCACCCGCCGTACACGGCCGAGAACGACGCCCGGGCCATGCTGGTGCGCCGGGTCAGCGGGGCCGCGCCCGACCTGTCCGGGCTGCCGGACGACGCCACGGGCCGGCTGATCCGCGCCTGTCTGGCCGAGGATCCGGCCGACCGTCCCCGGCTGGACGAGGTCGCCGACGGCTTCGGCCGGCCGGGCGCGCTGCGGCTGCCGGTGGACGTGGGCCGCACCCTGACCGCCTACCGCGCGGAACTGCGGGACTTCCTGGCCGGGGCGGGCAACGCCGCCGATCTGACCGTGCCGTTCCGGCCGGGGCGGCGCAGCTGGAGCGCCGACGTCGGGGAGTGGCCGCAGTGCGTCGTGGCCACCGAGGAGGACGGGGTGGTCGTGGCCGACGGCGGCGGCGCGGTGCGCTGGCTGGACGCGGCCACGGGCCGGGAGAAGGTCCGCAGGCCGGACTTCACCGCTCCGGTGCAGTTGTGCGCGGACGGCGACGTGCTGCTGGTGTGCGACGCCGACGGCCGGCTGGAGTCCTGGGACATCCGGGAGCACCGTCTGTGGTGGTCCTCGGCCACCGGCAGCCTCGCCCATGCCCGGGTGCTGCTGCGCGGGCGGAGCGTGTTCCTCGGCGACGCGACCGGCCGGCTGCACCACTTCGACGCGGTCACCCGCCGGCTGTGGTGGGAGACCGATCCGCTCACCGACACGTCGGGAGCCCCGGCCGTCCCGGTGGTCGCCGGCGCCCGGCACGTGTACCTGTCGGCCGAGCGGGGCGCGGAGATCCTCGCCGTCGACGACGAGGACGGCGCCCTGGCCTGGAAGGCGCCCGCACGGCTGCCGGCCCCGGTCCTGGCACCGCCGCTGCCGCTGGAGGAGCACCTGGTGGTCGCGGACGGGGAGGGCACGGTGAGGTGCCTGGCGGCCGCCGACGGCTCCGCCGTGTGGGAGGCCCGGCTCGGCGCGCCGGTGGTGGCCCCGCCGGTCCGGGTGCTCGACACGGTGATCGTCGGGGATGTCGCGGGCACGGTCCACTGCCTGGGCGCCGCGACCGGCGAGCCGGTCTGGCGCGCGCACCACGGGGAGCGGGAGGAGTTCTTCGCGCTGTGCTCCGACGGGGCCGCGGTGTACGCGGGCGGCTGGAGCGGGCGGCTGCATCTGCTGGACGCGTCGGACGGGGCGTCGCTGCAGAGCTTCGACCTCGGCGGCCAGATCCTGGCCACGTCCTGCTCCCCCGGTGGCCGCAGCGTTCACGCCGCCTCGTCCGGCGGAACCCTGCACACACTGCCCGCCGCGGCGGCGAACACCACCGCGGTCCGGTAGCGGAGGGGCATGCGGGTCTCCACCATGCGAGGGCGCGAGTCTCCACCATGCGAGGGCGCGAGTCTCCACCATGCGAGGGCGCGAGTCTCCACCATGCGAGGGCGCGAGTCTCCACCATGCGAGGGCGCGGCCTCGGCGACCCGGCGGCGGCGCTCCAGGTAGGCCGGGCCGCCCCAGCCGATGCGCCGCCGGCCGGCGCGGCGGGCAGTCCGCCGCCGTGCGGCCGCAGGCAGGCGGCGGCCTGGGCGCACCCCTCGCAGGTGGCGAGGTGCCGGGAGAGGTCCTCGGGCGTCTCGGCGGCGGACGCGGGGCGAGTGACCGCGTCCAGCAGCCCCGCGTAGCCGCGGCGCTCCGCGTCCATCGGGCATGCGGGGGCGCGGGGCGCGGGTCTCCGCCGGGCGGGGACACGGGGCGCCGGTCCCCACCACGCAAGGACACGGGGCGCCGGTCCCCACCACGCAAGGACACGGGGCGCCGGTCCCCACCACGCAAGGACACGGGGCGCCGGTCCCCACCACGCAAGGACACGGGGCGCCGGTCCCCACCACGCGAGGACACGGGGCGCCGGTCTCCGCCGCGTCGGGCGTGCGAGGGCGAGGGGCGTGTGCCCTCAGGCGCCCCGGCCTTCGAGCACCGCCATGGCGGCGTTGTGCCCGGGCACTCCGCTGACCCCGCCGCCGCGTACCGCGCCCGCGCCGCACAGCAGCACGTTGGCGTGCCGGGTCTCCACGCCCCAGCGGCCGGTGCCCTCCTGGGCGTACGGCCAGCTCAGCGCCCGGTGGAAGATGTTGCCGCCGGGCAGGCCCAGGTCCCGCTCCAGGTCCAGCGGGGTCTTGGCCTCGATGCAGGGCCGTCCGTCGGCGTCGGTGGCCAGGCAGTCGGCGAGGGGTTCGGCGAGGTGCGCGTCGAGCTGCGCGAGGGTCGACTTCAGCAGCTCCCCGCGTACGGCGTCGTTGTCCCGGGCGAAGAGCCGGGCGGGTGTGTGCAGGCCGAACAGGGTGAGCGTCTGGTAGCCCTGTTCGACCAGGTCGGGGCCGAGGATGGTCGGGTCGGTCAGGGAGTGGCAGTAGATCTCGGAGGGCGGCGCGGCGGGCAGCTCGCCCGCGGCGGCCCGCGCGTGGGCGTCGGCGAGCTGCCGGTACCCCTCGGCGATGTGGAAGGTCCCGGCGAAGGCCTCGCGCGGGTCGACGGCGGTGTCGCGAAGCCTGGGCAGCCGCTTGAGCAGCATGTTCACCTTCATCTGGGCGCCCTCGGCGGGCTCCGGCGGCTCCTCGCCGGTCAGCGCGGCCAGGGCCTGCGGGGAGGCGTTCACCAGCACGTGCCGGGCGCCGACGGTGCCCTCGCCGTCGCGGGTGCGGTACGTGACCTCCGCGGCGCGCCCGTCGCTCGCCACCCGTGTCACCTCGTGGCCGGTGGCGATGACGGCCCCGGCCCGGCGGGCCGCGGCGGCGAGGGCGTCGGTCAGGGCGCCCATGCCGCCGACCGGTACGTCCCAGTCGCCGGTGCCGCCACCGATCACGTGGTACAGGAAGCAGCGGTTCTGTGCCAGGGACGGGTCATGGGCGTCGGCGAAGGTGCCGATGAGGGCGTCGGTGAGGACCACTCCGCGTACGAGGTCGTCGGCGAAGCGGTCCTCGACGGCGACGCCGATCGGCTCCTCGAACAGGATCCGCCAGGCATCCTCGTCGTCGACGCGGCGGCGCAGTTCCTCGCGGGTGGGCAGCGGCTCGGTGAGCGTGGGGAAGACCCTGCGGGCGAGGCGGCCGGTCATGCCGTAGAAACGCTGCCAGGCCTCCCACTCGCGGTCGGAGCCGGTGAGCCGGGCGAACGCCGCGCGAGTCCGCTCCTCGCCGCCGCCCACGAGCAGTCCGGTGGGCCGCCCCGCGCGTTCGACGGGCGTGTACGAGGAGATGGTGCGGGTACGCAGCCGGAAGTCCAGGCCCAGGTCCTGGACGATCTTCCGGGGCAGCAGGCTGACCAGGTAGGAGTAGCGGGACAGCCGTGCGTCCACGCCGGCGAACGGACGGGTGGAGACAGCGGCGCCCCCGGTGTGGTCCAGCCGCTCCAGCACGAGCACCGACCGTCCGGCCCGGGCCAGGTAGGCGGCGGCGACCAGTCCGTTGTGCCCTCCGCCGACGATGACAACGTCGTACGTCCCGTGTCCCTCGTGTGCGCTCATGGTCCTTCGTAACACGCGGTGATCCACTTCGGCCAGGGCGCGGTCCGCTGCGGATCCGGGGCGCATGCCCAGGTCCTGTCGTCACATTCCCGTCGTCCGCCCGAAGGGTGGGCCGCGCGGCTTCCGGTGCGTGTGATCGCAAGGCGCCGGAGCGCCCTCGTGGCGGAGCCGCGTGGGCGGTTCGGCAACGCGACTGGGGGTCCCCCTGCTCGAAGAGCTTGGGGGAGTGCGTGCCAGACGCCGCGAGGCAGGCGGGAATTCGACGACAGGGCCTATGGCCCGTCGGCCGCGCGCTGCCCGCGCAGGACGGCGACCCTGCGGTACAGCTCGACGGCCTCCCCGCCGCGGCCGAGCTGTTCCAGGCAGTGGGCCTCGTCGGTGCGGCTGGAGAGGGTGTCGGGGTGGCCGGCGCCCAGGACGCGCTCGCGGGCGTCGGCCACGGCGCGGTACTCGGTGAGCGCGTCGGCCCAGCGGCCGAGCCAGCCGAGGCTGACGGCGACCTCGCGGCGGCTGACGAGGGTGTCGGGGTGGTCGGGGCCGAGCGAGCGCCCGCGGATCGCGCACACGTCGCGGGATTCGGCGAGGGCCTCCTCCCAGCGGCCGAGCCGGCCGAGGTTGACCCCGTAACCGTGGCGGGCGCGCAAGGTCTCGGGGTGCGCGGGGCCGTGCACCCGGGTGCGGTCGTCGATCAGGGCGCGGTACAGCTGGAGCGCCTCCGCGCCGCGGCCGAGCCGGCCCAGGCTGATGCCGACCTCGTAGCGGGCGGCCAGGGTGTCCGGGTGGTCGGCGCCGAGTGCCCGGGCCCGTGCTTCGGCGACGTCGCGGTAGGTCTCCAGGGCCTCCGCCCACCGTCCCAACTGACCGAGCGCGTAGGCGACTTCGAACCTGGTGACCAGGGTGTCGGGGTGCTGCGGCCCGAGCACCCGGGCGCGGGCGGCGGCGACCTGGCAGGCCATGCGGTAGGAGTCGTCCAGGCGGCCGAGCCGGCTGAGGCTGAAGGCGAGGTTGTGCCGGCAGCGCAGGGTGTCGGGGTGGTCCGGGCCCATGATGCGCTCGCGCGCGGCGAGCACCGCGGCGTACACCTGGTGCGCGTCGAAGTGGCGGCCCAGGCGGCCCAGCACGTACGCCATCTCCTGGCGCACGGCGAGTGTGTCCGGGTGGTCGGAGCCGAGGGCCCTGATCCGCGCCTCGGCCACCTGCTTGTACTCGCGCAGCGCTTCGGCGGCGCGCCCGGTGCGGCTGAGGCCGAAGGCGAGTTCGTAGCGGCTGGCGAGGGTGGCGGGGTGATCGGGGCCGAGGAGGCGGGCGCGCTCGCCGGCGACCGCGCGGTGTGCCTGGGCCGCCTCGTCCCAGCGGCCGAGCCGGCCGAGGCTCAGGCCCGCCTGGTGCCGGTCGGCCAGCGCTCTGACGGCCTCCGGTGACGGGACGGGCCGCCCGCCGGGCGGCCGCCCGGTCTCCGCGGAGCCGTCGGCGGCGGCGCGCGGGATCCACTCCCCGGTCAGGCCGCCCGCCGCGTCCGGGCGTGCGCTGCGCGGTCCTCCGGCACCGGCCGCCTTGTGGCCGGTCGTCATGCCCCGCGTCCACGAGGGCAGGCGGGCGTCGCGACCGGCCGGCTCGGACGGGCGGGGCCGTGGCAGCGGGGTGGCCACCGTGGGCGCGTACCGCGGCGCCGCCGTGCGGCCGGCGATGATACGGCGACTCAACTCGTGTGCGTCATACGGTCGTCGCTCGGGAGGTTTGGCCAGCAGGTCGAGGACGATCCGTTCCAGGTACTCAGGGAGTTCGGCGCGGTGGCGGCGCGGCGGCTCGGGCGGGGTGTCGCGATGGCCGACGAGGACCGCCCAGGCGTCGTCGAAGTCGAACGGCGGTGCCCCGGTGGCGAGTTCGTACAGCACACAGCCCAGCGAGTACAGGTCGCTGCGCTGGTCGACCTCGGTTCCGCCGATCTGTTCCGGCGACATGTAGTGCGGGGTGCCCATGGCGACGCCGGTGCCGGTCAGCCGGGCGGTGAAGCCGATGTCGTGGCCGAGCCGGGCGATGCCGAAGTCGCAGATCTTCACCGTGCCGTCGGTCAGGCGCATGATGTTCGCCGGTTTCAGGTCCCGGTGCACGATGCCCTGTTGGTGGGTGTAGGCGAGGGCGGCGGCGACCTGTTCGGCGATCTCGACGATGTCGGGCACGGCCAGGGGCCGGTGGCCGTTGTCCTCCAGCAGCTGTCCGAGGTTGCGGCCGTCGAGCATCTCCATCACGAGGTAGAGCACGCCGTCGGACTCGCCGAAGTCGTGCACCACCGTCACCCCGCGGTGCTGGAGCGCGGCGGCCACGCGGGCCTCGCGCCGGAACCTCTCGCGCAGCACGCGGGTGAAGGACGGGTCGTGGTGCCGGCCGAGCGGTTTGAGGCACTTCACCGCGACATGGCGGCCCAGTGACTCGTCCCGCGCCCTCCAGACCTCCCCCATGCCGCCGCGCCCGATCGTGTCGAGCAGCCGGTAACGGCCCTGGATCAGCATGGTCTCCGACATCTCGCGCCGCCCCCGTCGCCGTGTACCCCGCCTCTCCGGGCCGTGCCCGCCGTACGGGCCGCCCCCTGGCCCGTCCCGGCGCGGCCCGATCCGCGGGGAGACCCTCGTCCAGTATGGCGAGCCGCCGCCCGGCTTTGTACGGGGCGGGACGGACCCGAGGGCCCGGAGCGGACCCGTCCACCAGCCCTGAAGCAGGCGCCTCACCGCAAGCGAAGGGGGCCCTTCTCGTCCACGGGCGGGAGGGGCCTCGGTACGCCGACGGGCGTGGAGGGGGCGGCCGTGCTCCTGGTGTGCCTGTTCACGACAACGGCGCGAGGATGGGTGTGCCGGTGTCGTGAGGGGCTCGACGCGGCCGGCCCGCTCCCGTCCGCGGGCGGTGGCGGAGGTGCGGTGGGCCGCCGGGAGGTGGTGGTCCCGTAGCACGGTCGAAGCCGCGACCCGGAGCACCGGACCGTGATGTGGTCCCACCCGCGGCTCATCGGTCGCGGTGCGCCGCGAACGTCCGTCCTGGGATCTGCTGCCGCAATCCCGCCTGCCCGGGTGCGGCCGGGCGGACGGGTCGCGATGATGGGTATGCGCGGGGCCGTACGCCGGTCACCCGGGACTCGGAGAGGAGGCGCCGTCGTCATGTCACGTCCCACCCCGTCCCGCCCGGCGTCGAGCGGCACCGGTCGCGGAGACGGGCGCTCACGGCGGCCGAGTTGAGCGAGCGGGAGTCCGCCGACCGCCCGACGACACACCTGGGGTGGGCCGCTGAGCTCTACCGGCGTGGCAAGCGGCTGGAGCTCATGCACCGGGCGATGGGGTTCGCCACGCTCTCCCTGGTCACCCTCGCCCCGTTGCTGATCGTGGTGGCCGCGCTCGATCCGCTGCACCACGGCGGGTTCGCGTTGTGGCTGGTGGACGGCATGGATCTGTCCGGCCGGTCCGCCGACGTGCTCTCCGAGGTCTTCAGCCCGGCCCGCAAGGTGGCCGGCAGCACCAGCGTATGGGGTCTGGTGCTGCTGGCGGTGTTCGGCGTGTCCTTCGCGTCGAGCGTGCAGAACGGCTACGAGCGGGTGTGGCGGCTGCCCGCCGGACCGTGGCACCGGATCTGGCGGCAAGCCGTCTGGCTGATCGCGCTCATGGTGTACCTGTACGTGCAGGTGCTCACCCGCACCGTGTTCGACGGGACCTACCGCATGCTGCTGAGCGTGGGCATCGGCGTGCTGTTCTTCTGGTGGGGCCCGCACTTCCTGCTCGGTCACCAGGTGCGCTGGCGGCTCCTCCTCCCCGGCGCCGTCGCCACCATGGTGGGGCTGGTGGGTCTGCGGGCCTTCTCGTTCCTGGTGTTCACCCCGCTGATCGTGACCAACGCGTTCAGCTACGGCGCCATCGGCACCATCCTGGTGGTGGAGTCCTGGCTGGTCGGCGCGGGGTTCGTCGTCTACGGCGGCGCGCTGTTCGGCCATCTGTTCTGCGACCGCATGGGGCACCTGCTGGAGCACGAGGAGGGCCCCGAGGAATGAGTCCGCGCCGCACGGGACGACATGCGGGAGGGGGCCGGTCCGGCGAGCGGGAGGGCGGCATCGCTGGAAACACCGGCCCGGTGGGAGCCGGGGCGGCGGGGCGGCCTGGCGGCCGCCCCGCCGGTCTCACCTGCTCCGCAGCGTCTCGAGCGTCGCGTCGAGCCGGGCCGCGCGCGGCCGGTTGTGGGGGAGCTTCGCGAGCAGGACGGCCATGCCGCAGGTGTCGGTGAGCGCGGAGAAGACCAGTCCGCCCGCCACGCCCGCCGACAGGATCAGGAAGGCCGGGTGGACGAGCAGCCCGAGCACCACGCCGAGCAGCACCAACGATCCGGCGGTGAAGCGCACTTGGCGTTCCATGCTCCAGCCGGCCGAGGTCTCGCAGGCCGTCGGCCGGTGCAGCTCGTGACCCGCTGACGCCCAGGCCCCGGTGCCTCCGGCGAGGGTGGCGGCGCCGACGCCGTGCCGGGCCAGGTACACGCAGGCCTTGGCCGAGCGGGCGCCCGAGGCGCAGACGACGAGGACCTCGCCGCGCCCCGCCGCGTGCCGGATCTCGGGCAGCGCCTGCCGGACGCGGTCCAGCGGGATGTTGAGGGCGCCGGGGAGGTGTCCCGAGGCATACTCGCCGGTCGTGCGCACATCGATGACGGTCAGCTCGTCGAGCCTGGAGTGCGCCTGCTCGACGAGCAGGGAGACGGGGGTGGAGGGAACGGTCACGGCAGAACGGGTCCTTTCCGGTCGGTGGGGTGGTCGACGTCGTCCCGAAGACGGACGTACAGTACCCCCAGGGGTATTTTGCAAGGAGTGATCGTGGAACTGGAGCTCGAGGGCACGGACCTCAAGGCCGTGCTGAACCGGTTGCGCCGGGCGCAGGGCCAGATCTCCGGGGTGATCCGGATGATCGAGGAGGGGCGGGACTGCGAGGAGGTCGTGACACAGCTCGCCGCCGCCTCCCGCGCCCTGGACCGCGCCGGTTTCGCCATCATCGCCAGCGGCCTGCAGAAGTGCGTGGCCGACATCGAGGCCGGGCGGACGAACGGCCAGGACCCCGCGCAGATGCGGGCCCGCATGGAGAAGCTGTTCCTGTCGCTGGCGTGAGGGCGGGCCACCCGCGTCCCGGTACGGGGGGCCGGCCGGTCGGCACTCATCAGGCCACCGCGTCGATGAGCATGAACGCCGCGACCGCCAGCAGCACCACGGCGAAGATCCGCTGCAACGCCGGCCCGGACACCTTCGCGGCCAGCCGCTTGCCGTCCCACGCGGCGAGGACCGCGGCACCCGCGAACGGCGCGATCACCGCCCAGTCCAGCCCGTCGACCGTCCCGGCCCGCATCGCCAGCGCGGCCAGCGAGTTGACGGTGATGACCAGCAAACTGGTGCCCACCGCGGCGCGCATGCGCAGGGAGAGCACGCCCACCAGGGCGGGTACGGCGAGGAAGCCGCCGCCGACGCCGAGGACACCGGTGACCGCGCCGAGTCCGGCGCCGGCGGCCGCCGCCCGGCCGGGCCGGACCGGGCGGTCCGTCTCGGTCGCCGGGCGCGGGCGCAGCATCCGGACCGCGGCGACCGCCGCGACCAGCGCGAAGGCGGCGGTGAGCACGACCTCCGGGAGCCGTCCGGCGACCGCGCCGCCGAGCATGGCCGGGCCCACGCCCGCGGCGGAGAACAGCAGGCCGGTACGCCAGTGCACATGGCCGTCCCGGGCGTGTGCGACGAGCGCGGTGGCCGAGGTGACGGTGACGATGACCAGGCTCGCGGTGGTGGCCGCGACCGGGGTGAAGCCGAGCAGGTAGATCAGGGCGGGGACGGCCAGGACGCTGCCGCCGCCCCCGAGCGTGCCCAGTGCCAGGCCGATGACGGCCCCGGCGGCCAGGGCGAGGAGCAGAGCACTCACGCGATCGTGCCGTCCTCGCCCCGCTGGTCCACCACGGGCAGTCCGGCCCGTACCCAGTCCCGCATCCCGCCGATCACGTCGACGGCGTCGGCGCCCCGGGCGGTCAGCAGTTCGGCGGCCTGCCGGGAGCGGTTGCCGGAGCGGCAGACGACGACCAGGAGCCGCCCGCGCGCCTCGGGCGGCACGTCGGCGCCCGAGGCGAGCGCGCTCAGGGGGAGGTGCAGCGCGCCGGGAGCGTGTCCCGCGTGCCATTCCCGCGCTTCCCTCACGTCCACGATCACGGCGCCGCCGGATCCGCCGCCGGGCGCGCCGCCCGCCGGGGCGTGGCCCGTGCGCGCGGCGGCCTCCGGGGCGGTGATACGGGCGGGACCGCGGCGGACCGGGCTCATCGGCACTGTTCCTCCCGTTCGGTCCGTACGGTGAGTCCGGCCTTCTGCGCGGACTCGAACCCGTCGTCCACCGCGACCACGTCACGGCCCACCGCGTCGAGCAGGGAGGCGGCCACGGCGGCCCGCATGCCGCCCGCGCAGTGCACCCACACCTGGCCGTCGGGGACCTCGTCGATCCGCCGGTGCAGCTGGTGGACCGGGATGTGCACCGAGCCCTCGACGAAGCCCCCGGCGCGTTCGGAGTCGCGCCGCACGTCCAGTACGACGACGCCCTCCCCCGGGTGCCGCTCGGCGAGGTCCGCGAAGGTGGCCCGCGGGAAGGAGGCGGGCTCCTCGCCCGGACGGAGCCAGGCGGACGGCCCGCCGGTGGCCGCGGCGGACGGGCGGTCGATGCCGACCCTGGCCAGCTCGCGCTGCGCGTCGGCCAGTTGCGCGGGCGTCTCGGCGAGCAGCGTCACCGGCTTGCCCCAGGGCACCAGCCAGGCCAGGTAGGTGGCGAGCTTGCCCTCGGCCTCGAAGTTGAACGATCCCGCGACGTGCCCTTCGGCGAAGGCCACCCGGTTGCGCAGGTCGACGACCCACTCCCCCGCGGCCAGCCGGGCGGCTATCTCCTCGGGGTCGGCGACGGCGGGCGGGGTGAGGTCGACCGGGGCGGGTCCGGCGGCGTTGGCCGGTCCCATGTGGGTGTAGTACGCGGGGATGTCGTCCAGGCCCGCGAGCAGGTCGGCGACGAAGGTGTCGACGTCGCGGGTGAGGGCGTCGTTGACCACGCGCTCCCGGCCGATGGTCGTGCTGTCGCCCTCCGTCTGACCGGAGGAGCAGAAGCTGCCGAAGCCGTGGGTGGGCAGTACCGCGGTGGCGTCGGGCAGTGCGGCGGCGAGCCGGTGGGCGGAGGCGTGCTGGGCGCGGGCCAGGCCCTCGGTCAGCCGCGGTTCGACCAGGTCGGGGCGGCCGACGGTGCCGATCAGCAGCGAGCCGCCGGTGAACACGGCGAGGGCACTGCCCGCCTCCCGGAGGACGTACGAGGTGTGGTGCGGGGTGTGTCCCGGGGTGGCCATGGCGTGCAGGGTCAGCCGGGCGTCGCCGTCGACGGTCACGGTGTCGCCGTCGCGGACGGGGGTGCGCGCGAAGCGGACGTCGGCGCCCTCCGGGACGAGGTAGTCGGCTCCGGTCAGCCGGGCGAGTTCCAGGCCGCCGGAGACGTAGTCGTTGTGGACGTGCGTCTCGACGACGTACGCGATGCGCACTCCGTGCCGGGCCGCCGCTGCCAGCACCCGGTCGACGTCCCTGGGCGGGTCGACCGCCACGGCGGTGCGCTCGCCTCCGGCCAGGTAGCTGCGGTTGCCGAGTCCTGCCAGCTCGATGGTCTCCACGAAGAACACAGGACGCTCCCTTCCTAGCGAAGAATTACCCCCCGGGGTATCTCGTCAGACACTAACACGAGTACCCCCCGGGGTATTTCCGGGCCTCTTCGGCGATGGATGCGGGAGGGGGCCGGCAACGTGGTGGGAACGTGGTTCAGTCGGGCAGCACCAGGGCGCACGTCTCGCCCGGCTGGACGCTGACGGCGCGGTCGGCCAGGCGCACGTCGATCGGTGAGCCGTCGGACTCGGGCACGGCGATCCGGATCCGGCCGTGCTCCAGCCGCAGCCGCACGCCCCAGTGCCCCCGGTAGCGCATCGAGACGCCGTAGGAGGACAGCTCCGGCAGCGGGGCGGGGTCGAGCCAGAGCGCGCCCTCACGGGTCTCCAGACCGGTCAGTCCGCGCTGTACGAGGTCGAGGGTGCCGCCCATGGCGCCGAGGTGGATGCCCTCGCCGGTGGTGCCGCCCTGGACGTCGGCGATGTCGCTGCGCAGCGCCTCCTGCACGAAGGCCCACGCCTCGGCGCGGCGGGCGCGGGCCAGGACCCAGCCGTGCACCAGGCCGCTGAGGGTGGAGCCGTGGCAGGTGCGGTCCAGGTAGTAGTCGACGGTGCGCCGCCACAGGTCCCCGTCGAAACGGTGTCCCAGGCGGCCGAGGAGTGCGCACAGTTCGGCCGGGGAGAAGAGGTAGCCCAGCATGAGCACGTCGGCCTGCTTGGACGCCTTGTAGCGGTTGGCGCTGTCGCCCTCGGCCTCCAGGATCCGGTCCAGGCGGCGGATGTCGCCGTAGCGTTCGCGGTATCCGGCCCAGTCGAACTCGGCCAGGCCGCCGTACCCCTCGAACTGGCTGATGACGCCGTCGTGGAAGGGCACGTGCAGCGTGCGGGAGACGTGCTCCCACTGGTCCAGCTCGGCGCCGTCCACGCCGGTGCGCTCGACGAGTTCGCGGCGGCGCGGCTCGGGCAGGACGCGCAGCGCCTCCAGCGCGCGCTCGAGCACCCAGGCGGCCGTGACGTTGGTGTACGCGTTGTCGTCGAGGCCGGGCCGCTCGGCGTCCGGGTAGGCGTCGTGGTACTCGTCGGGGCCCATGACGCCGAGGATGCGGTGGCGTCCCAGATGCTCGTCCCAGGTGGCCGAGTCGGCCCAGAAGCGGGCGATCTGGAACAGCGTCTCGGCGCCCTTGGTGTGCAGGAACTCCGCGTCGCCGCTCGCCTCGCAGTACCGCCACACGTTGTAGGCGACCGCCGAGCCGACATGGTGCTGGAGGTGGGAGTGGTCCGGCAGCCAGCGGCCCGAGCGGGGGTTGAGGTGCAGCCGCTGGGTCTCCTCCCGGCCGTCGCTGCCGCTCTGCCACGGGAACATCGCGCCGCGCCGGCCGATCGCGCGCGCCGCCGAGCAGGCCCGCTCCAGGCGCCGGTGCCGGTAGTGCAGCAGGGCGCGGGAGACCTCGGGGAAGTGCAGGTTCAGGTACGGCAGGACGAACAGCTCGTCCCAGAAGACGTGGCCGCGGTAGGCCTCGCCGTGCAGGCCGCGGGCCGGTACGCCGACGTCCAGGTCGGCGGTGTGCGGGGAGAGGGTCTGGAGCACGTGGAAGAGGTGCAGGCGCAGGATGCGTCCCGGCTCCCCGGGGACGTCGATGGCGGCCCGGCGCCACAGCCGTCCCCAGGCCGTCCGGTGACTCTCCAGCAGTCCGGCGAAGCCGGGCGCCGCGCCCACCCGGTCGATCGCCGCGTCCAGCGGATCGCTGATCGCCAGGTCGCGCGAGGTGTGCAGGGCGGCGGTCTTGTCCAGGGTGGCGGCACTGCCGGGTACCAGGCTCAGACGCACCCGCTGGATCGCGCGCGGGTGCTCGTGCCGGGTGCCGACCGGTCCGGCCGCCTGGTCGGCGGTCAGCCGGGCGGCCAGACCGATCCGGATGTCGGAGGTCCGGGTCCGGCAGCGCAGCCACACCGTGTCCGGGGCCGCGGTGCCGGTGTGCACCTGGGTGAGGTGACGGCCGTCCAGGTCCTGGTAGCGGCGAACTCCGGCGTTCGTCACGCCGCCGTCGACCGCCGCCTCGACCTCCAGGTCCGCCGGGCCGCCCTCGGCGGTGAACTCGGTGCGCAGGGCCGCCAGATACGGGTCGGCCATGTGCACGATCCGCTGCTGGCGCACGGTCAGCGTCCGCCCGTCGCCGAGCCCGTACCGGGTACGGCGCTCCAGCACGCCCGGGTCCAGGTGCAGGGCCTGGTGGTGCTCGAGGACCGGCGCCGTGTCCGGGGTGAGCCAGGCGCCGCCCGCGAGGCGGAAGCGCAGCGGCAGCCAGTCGGGCAGGTTGACCAGCTCCTCGTTCTCGACCTGGCGGCCGGCGACGTGGGAGACGATCCGGTTGTAGCAGCCGGCCAGGTAGGTGCCCGGGTAGTGCACCTCGTCCGCGGCGCACTCCGGCAGGGCTCCGCGCGTGGCGAAGCGGCCGTTGCCCAGGGCGCACAGGGCCTCCCTCAGCCGCTCCTGCGCGGCGTCGTAGCCGTCGTAGGCCCAGGTCCGCGCCATCGTCTCCGGCACCGTGCGATCACACCCGCTGCGGTACGACGGCGACCGGGCAGTGCGCGTGGTGCAGGAGTGTGTGGGCCGTCCGGCCCAGCTGGAGACCGAAGTGGCCCTCCCTGCGCCGTACCCCGACGATCACCAGGTCGGCGGCGGCCGAGCGGTCCACGAGCACCCGGTGCGCCGGCCCCTCGACCGTGGCGGCGCGCACTCGCACCGCCCGGTGCTCGGCCGCCGGTTCGCGCAGCAGCTCCTCCAGCACGGCGGCGGCATGCTCCTCGTGACGCCGGGCCGGCTCCTCGGCGAGCTCCGGGCTGCCGATGCCCTCGTGCACGGGGCGCCGCCAGGTGCGTACGACGTCGAGGACGCAGCCGCGCACCTCGGCCTCCCGGAAAGCGAACCGCGCGGCCTCGTGCCCGCTGTCGGAGTCACCGGCGGCGAGCAGGATCCGCTCGTGGGTGCCGGCCAGGCCCGCCTGGTCGCCCCGGACCACGACCACCGGGCAGTGCGCCCGGGCCGCCACGGCCAGACCGACCGAACCCAGCAGCAGCCCCTTCAGCTGACCCCGCCCGCGAGAGCCGGTGACCAGCACGGAGGCGTTGGCGGCCTCGCCCAGCAGGGCGGTGACCGTGTCCTGCGGAAGGATGTCGGTGGACACCTTCACCTCCGGGTCGCGCCGCTGGGCGCGCTCCGCGGCGGAGGCGACGATGTGCTCCGCCATCACCTGCTCCGAGGGGCGCCCCACCGTCCCCGACGGCACCGCGCCCTCGTACCGCTCCCACAGGGACGCGTACACCAGGCGCAGCGGGAGACCGAACCGGGCGGCCTCACCCACCGCCCAGTCCACCGCCGTCAGGCTCGGGTCCGACCCGTCGACACCCACCACCAGGGGCAGTTCCACCGACCCCACCGCCTTCCGCCGGGCTGCCGCCTCCTGCGGCAGCGCATCCCACCTTCACCGTCGCATCCGGCAGGGCACGGCGCGAGAGCGCTTCGGTCCTTCCGGGGACCGTTCGGCCCTCCCGCCGCGCCGTCTCCCGGTTCCCCTCGGCGCGGCGCGCCGGTCCGCGCGCCGTCAGGTCTCGGGTCCGCTCCCCGTGGCGGGCGACGACGGCCACTCGTCGGCCAGATCGGGTTCCAGGAGGGGGCGGCGGCGTGGTCCCGTGAGGTCGCACCGCACGTCCACCACGCCCTCGACGCTGCGCGCCAGGCGGATGACGAGCGGGATCAGGGAGGCGTCCGGGACCCGGCCGGTGAGCGTGACCACTCCCTCGCGCACCGCCACGCCCACCGAGTCCGCCAGGAGCCCGGCGACGACGACCTGGCGGCGGATCTCCTCCGCGATGTCCTCGTCGCCGCGCAGGAACACCTTCAGCAGGTCGGAACGGCTGACGATGCCGATGAGCACACCGTCGTCACCGACGACCGGCAGGCGCTTGACGCCGTGCCGGGCCATGAGGCGGGCGGCCCGGCCCAGGGCGGCGGCGGGGTGCACGGTGACGGCCGGGGTGTTCATCAGCTCCTCGGCGGTCACGGCCCGGGCCTTGGCCGGGCGCGAGCCGGCCACGGGCGGCGGCCCGCCGGGCAGGTCCGGGTCGTTGTCGCGAAGCTCCTCCTTGCGCAGCAGGTCGGCCTCGGAGACGACGCCGAGCACCCGGCCGCGGCCGTCCAGCACGGGCATCGCGCTGACGCCCCACTGCTCCATGGTCCGCACGATCTCCTTGAACATCGCTCCACCGGCCAGCGCGACGACGGTCGGGGTCATCACGTCGCCGACGGTGTACTGGGAACCCTGCATGGTGTCCTCCGGCGGGCTCGAAGAGGGGCGGGCACGAAGATCAGACGAGGCGGTGCAGGCCGTACACGCTGAGTCCGCCGACGAGTTCACGGCCCGTGACCAGTTCCGGTTCGATGCGGACGAAGACCACCTGCGGCGAGGGCACCCAGGAGCGCGGGCCGCCGTGGAGCAGGCGGCGGTGCTCGGCGGGGTCGGTCACCACCGAGGCGGGGCCGGTGACGACGACGCTCCAGCCGGAGTGGGCGACCGCGTCCACCTCGTCGGCCTCGAAGGCGACCACCGCGCCGTCGATCGCGCGGACCAGTTCGGAGGTGGCCGAGGTGCACAGCAGCACCGCGCCGTCGCCGTCCAGGGCGAAGTTGACCGGGAGCACCGCGGGCAGGGCGTGCCGCGTATGGACGATGCGGCCCACCGGTGCCTTGGCCAGCAGCCGCAGGCACTCCTGCCGCCCGAGCTCGCGGAACCCGTCGTTGCGATACATCAGTCATCCGTCTTTCCACCTGGCGGAGCGCGTGCGGCCGTTCCGCGCCGCGTCTCCTGCGTGTCTGCTGCACCTCGCCCGCATGTCCCCGTCCCGGGGCGGCCCCGGAAGCCGGGCACGAGGGTCGCGCCCGGCGTCCGGCCCGTCAGGCCGCGGGCACCGGGACGACCTCGCGCCGCGGACCACCGAGCACGACCTTCAGCGCCCCCGTCTCGGCGGCGTGGTCGAAGACGTCGTAGGCCTCCTCCATGCGCTCCAGCGGGAACGTGTGGGTGACCAGCTGGGAGGTGGGCAGCCGGCCGGCCGCCGCCATCCGCAGCAGTGTCGGCGTGGAGTGGGTGTCGACCAGGCCCGTGGTGATGGTCACGTTCTTGATCCACAGCTCTTCCAGGTGCAGGGTGGCGGGTTTGCCGTGCACTCCGACGTTGGCCACGTGGCCTCCGGGCCGCACCATGCGCGTGCACAGCTCGAAGGTCTCCGGTACGCCCACCGCCTCGACGACCACGTCGGCGCCGAGCCCTCCGGTGAGGTCGTCGACCAGCTGCTCGGGGGCCTCGCACGCGTCGGCCACGGCCTCGGCGCCGAGCTTGCGGGCGGCTTCCAGGCGGGTGGCGGCCAGGTCCACGGCGATGACGCGCTCGGGCGCGAACAGCCGAGCGGTGGCGATCGCCGCGAGTCCGATGGGCCCGGCGCCGACCACGACGACGGTGTCCCCGGGCCGCACCCGCCCGTTGAGCACGCCGACCTCATAGGCGGTCGGGAAGATGTCGGCCAGCAGCACGGCGTCCACGTCGGTCACCGCGGCGGGCAGCGGATGCACGGAGAGTTCGGCGAAGGGCACCCGGACGAACTCCGCCTGGGTGCCGTCGATCAGGTGGCCGAGGATCCAGCCCCCGCCGCCGCGGCACTGGCCGTACATGGCCTCGCGGCAGAAGCGGCACCGGCCGCAGGCGGTGATGCAGGAGACGAGGACCCGGTCGCCGGGCCGTACGGTGCGCACCTCGGCGCCGACCTCGACGATCTCGCCGACGGCCTCATGCCCCAGCACCGTGCCGGGGCGGACCTCGGGCACGTCACCCTTGAGGATGTGCAGGTCGGTCCCGCAGATGGTCACGGCGTCGACGCGCACGACGGCGTCGGTGGCCTCCTCGAGGTCCGGGTCGGGGACCTCCTCCCAGGCGGACTGCCCGGGGCCATGGAAGACGTAGCCTTTCATGCCGAACCTCACCCTCTTCGCTCCGGGTGGCCTTCGCGGACGCACGGCCTTCGCGGACGCACGGCCTTCGCGGACGCACGGCCTTCATGGCCGGACGGCCGGGACCCGGCGGTCCGCGGCCCGCGGGCGCGGCCCGCGCTCCGGCGCGGCACCGGGACCGCTCACGCCTTCAGCTTCTCCGACGGTCCGGGGTTCCGCATGGGCCGGTCGGCCCCATCGGCCGCCCGCGGGGGCGGGTGCCCGCGGGGCGGTCCGACCGCGGGGCTCTTCAGCCGCCGTGGAGGGGGCCGAACGGCCCTTCCCCGCACCGCGCCGGACCGGCTTGGCTGACGGCATGTCCGAACGTCCCACCGGGCCCGCCGTCAACCACGCGGAACGCATGGTCGGCACCACGACCGTTGTGACACTGAGCGGCGACGTCGACCTCGTCACGAGGCTGTCCCTCGTCGCGCGCCTCGACGCGCTGACCGACAAGCCGCGGCCGGACCTGGTGCTCGACCTGCGGCCGGCGCCCTTCATCGACTGCGCCGGGCTGGGTCTGCTGTGCCGGGTCCGCAATCGCGTAGCGGCCCGCGGTGGCCGGCTGCGGCTGGTCAGCGGCAGTTCGTCCTTCCGGCGGATCCTGCGCCACACCGGCCTGACCGGTGTCTTCCAGGTGCTGCCGGAGTACGGGGAGGAGACCCCGGCCACCGGACCGGTCCCCCGGCAGGGGGTGGTCGCCGCGGGCCAGGGATGAACGGCGGACGAGCGGCCACCACGGTGGGACGAAGGGCCACCACGGTGGGACGGAAGTGGGGCCGGCGCGCGGAAGCACGTTCGGCGCACGGGCTGGTGGGCGGGAGAAGACGGGAGACCTCGACCGGTGAGCGGCAGGACGGGCCACGGGCGCACGCGGCGCCGGCTGTGGCGGTGGCGCCGCAATCCGCTGCGCCGCCACGAGGACATCGTCGAGGCCTGGGCGATCCTGGTGATGTGGCTGGTGATCGTGGTCGGCGGCGCGGTCGCGGGGACGGTGGCGGCGCGCGGCGCGGGCCGGGAACTCGCCTGGCAGCGCGCCGACCGACACCCGGTCCGGGCCGTGCTGCTCACGGCCGCCCCTGCGACCACGCCTACGGAGAACGCGAGCTACCGGGCACCGGCGAAGGTCCGCTGGACCGGCCCCGACGGCACCACCCGTACCGGGCAGACCCTGGTGAGCACGGACCTGCCGGTTGGTGCGGCGGTCACCGTCTGGCAGGACGGCCGGGGCCGTCTGACCGCCGAGCCGCCCGGCCCGGCGGAGGCGACCGCGCAGGCCGCCCTGTTCGGCACCTCGGCGGCGCTCGTCTTCGGCGGCCTGGTCCACGGATCGACGGCCCTGGTCCGCCGGCGGCTGGACCGGCGCCGCTACGACCTGTGGAGCGCGGAGTGGGATCTCGTCGGCCCGCGCTGGGACCAGAGGACGAGCTGACCCGTGCCGCCGGCCCGGACGTCCCGGAGGCGTTCGGATCCCGGAAGCGTTCGAATGGAGTCGAGGCGGTCTGCCGCCGCGCCGCCGGGACCACGTACGAGGAGGTGGCGGCGCATGCGTTACGAGAACCGCGCGGACGCCGGGCGGCGCCTGGCCCGGTGCCTGGAATTCCTGCGCGACCAGGACACGGTGGTGCTCGGAGTGCCCCGGGGCGGCGTCCCGGTGGCCTTCGAGGTGGCCCGGCGCCTGGGCGCTCCGCTCGACCTGGCCGTGGTGCGCAAGCTGCCCGTGCCCTGGCAGCCGGAACTCGGTTTCGGCGCCCTCGGTGAGCACGGGGTACGTGTCATCGACCAGGCCGTCCTGGCGGAGAGTGGGCTGGATCCCGCCGAGCGGGAGACCGTCGAACGCGCCGAGCGGGCCGAACTGGAGCGGCGCCTGAGCCACTTGCGCGAGAGCCGCCCGCCGCTGCCCGTGGCCGGGCTGACCGCGCTCGTCGTGGACGACTCGCTGTCGACCGGCGCCGCCGCGGAGGCCGCCTGCCGGGTGGCGCGCACCCGCGGCGCCACGCGTGTGGTCCTCGCGGTCCCGGTCGGGCCGGAGGCAACACTGCCGCACCTGCGCACGGTGGCCGACCGGGTCGTCTGTCTCCAGCCGCTGCGCCACCTCGGTTCGGTCGGGGCCTGGTACGCGGACTTCGGGCAGGTCACCGACGCGGAGGTCGCCACCCTGCTGGCCGAGGCCCAGCGCGCCACCGCGACCGCGACCGGACCGCTTTCCGCATTCCCCCCGGAATCCCCCTCCCCGGACCGCGAGGTGGAGGTGCCGGCCGGTCCGGTGCGTCTGCCCGCACGGCTCGCCCTGCCGCCCACGCCACCGGTGGCGGTGGCCTACGCGCTCGGCAGCGGCCGGAGCTGCCCGGCCCACCAGCGCGTGGCCGCCGCCCTGCGCCGGGCGGGCCTGGGCACGCTGCTGATCGACCTGCTCACCGAGGACGAGGAGCGCACCCCGCACAACGTCTTCGACATCGTGCTGCTGGCCCGGCGCCTGCGGGCCGCCACCGACTGGCTGCGCCGGGAGACCGGCCTGCCCGTGAGCCACTGCGGGGCGGGTACGGGCGCGGGCGCCGCGCTGGAGGCCGCGGCGGAGGACGACATCCGCGCCGTGGTCTGTCTCGGCGGCCGCCCCGATCTGGCCCCGCCCGCGGCACTGGCCCGGGTGCGCGCCCCCTCCCTGTTCGTCGTCGGTGCCCGGGACACACGGCTCCTCGGCCTCAACCGGCTCGCGGCGGACTGGATGCGCTGCGACCACCGTGTCGTCCCCGTGCCCGGCGCCACCGACCTGTTCACCGAGCCGGGCACGGTGGAGGCGGTGGCGGACCTCGCCCGGGACTGGTTCACTACCCATCTCGCCCGGCCGGACGGGGCGTCGAGGCCGCTGACGTCGGCGTGAGCGGAGTCCGCCGCCGCCCTCACGTCCGCCCGGGTGCGCGGACGCCCGTCGGAAAGTACGGTGTCCTGCTGTGAGGGCCGACAACGGGGCGGCGCTGCCGCGCAAGACCTACGAGAGCGAACTGCTGCGTCTTCAGACGGAGTTGGCGAGGCTCCAGGAGTGGGTGCGGGTCACCGGGGCCCGGCTGGTCGTGGTGTTCGAGGGGCGGGACGCGGCCGGCAAGGGCGGCACCATCAAGCGGGTGACCGAGCACCTCAACCCGCGCATCGCCCGGATCGTGGCGCTGCCCGCGCCGACCGAGCGCCAGCGCACCCAGTGGTACTTCCAGCGGTACGTCGAGCAACTCCCGGCCGCCGGGGAGATCGTGCTGTTCGACCGGTCCTGGTACAACCGGGCCGGGGTCGAGCACGTGATGGGCTTCTGCACCAAGGAGGAGTACCAGCGGTTCCTGCGCCAGTGCCCCATCTTCGAGCGGATGCTCGTGGAGGACGGGGTCCTGCTGCGCAAGTACTGGTTCTCGGTGAGCGACGCCGTGCAGCAGGAGCGCTTCCGGCGCCGTCTGGACGACCCGCTGCGACGCTGGAAGCTGTCGCCGATGGACCTGGAGTCCATCACCCACTGGGAGGCGTACTCGCGGGCCAAGGACGCGATGATGGTGCACACGGACATCTCCGAGGCGCCGTGGTACGTCGTGGAGAGCGACGACAAGCGCCGCGCCCGGCTGAACATGATCGCCCATCTGCTCGGCACCGTGCCGTACCACGACGTCTCACCGACGGTGCTGCGGTTGCCGGAGCGGCCGCCGCCGACCGGCTACGAGAGGCCGCCGCGCGATCTTCAGACCTACGTCCCCGATCACACGGCGAACCTGTGACCTCACGCCCGTTCGGGCACCACGGCCACCGGGCAGGCCGAGTGGTGCAGGGCGGTGTGGGCGACCCGGCCGAGCTGGAGCCCGAACCGTCCCGCCCGGCGCCGGACTCCGACCACGAGCAGGTCGGCGCCCGGCGCGGCGGCCAGCAGCACCCGGCGGGCCGGCCCCTCCACGGTGCGCCGGCGCACCTTCACCTCCGGCGGCAGGTCGCGCAGCGCGGCCTCCAGGGCGTCGGCGGCCCGCTCCTCGTACACCCGCTCGGGCTCCCCGCCGATCAACGGATGGTCGAGGGTCTCGTGCGCGGGGCACCGCCAGGCCCGTACGGCCTCCAGTTCGGCCCCGCGGCGCAGGGACTCCTCGGCGGCGAAGCGCACCGCGGCCGCGGAACTGTCCCCGACACCGACGACGATGCGGCCGTGCACCGGGGTCCGGGCCTGGTTGTCGTGGCTGCCGCGGATCACGATCACGGGGCAGTCGGCGTGCGCGGCCACGAACAGGGTGACCGAACCGAGCAGCAGGTCGACCACCGCGCTGCGGCCGCGGGCGCCCACGACCAGGGCGGAGGCGTTCTTGCCCTCCCGTACCAGCGCGTACTCGGGTGCCTCGGGCAGCGCGGCCCTGCTGATCGGCAGGTCGGGGTGGCGGGCGCGGGCACGCCGGGCGGCGGCCGCGACGACCTCCTCGGCCTCCACCTGGTCGTCCGGCTTGCCGAGTTCGCGCGCGAGCGCGGCGCCCTCGTAGCGCTCCCAGAGCGAGGCGTACACCACCCGCAGCGGCACCGCGCGCAGGGCGGCCTCGTCGGCGGCCCAGTCGGCGGCCCGCAGGCTGGATTCGGAACCGTCGACTCCGACGACCAGCGGCAGATCCATGGTCCTCATCCTCCCGTTCCGAGGTCGAACACGATGCGGGCCTTGACCTGACCGCGCAGTACCTCGTCGATGGACTCGTTGACGGCGCTGAGCGGACGGCTCTCCCGGATGACCCGGGTGCGGCCCTCCGCGTGCAGTTGGAAGACCTCGGCGAGGTCCTGCCGGGTGCCGACGATCGAGCCGATCACCGAGGTGCCGCCGAGCACGGTGTCGAAGATCGGGACCCGGACCGTGCCCTGCGCGGGCAGGGCGACCATGACGAGCTTGCCGCCGCGCCGCAGTCCGGAGGCGACCGCCTCGAAGGCGGCCTCGTTCACCGCGAGGGCGATCGCCGCGTGCGCGCCGCCGTACCGTTTGAGTTCCCGGCCGACGTCCTGGGTGCGGGCGTCGATCAGGATGTCCGCGCCGAGTTCGGCGGCGAGTTCGAGCTTGTCGTCGGTGACGTCGATCGCGGCGACCCTGGCCCCGGCGATCCTCGCGTACTGGACGGCCAGGTGACCGAGTCCGCCGACCCCGGAGACGGCGACGAGCTGGGCCGGACGGACGCCGGCGACCTTGAGGGCCTTGTACGTGGTGACGCCCGCGCAGGTCAGCGGGGCCGCGTCGAGGGCACTGACGCCGTCGGGCACCGGCTGCGCGAAGTCGGCCCAGGCCAGCATCTTCTCCGCGTACCCGCCGTCGCAGCCGTATCCGGTGTTGACCTGCTGCTCGCAGAGCGTCTCCCAGCCGGACAGGCAGTGCTCACAGCGGCCGCAGGCGTGGCCGAGCCACGGCACGGCCACCCGCTGCCCCACGGACAGGTGGGTGACACCCGCGCCGAGCTTCTCCACGAGGCCGACGCCCTCGTGGCCGGGTACGAACGGCGGGTTCGGCTTGACCGGCCAGTCGCCGTGCGCGGCGTGGATGTCGGTGTGGCACAGACCGCAGGCCTCGACGCGGACGCGGACCTGGCCGGGTCCGGGCTCGGGGTCCGGGCGCTCCTCGACGACCAGCGGTTCGCCGAAGGTCCGTACGACCGCAGCCTTCATGATCCTCACTCCTCGGGTGGGGTCCTGTGGTGTTCGGTGGGCCGTGCTCGTGGTGCCGGTCAGCCGTGTGGGACGACCGCGACGGGGGCGGCAGCGTGGTGCAGGACGGCGTGGGTGACGTGCCCGATGCGGGCGCCCAGGGGGTTGCGGCGCTCGCGCCTGCCCACGACGACGAGGGATGCCTCGCGGGAGGCGGCGACGAGCAGTTCCGCGGCGCTGCCGGGGCGGGAGACCTCGGCGACCTCGACGTCCGGGTACTTCCGCCGCCAGGTGCACAGCGCCTCGGTCAGTCCGGCGGCCTCGGCCACCGCGGGCGACGTGAGCAGTTCGGCGTCGGCGGGCACGCCGTAGCCGTAGTACAGCGGCGGGTACCAGCCGTGCACGACGCGCAGCGAGGTGCCGCGGCGCGCGGCCGCCTCGAAGGCGAACCGGATCAGGTCCTCGTCCGGGTGCGCGGTGTCCAGGCCCAGGACGACGGGCCGGAAGGCGGCCGCGGCGGAGGGAATGCCCGCGGGGTCCATCTCGTGCTCGTCGGCGGCCTGTTCCCGGGCCCGCACCAGGACGACGGGCCGCTCGGCGTGCGCCACGACGGACAGCCCGACCGAGCCGACCAGGAAGCCGCCGACCCCGCCGAGGGCGCGCGAGCCCAGTACGAGCAGTTCGGCGTCGGCCGCCTCGTCGGTGAGGATCTCGGCGGGACGGCCGGGAAGGTGCTCGGTGCGCACCTCGACACCCGGATGGCGCAACCGCAGCCCCTCGGCGGCCTCGCGGGGCACCCGCTCGGTCCGGTGCCGATACGTCTCCGCGCCGAGCAGCGGTGCCTGCGCCAGGGGCCCGGGCACCTGCTCCCCCACATGGACGAGCCGCACCGGCAGCCCGAGCAGCTTCGCCTCCCGCGCCGCCCATTCGGCGGCGGCCCTGCTCTCGGGAGAACCGTCGAGACCGACGATTACGGTGCGGGGCATGGTCTCCCACCTCCTGCGACGCTGCCGCGACGGGCACTTCGGTGATCCGTTGATCCGCTTCCGAGAATCGCCGCCATCCGGCGTGGTGGCCATGGGCCGCTGGTCCCGCACCAGGGCCGACCGGCCCCCTGACCGACGCCCACCGGGGGCTTCGCGCGTGCCCGGCCGTCGGGCGGGGCGGTCCTCGGCTGGCACGGTCGCGTCGGGCCGGGCAGCGTGGACGTAGGGACAACGACTGCTCAGTGAGGTGGCCATGCAACCCTCCGAACCGCGACGCCGGGTGGTCGTGGGCGTGGACGGTTCACCGTCCTCCTGCGCGGCGCTGCGCTGGGCGGCGGAGTACGCCCGACTCGTCGGCGGCGTCGTGGAGGCGATCCACGCCTGGGACACGCCGTCGGTCGTCGGCTGGACCGGACCCGCGATCGATCCCGAGTTCGACCTGGAGCAGGCCCGGGAGCGCTTCGCGGAGGGACTGCGCGGCGTCTTCCCGGACGGCCGCCCGGCGCACCTGGTGGAGTACCTGGTCGAGGGCGATCCGTCGGAGGTGCTGATCCGCGCCTCGCAGGGGGCGGACGTCCTCGTCGTGGGCAGCCGGGGCCGCGGCGGCTTCGCCCGCGCGATGCTGGGCTCGGTCAGCCAGCGCTGCGCCCAGCACGCGGCCTGCCCGGTGGTCGTGGTGCGCCCGGAGCACGAACGGCACGGCTGATCCGCCCCACGCAGCCGGGCCCGGTCACGGCCCCGGTGGAGCCCCGGCACCCCAGCCGTGAAGCCCCGGCCACCGCCCCGGAGGAGCCCCCATCACCGCCGCCGTGAAGCCCGACCCACCGCCCCGGTGAAACCCCCGCCACCCCCACCGCAAAGCCCCGGCCACCGCCCCGGAGGAGCCCCCATCACCCCCGCCGTGAAGCCCCACCCACCGCCCCGATGAAACCCCCGCCACCCCCACCGCAAAGCCCCGGCCACCGCCCCGATGAAACCCCCGTCACTCCCCCGGTGAAGGCGGCGGGGACTCCGCCGTGCCCACCGGCGCGTGCCAGACCAGTCTGGTGCCTCCGCCCTCGGGTGTGGTCCACTCCAGGCCGCCGCCCAGCCTGCGGGCCCGCTCGGCCATGTTGGCCAGCCCGCTGCGGCGCCCGTCGGCGGGAATCCCCACGCCGTTGTCGGTGACCGTCAGCCGCACGCTCCTGCCGTCGGTCTCCAGCGCCACCTCCGCACGGTCGGCGTGCGCGTGCCGGGCGACGTTCGTCAGCGCCTCCGACAGGACCGCCACCACCTCGTCCGCGGTCTCCCGGGACACATGGGTGTCCAGCAGCCCCTCCATCCGCACACCGGGCGCGAACCCCAGCACCGGCGCGGCCTCCCCGACCACCTGTACCGCCCGCGTCCGCAGTCCGGCGCCCGCCTCCTCGTCGTGCGCCCGCAGACCGAAGATCGTCGACCTGATGATCTTGATGGTCTCGTCCAGGTCGTCCACCGCCCGCAGCACCCGCTCCTTGGCACCCGAATGGTCGATGAACCGGCCCGCGCTCTGCAACGTCATGCCCGTCGCGAACAGCCGTTGTATCGCCAGGTCGTGCAGGTCCCTGGCGATGCGGTCACGGTCCTCCAGCAACGTGATCTGCTCGGCGTCCCGCCGCCGTCCCGCGAGTTCCATCGCCACGGCGGCCTGCGCCGCGAATCCCTTGAGCAGCTCCAGCTCCTTGCCGGAGAAGTCGGTCCCGCCGGCCTCCCGCACGAGCAGGACCACGCCGCGCACGTGATCGCCCGGATCGCCGACCGGCACCGCGACCGCGGGACCCAGGCCGGAAAACCGCGGCGGCCCCGCCGTCACCCGCGGGTCCCGCGTGATGTCCGGGCTGCTCACCGGTACCCCGCCGGCGAAAGCCTCCCCGGTCAGCGTGCCCTCCACCGGCAGCACCAGTCCCCGGTGCGCATCCGCCTCCTGGCCTATCGCCAGCTCCACACTCAGCGTGCCGGTCCCCTTCACCGGCGTCGACATCGCCGCCAGCGCCGCCCCCGTGATCTCCCGCGCACGCTCGGCGATCAGCCCGAGGACCTCCGCCTGGTCGGCACCCGACATCAGGCTCTGCGTGATCTCCGCCATCGCCCGCAGCCAGCGCTCCCGCAGCCGCGACTCCTCGTAGAGCCGTGCGTTGTCGATCGCCACGCCCGCCGCCACCGCCAGCGTGGCCAGCACCGACTCGTCGTCCTCGTCGAACTCCAGCCCGCCGCGCTTCTCGGTCAGGTACAGATTGCCGAAGATCTGGTCCCGTACCCGGATCGGAACGCCTAGGAACGTGTTCATCGGCGGATGGTGCTCCGGGAAGCCGTACGACGCCGGATGCTCCGACAGCTTCGCCAACCGCAGCGGTTCCGGATGCCGGATCAGCTCCCCCAGGATCCCGTGCCCTTCCGGGTACGCGCCGATCCGCCCGATCTGCTCCTCGCCCACACCGACCGTGTGGAACGCCGACAACCGCCTGCCGTCGGGACCGATCACGCCCAGCGCCGCGTACTCGGCGTCCACCAGCGTCGCCGCGGCGTCCACGATGCTGTACAGCACCTGCTCCAGGTCGAGCTCCCGGCCGACCGCGAGCACCGCCTCCAGCAGACTGTGCACCCGGTCGCGGGTACCCCGCGCCGCGTCCAGACGCGCCTGCAGCTCCCCCAGCAACTCGTCCAACCGCAACTGCGGCAGCCGCACACCGGCCTCCCCTGACTCCTCGGAACCACCCACCGGCGACCCTCCAAACCCCCGCGCACCACCGAAAGCCGTCTCACCCACCTGCCAGCCACATTAACGGCCCCGGCAGGGGAGGGCACCGGGAGCCCGACCGGTTCGGCTGGTGGCGCCGTCACGGCCCGTCCACAATGGTGCTTCGGCCCGCAAGGAGGACCGGATGACCCGATTCCTCGTGGCCGGGATCGACGCGTCCCGGGAAAGCCTCGTCGCGGGCGAGTGGGCGGCCGAGGAGGCGGCCCGCCGCGGTCTGGAGCTGCGCCTGGTCCACGCCGTGCCCGCCCCCGCCGATCACATCATCGATCCGCCGGTCGCCCTCTCCTGGCAGCGGTCCGGCGAGGAGGTGCTGGGGCGCGCAGAGGCCGGTCTCGCCGCAGGAAGTCCCGGTGTGGCGATGAGCGGCGTACAGGTGGCCGGTTCCGCCTCGGCCGCCTTGCTCTCCGCTGCCCGGACGGCCGAGCTCCTCGTCGTCGGGGCTCGGGGGGACGGCGGATTCGACGGCCTCGCGGTGGGCTCGACGGCGCTGGCGGTGGCGAGTGGCGCGCCCTGTCCCGTGGCGGTCGTGCCCCGGCCTCCCGCCGCCGCCCTGCACGAGGCGGAGGTGGCCGTGGGCGTCGACGACGTCCGCACGGCGGCCGGGTCCCCTCTGGATTTCGCCTTCGGCGCCGCTCGGCTCCGTGAGGCCCGGTTGCGGGCCGTGCACGCGTGGTCCCTCGCCGGCGCCCCGCTCTGGACCGCGCTCGCGGTGCCCGAGGAGGACCGGTCGACGTGGGAGGACGAGGAGGTCCAGCGGCTGTCCGACGTGCTCCGGGAGCCGCGCAAGAGGTATCCGGACGTCTCCGTGCTGCCCGACGTCGTCCTGCTCCACCCGGCCTACGCGCTGGTGCACGCCTCGCGGCGGGCCGGCCTGCTCGTCGTCGGCCGGCGTGCGAGCCCGCGGGCGGCCGAGCAGCGGCTGGGTCCCGTGGCCCATGCCGTCCTGCACCACGCCCACTGCCCGGTGGTCGTCGTACCCCACGGATGACCGGACGTGAGACCGCACGTCAGACCGCACGTCAGGTGCCGAAGAAGACGTCGAACTCCTCGTACAGCTCCATGGGGACCAGCTTGTTCGTGCCCGCCACGTCCGCGAGCGGGACACGTACGACGTCCGTGCCGCGCAGGGCCACCATCGTGCCGAAGGCGCCGTCCCTGAGGGCCTCCACGGCGTGCAGACCGAAGCGGGTGGCGAGCCACCGGTCGTAGGCGGACGGCGTGCCGCCCCGCTGGACGTGGCCGAGCACCGTCGTACGCGCCTCCTTCTCGGTACGGCTCTCCAGCTCCCGGGCCAGCCAGTCGCCGATGCCGGACAGGCGCACGTGCCCGAACTCGTCGCGCGACTCGTCCTTGACCACCATCTGCCCGGCCCGTGGGACCGCCCCCTCCGCCACGACGACGATCGGCGCGTAGTTGATCTCGAAACGCCTCTCCACCCAGGCGCACACCCGGTCGAGATCGAACTCCACCTCCGGGATGAGGATGGCGTTCGCGCCGCCCGCGACGCCCGCGTGCAGGGCGATCCAGCCCGAGTGGCGCCCCATCACCTCGACGACCAGCGTGCGCTTGTGCGACTCCGCGGTGGTGTGCAGGCGGTCGATGGCCTCGGTCGCGATGCCGACCGCGGTGTCGAAGCCGAAGGTGTAGTCGGTGCCGCCCACGTCGTTGTCGATGGTCTTGGGCACGCCGACCAGGTCGACCCCCGCGTCGGACAGCGCGCTCGCGACGCTGAGCGTGTCCTCGCCGCCGATGACGACGAGGGCGTCGATCTCGTGCGCGCGGAGGGTCTCGCGGATGCGGTCGATGCCCCTGTCGAGCCGGAGCGGATTGGTGCGGGAGGAGCCGAGGATCGTGCCGCCGAGCGGAAGGATCCCCCGCACAGCCGCGACGTCCAGGGGACGGATGACGTCCTTGACGGCGCCGCCCCAGCCGTCCGCGATCCCGACGAACTCCCAGGCGTACTCCTGCGCGCCCTTGCGTACGACACTGCGGATCACCGCATTCAGACCGGGGCAGTCGCCGCCTCCGGTCAGCACTCCCACCCGCATGGTCTCTCCCTCGCAGCTCTCCCTCCAGCTTGGACCCGCCGCCCACGGGCCGCACGGCACGGCCCGCCGCACCGGTGGCCGGCTGTTCCGCGCCCGGGTCCGGTGCGGACGGTGTGCAGTCGTCGACGGGCTGTCAGAAGGCGTCCTCGTTCATGGGCTGAGCTTGACGCACGGCTGCACAACGGCGTCTCGTCACATGGGGAAGGACAGCAGGCGTACGGCTCCGTCCGGCCAGCTTGCCCGGTCGTGCAGGGGCGTGACCATGGTCCGCAGCGGCATCAGCACGGGCCCGTCGGGTTGCTCGACATGCACGTCCTGGTCCAGCGCTCGCCAGCCGAGCCGTTCGTAGAGGGGGACGAGGGGCCGTCGGCAGAAGAGAAGTCCGTGCTGCGGTCCCATCGTTCGTGCGTGGTCCAGGGCCGCCGCGATGACTTGGCGCGCCAATCCGCGCCCCCGCACGTCCGGTGCGACGGCCACTCCTCCGACGCCTACCGCTTCGGTGCTGTCACCGCCGATGGATATGGGCAGCCTGAGCAGCCCGGCATGCGCCACGAGGCGGCCTCCCAGCCTGACGCCGAAGTGGTGTTCCTTCGGCAGCCAGGTGAGTCCCGCGTACGCGACGCCGAAGGGATCGGTGCCGTCGCCGAGGATTTCCGTCTTCTCGGCCTCCGTGTAGTGCGTGAGCCGTACTACCGCGTAGTGCGTGAGCCGTACTACCGCCGGCGGCGAGGGATGGAGGTGATCAGCCATGGCGACATGATCCTGTTCATGCCGGCTCGCGGCCAAGTGGGCCGTCTTCTTCAGCGTTCTCCTCTCACACCTTGTGCTGCCGCGTCTGTTCGGCGAGCCTGCGGGCGCGGGCCGCGGCGTCCCTCGCCCGGCGCCGGGCCTCACGCACCGTCCGGTCGACGTCCCGTGTGTGGTCGCGGGCCCTGTGGGCGGCCCCCATGGCTGCCCGCTGCTCACGTTCGGCGTGTTCGAGTTGCCGGGACAGCTCGTCGACGCGCTGCTCGGCCCGCTGCTGCTCCTCCTCCGCCCGGCTCTGCTCCTCCTTGGCCGCGGTCAGCCCGTCTTCGCGGTCGTGGAGCTCCCGCTCGGCGTCCGCGGCCCGCTGCCGGGCCTGCTCAAGTCGCTCTTGCTGCTCGCGGCGCCGGACGCGCGCGGAGTCCAGGTCGGCCACCTCGTCGACGGGCCGGGCGCGGCGGGTGGCCGGGGTCGCCCCAGCCTCCCGGAGGAAGGCGGGGAAGCCGACCGGGGCGCTCAACGGCTTCGCCAGGTGCCCTTTCGCCCAGTTCTCGGCCGCCTCGGGATCGGCCAGTACCGCGTGCAGGGTGTCCTGGACCTCCTGCCGAGTGTCGTCGCCGAGGCGCCGCCCGGCCTGGGCCGCCAGCCGGCCGGCCTGCCGAGCCAAGACGGAGGTGAGCTGGTGCTGCCGCGCCGAAAGCTCCCGGAGCTGCCCACCGTCCAGATCCTGGTGGGCCCGCCTCAGCGCCGCACCCAGCTCCAGCAGCCGTTCGACCTCGTCCGGTCGCTCGCGCACCAGCAGGTTGCCGGCCCACGCGGCCAGGGTGGGCCGGCGCAGACGACGGATTCGCTCGGCCGACTCGCGATCGCCTGCCGCAAGGGCGGCCCTGGCCCGCTCGTCGCGGGCAGCGGTGAACTCACCCGGCGGAAGGCCGTACAGCTCGTCGACGACAGCGTCCCAGTCCACCGTTCCCTCCACCCGCCACCCGGAATGTAGATTTTGTCACTGTATGGTCCGATATGGGGCTTTTATGGATTCGAATGGTGGCCGGAACCATGCCCCGGCGGCACCAGGCCGGCGCGGCGCCGTATGCCACCCAGTGAAGGGCCATGTGACGGACGTGGGAGCCAGTGGCGTCTTCGAGGGGGTGCGGGGGCAGCCGAGGCGTGCGCTCGTGGCCTTGCCGTTCGTGTTGATCGCGGTGATCTCCCTCACGGACGCGCTGACTCCGCCGTACGTGGAACTCGGGCCGCTGCTGATGGCGGCGCCCGCCGTCACCGCCGCGTTCGCCGGCCCCCGGCTCACCGCGCTGGTCAGCGTCCTGGCCGTGGGCGCCCGGCTCGCGGTGGCCTCGCTTCAGCACACGGTGGGGTACGCGAGCCGGAACGGGGGGATCGCCGCGCTGGCCGCCGGCGCGATCGTGGTGGTCGCCTTCACGGCCGTACGCGACCGGCACAGGCGCGTGCTGAGTCAGGTACGCTCCGTGTCCGAAACTGCGCAGAAGGTCCTGCTGCGGCCGCTGCCGGACCGTATCGGGCCGCTCACGGTCGCCTCGGTCTACCTCGCCGCCGAAGCCGAGGCACAGATCGGCGGTGACCTGTACGCCGCGGCACGCACCCGCACCAGCACCCGGCTGCTCATCGGCGACGTCCGGGGCAAGGGGCTGGCGGCGGTCGGGGACGCCGCGATGCTGCTCGGGTCCTTCTACGGATTCGCCCACCGCCAGGCGTCCCTGCCCGCTCTGGCGGCACACCTGGACGGCAGCGTCAGATGGGATCCGCACAGTGGCGGAGACAACGACGAGGAGCGCTTCATCACGGCGGCACTCCTCGACTTCCCCGACCATGGCGGCTGCGTCCACATGGTCAACTGCGGGCACCCCCCGCCGCTCATGCTGCGTCGAGGCACGGTGGTGCCGCTCGACCGCAGCCCGTCGGCGCCGCCGCTCGGACTCGGCGAGTTCAATGGCGGCGACTACGTCCTCGACAAGTTCCCCTTCGAGGAGGACGACCTGCTGCTGCTCTACACCGACGGCGTCGTCGAGGCCCGTGACAAGTCCGGCGCCTTCTACCGGCTCGACGAACGTCTCGTCACGTGGGGGGAGCGCACGCCCGACGACATGCTCCAGCGCCTACGCGGCGACCTCCTCGCACACGTGGGGGGCCGGCTCGCCGACGACGCCGCGGCCATCGCGGTCATGCACACGCCGTCACATCGGCACCCGTCCGTCGCGCGGGGCGCACAACGGGGGTAGCAGGATCACCGGGCCTCCCGACGTGTGGTCGAGGCGGTGCCTCGTTACACGCCTCAGCCGTCGCACGACGACCACCAGATCGACCACCACGAAGAGGGCGAGCACCCCGCACACCTCGGCGATGGTGGTCAGCGGGCCGGGCCCAGGGCTGTCCCCCGGCCCCGAGCCGGCCGCCCACACCGCGAAGTACGCGGTCGCCGCGGCGAAGACCGGGACGAACACACCGGACGGCCCGCACGCGACTTTGCCATCCCTTTACAACCCGTTCCCGCCCCGCCTCGTCTCTCCGCTCGATCCACAACCGCCCGCCGACCGGCGGGCGCCGACGAAAGAGAGCGATCCGATGCGCCGAACCATCCTCACCGCCGCGGCAGTTGCCTGCACCGCCGTGCTGGCGGGAACCGCACCCGCCTTCGCCGACGGGGCCGCTCCCTCCCCGGTCCCCACCACGGCCGCAACCCCCTCCCCGGTCCCCACCAGGGCGGCCACCCCCGCTCCGGTCGCCGAACCGACCCGTGCCCCGGTCCGTGACCAGGTCCGCGCGGTGCCGGCGGGCGCGCCCGACACCGGTGTCACCGCCCCCGCCCAGGAATCCGGCTCCCGGGACGGCCTGATCGGCGGCGGCGCCGGCGTGGCGCTCGTCATGGCCGGCGGGGCCGTCCTCGTCGTCCGCCGCCGCCGGGCGACCGGGGCATGACGCCGCTCTCCAGGCGCGCGTTCGGCACCGCGGCGCTGACCGCGCTGCTCGCGGGCTGCGGTGGTACCGGGAGGGGCCGGTCCGCGACCGTCCACCCCACCGGCACCCGCGGCGGCACTCCGGACACCGGAGACGCCACGCCGGTCGTCGGTTCCCCGCGCCCCCTGCGGCGTTCGGTCCCGGTCCGGCTCCGGATCCCGGCCATCGGGGTCGACACCCCGCTGCTGAGCCTCGGTCTGGAACCGGACGGCACCGTTCAGGTCCCCCCGGTCACCGGACACGACCAGGCGGGCTGGTACCGGTACTCGCCCACACCGGGGCAGGTCGGACCGTCGGTCGTCCTCGGCCATGTCACGGTCGGTTCCTACGGCGACGGAGTCTTCCGCCACCTGGACCGGCTGCGGACCGGCGAGACGATCACCGCCCGCCTGGAGAACGGCACACAGGCGCAGTTCGCCGTCACTTCCACCCGGACGGTGGCCAAGGCGCACTTCCCGGCCGACGACGTCTACGGGAACGTGGACCGCCCGGAGTTGCGGCTCATCACCTGCGGCGGCCCACGCGACGACGACGGCTACCGCGACAACGTGATCGTGTTCGCCGCCCTCGGTGCCACCCTCCGCTGACGGACCGGCACCCCACGACGGCGGCCGGGCCGGCGGAACACGACACCGCCGGCCCGGCATCCTTCCCCGGGAGCCGCCGCCCCGCCCGCGGCCCCCGACACACTCGTGCCCGACCCGGCACCCCGACCCTGGAGAGCGTTGAAACGGTCCCGCGACAAGGCAGCGTCCGAACTGTTCGCCGCCCTGTACCCGCGCCTCGCCGGCTGGTGCCGCCGGCTCGTCGACGACGACGAGACGGCCCACGAGATCGCCTCCGAGGCGTTCACCCGCCTCTGGGCCCGCTGGACGTCCGTGGAGGAGCCCCGCGGGTTCCTCTACGTGACCGCGGCCAACATCGTCCGCGACCACTGGCGCAAGCAGGAGCGCGAGCGCCGCGCCGTGCGCCGCGTCACCACCGAGGCCGCGCTCCGCCCCCACACCGAGCAGACGGATCCGTCGGTACGCCTGCTCGTGCAGTCCCTGCCGGAACGACTGCGCGTCCCGATCCTCCTCCACTACTACGCTGACATGCCGATCTGGCAGGTGTCCGTGCTGACCGGACGCAAGGAAGGAACCGTCAAAGCCGACCTCCACGCGGCCCGAGAACTGCTCCGCGTCCACCTCAGGAGAAGCCTTGACCACTCGCTTTGACAACGACCCGGAGTTCGCGCCCGACGACCCGCTCACGGTGCTCCTGCGGCCCCCGGCGGGCGGTCTCGGCCCGCCGCCGGGCCGCTACGAGGCGATCCGTCGCGCGGCCGCCCGCCGCAAACTGCTGCGGGCCACGGCCGGAGCCGCGCTGACCTGCGCGGTGGCCGCCATCGTCGTACTGCCGCTGCATCCGTCGGCCCCGTCCTCCCCCGTCACGCCCACGGTTCCCCTGGCCCCGCCGCCCGTCGTGACCACACCGGCTCCCACCCCCACGACGGCACGGACCGCTCGCCCCTCGGACTACGCCACCCCACGCCCCCGCGAGGACACCGCTACCAGGAGGGCCCCCAGCGCACCGAGCCGCACCGCGACGGCCGGCACACTCGGAACGGTCGGGCCCGACTCGGTCCGCACGGTTCCGGCCGCCCCGGAACGGCCCCGGGCCGTTCCCACACCTGAGGCATCAACTCCTCGCTGAGGCCTTCCTGTTCACAGGGCGGGAGACACGAGGAGAGGGTGTCCGCGGCCGCCTGTCGCGACGGCCCCGGACACCCTCTCGTGGTCGGCTACCAGCCGACGGCCACCAGCAGCCACTGCGGGTTGCCGTGGGAGATGAAGGAGGACTGGCCCGCCACGTCGTCGTAGGGGAAGCCGTAGGCGAGCCGGTTGATGGCGTTGTCGTGCCAGAACTGGGCGTAGTAGTTCGCGGGTGCCGCCTTGTAGTACTGGGCCGGGTCGGACCGCTGGGAGGCCGGCAGCGTGGCGACGTGCCGGTTGAGGGCGGCGCACATGTCGGGGTTGCCGGCCAGCGAGGCGGCGCAGCCGAAGATGTCGGAGGTGGCCGCGTTGACGCCGACGGACTGGGCGTACGAGGTGAAGTAGTTGGCGTTCGCGCCGCCCGCGCGGAAGCTGGGGTCGCTGCCGGGAGCGATGATCCGGTACGGGGCCTGGGTCTGCGCCAGTACCTTGAACTGGTCCGGAACGGCATTGGTGAAGCGCTGGAAGGTGGTGGCGCGGTCCTCGGCGAACGTCTGCCGGTTCTCGCCCACCTCGACGTCGTAGCCGTCCTTGGTGTGCAGGCGCATGGCGAGCTTCAGGCCGAAGGCGTCGACGCGGGTCGTGTTGCCGTTGAAGACGTTGTTGCCGACGGTGAACTCGATGAAGTCGTAGTAGGGGCCGCCCGGCGAGCCGAGGTAGAAGTACATGCGGCCCGCCGAGTTCGCCGGCATGTCCAGGTAGGGCTGCTCGGCGATGGAGTGGACCTGACCGTTGAAGCTCCAGTACACCTGGCTGTCCGGGTACTTGCCGTTGGTCCGGTTGAGGATCTTCACCTCGACTGCGTTCTTCGCGGCGGGTATGTCACTGGTGCCGCCCCAGAAGTCGTCCGGCGGGGTGGTGGTGCCGCCGGGCCCGTAGACCTGGAACTCCCACAGGGAGTAGCCGTACGGGGTGGCTCGCTCGGTTCCGTTCACGCGCACATAGCGGCCGCTGCCCGTGACGGCGAGGTTCTGGGTGCCGCCGGTGGCGGTGGTGGTGGAGTAGACCGTGGTCCAGGTGTTCGCGTCCGTGGAGGTCTGGATCTGGAAGGACTTGGCGTACGCGGCCTCCCAGTTGAGGGTGACGCGGGTGAGCTGCTGGACGGATCCGAGGTCCACCCGGAGCCACTGCGGGTCGGAGAAGGCGGAGGACCAGCGGGTGCCGACGTTGCCGTCGACCGCGGCGGCGGCCGGGAAGGTGTCGTTCTCCACCGAGGACGCCACGGCGGGGCGCCCCTGGGACAGCAGTTGGTCCGCGGCGTGCGCGGACGACGGGGTCAGAGCGGCGAAGCAGGCGGCGAGCAGGACGACGACCAGGCCGAGCGCCATACGGGCACGCGGGACGGTGGTTGCCGGTCTGCGGGTGAGTGCGCCGGAGAAGGTCTGCATACGGGTCTCCTCAAGCCGGTTCGGCGTGCGTGGGGGTGGAGCAGCAGCAGGCGTGAGAGCGCTCTCTCCGGGTTGTATCCCCACCGACGGTCGGCGTCAACAACTGAAACTGAAATCACGGGAGTTGGCGATGCGTGCCTTCATTACTTGATGGGAGCCGCCGCGCGCGGGCCGAGGCGTCCCCCGACCCGCACGAGCGGCCGACATGATCCGGTCCGGGGCAGGAACTCCCCCGTACCGTCAGTCCTTGATGAAGTCCGGGACCACCTTCGGCGGCCAGACGCCGACTTTGAGCACGCCCATGGAGTACGCGCGGGAGACCAGCGCCGCCCGGTTCGGCACCCGGAGTTTCCGCAGCAGACAGGTCACGTGGTACTCGATGCCCTGCCGGCTCAGGTGCAGTCGTGAGGCGAGCGGGATCGTGGAGAGTCCGGAGGCTATGCCTTCGAGTATCCGGGCGTCGATCGGGCTCAGGAGCTTCTTGTTGCGTCCGCCGACGACCTCCGAGTCGGCCGAGTCGTTCTGTGCGCTGGGCATCATGACCAGGATCGAGGACTCGTCCGGGAGACCGCCCCGCACCATGAGGGCCGTCAGAGGGACGGTGAACGTGGCGTCGTCCCGCCCCACGGCGATGACGTCGGTGGCGAAGCGATCACGCCGGCCCTCGATGAGACCGGTGAACTGCCGCATCAGCGGCTGCTGGACACTGGGGTGGACGAGATCACTGAAGGTCCGGCCGCACAACTCGGCGGACGAGCCTCCGAACTGCCAGAAGAACCCCTCGCTGGCCTGTTGGATGGTCAACGCCCGGTCGAGACGTGCCATGTTGAGGCGGCCCTCGTCGAGCATCGCGGTCTGCGGCGACCCCTCGCCCTCGAGGAGGTCGCGGGCTTTCCCCTTCCCCGAAACAGCGAGGGTGGACGTGAACGAACTCGTCTCACGTCGTGAGTTGGTGACCTGCGGCATAATCGCCCTTCGTGCGGTGGGGGGTGTACTCCGCGCGCGGTGGACCCGATCGGTTCGGGCCACGACAGGACGGCTCGGCACGAGGGCGCCCGGGCGCCCCTGCCTGGAGGGCGCACACCAGCGAATGTGGCGGCGGGCAGTGCCTCACGCATCTGACAACGTTGCCGGTTTGCGACCTCTCGTCGCCGTCACCGGACCGTCGGTCTGCGCAGCGGTTGGTACTCATGTGATGGGTGAACAGGTATCAGGTTCCAATGGCCTTCCCGGTCAGGAAACTCGCCGGCCCTCCAAAGCTTTCCCTTCTCCTCTCTCACGGAAGAGGAAAGCCGAGAGGGACGCGGTTTCCCTGACCGTTCAATTCACTATTCACCACTGGAACCACACCTGGAACTCTAGAGAGCCAACGGTGACGGGGTCAACGTGAACCGGCCTGATCCCGCCGATTCTGTGGAGTTGCGGGGGAAGGTTCGGTCGGTCGCCCGAACACCGCACCCAAGGTTCGGTACGGTTACGAAGGAGCAGGTCAGAGGGCATTTTTGACAGAAACGGGCGAACCAAATGCCCGTTCAGCCAGGAGCGTGCACGCCGGTTTCCTGGAGAACTGCGGCCAGCTCACGCCTGCCCGTAATGCCGAGTTTACGATAGGAGTTTGTCAGATGCTTTTCCACAGCTCGGGCACTCACTTGGAGTTCAGTTGCAATTTCCTGATTGGTGAGCCCATTGACAACTAGTGATGCCACACGGCTCTCGGTACGGGTGAGTGCCGTCCGTACGACCGGGACGGAGGGCCGGCCTTCCGCGCTGACCGGCCCGGCCAGCCAGGGTACGCCGCAGGACTCCGCCAGCTCACCGGCCTCGCGCAGCGCCTCCCGGGCCTCGGCACCGTCCCCCAGCAGCCGCCCCAAGTCCCTTACGGCCATGAAGAGTTCCAGTTCGTTGGCGGAGTCGCGGAGGGTCGCCACGGCCTCCCGCAGCAGATCGACCCGGTCATCCGCCCCGTCGGCGCGGGCCCGCAGCCGCAGTGCCCGGCCGATGGCCACCGGCGCTCCCCACTCCCTCGCCCGCGCGCATTCCTCCGCCGCCAGGGTCCGGGCCAGGTGATGGTCGCCGAGCTGCTGGGAGAGGGAGATCGCCCAAGGACGCCAGGGGAACAGAACGGGATTGCGCCACCCCGCGCACTCCAGCTGCCGACCGCACTCCATGGCCGTCTCCAGGGCCGTGTCGGCCTCGCCCGCCTGGGCCTGTTCCGCCATCCGGAGCAGGCTCAGCAGTGCGGCCGGGATCGGCGCGAGGGACCGGCCGGCCGCCTCGGCCACGATGCGTGAACCCAGTTGCACATCACGCGCCGACAGGGCCAGTGCGCCCAGCACACCGTAGACGAAGCAACGGCTCTCCTCCCCGATCGTGCCGGTCAGTTCGGCGATTCGCTCCGCCTGCTCCCTGGCCTGGGGCAGCCGGCCGCGCGCGATGTGGAACAGCGCGCACCGCGCATGCCCCATGGCATCGCCCCCGCCGTCGTCCCCGTACCCGCTCCGCTCCGCGGCGTTCAGCCAGGACTCGGCCGTCTGCAGGGCGTCGGCGCCCACCAGGGAGAACATCACCAACTGCATCACCGAGCCGCCGCCGGTGGCGGTCGCCGGTTCCCAGTCGAGGATGCCGCGGGCCTGCCGTACGATCTCCGACGCCTCTCCGTCGGCACTGAGCGTCGCCGCGTGCAGCAGCACGGCCAGCAGTTCCCGGCCGCCGCGCGAGCGGACCGTGGGCTCCAGGACGCGCAGCCTGCCGACGGCGTCGGCGAGTTGGGCGTAGTCGTCGAGACCCGTGTACCGCAGCCTGGCTTCCAGGGACAGCGCCTCTTCGCCGCCGGGGTCGTCGCGCACGTACGGGTCCACGAGCTCCTCGGCGGCGCGCCTGAGCAGGGCGGCCCCCGACGGGGTCACGGGGCTGGTCACACAGGGCGAGAGCCGCAGCACCGCGGCAGCGCGGTCACGGGCCGTGGGGAGCAGGGGCAGTGCCTGCGCGATGTGGGATTCGGCGGCCGGCGGATCGAAGGACAGCTCGACAGCCGCGAGTTCGACCAGCAGTTGGGCCCTCGTCCGGTCCTGCTCGACCGCTTCCAGCAACGCCCGCCGCAGATACCGGGCGGCCAGTTCCGGTCTCCCTTTGCGCCGTGCGGTGTCCGCCGCGCTGCGCAGCACCGGGACGGCCCAGGGGTACCGGGGCGTCGGAATCGCCATCAGCTGTGCGGCGACCTGCTCCGCCGGGAGCCCGGCGTCGTACAGGACCCCGGCGGCGGCCTCCTGCCAGCGCTGCCGTTCGGCGGCGCTCATCGAGCATTCGACGGCCTCCCGTACGGACGGGTGAGCGAAGCACGCCTCGTCCTCCCCGGCCGTCAGCCCGAGTTGGTGCAGGACGCGCAGCGCCGTCGTGAAGCCGACGTCGTCGAGGCCCGCGAGGCGGCCGAGGAGTGCGGGCTCCTCGTGCCCGGCCAGCGTGGCGATCGCGGCCGCCGCGTCCCGGACCGGTCGCGGCTGGAGCAGCAGGCAGTTCAGCAAGCGGTCGCGGAGTTGCGCGGGGCGCGTCGCGTGCACGAGCGCGGTGCTCGCGGCGACCGGCGGGCAGCCCGTGAGGGCGAATTCGGACAGCGCGGACAGAAGGAACAGCGGACGCCCCTGGGACATGTCGTGGCAGGCGTGGACGAAGTCTTCGTCGGCGGGTTCCCCCAGGCGCGCGCGCACGAGTTCCCCGGTGGCGGCCGGAGACAGGGGCACGGGACGCAGAGTCCGGGCCGAGGCGCCCACCACCTCGTGCACCAGGGGGTCGCGTGAACCCGGATCGCCGTCCCGCAGGGTGCACACGAGCAGCAGCCGCAGCCCGTCCTGCCGCGGGGCGAGATGGGCGAGCCAGCGCAGTGACCACGAGTCCGCCCACTGAAGGTCGTCGATGAGGATCAGCAGGGGTGCTGTGGCGCTCAACTTGGCCAGCAGCGAGCGCAGATCGCGCAGAACCGTTCCGTCCAAGGACTCGGGGTCGGGCACCACGTCGTCGCCGAGCACCTGCCGGGCGGCCCCCGCGTCGGCGAGCAGCCGTTCCCGGCCCGGCCCGGGTGCCGTGGTGAGCAGGCTGTCGAACAGCTGACGCACCACACCGCAGGCGAGACCTTGTTCCGTCGGCGCGGCGTTGGCCCGCAGCACATGCACCGCGCCCTCGTCGGCGCAGCGGGGCAGTTCGTTCAGCAGCGCCGAACGGCCGATGCCCAGGGGGCCGGCCAGCACCATGTGGGAGGAGCGTCCCTCGGCGGCGGCGCGCAGCGCCTGTCGCGCCGCCGCCAGCTCGGCACCTCTTTCGAGCAGCATCGCGTTCAGTGTCCTTCCATCGCGCGGACCAGTTCCCGCAGTTCCTGGCGCCCGTTGATGCGCAGCTTGCGGTAGACACGGGCGAGCCGCAGTTCGACGGCACGGCTCGAGATCTCCAGCAGCGCGGCGATGTCCCGGTTGCTGCGGCCGCGGCCGGCGAGGAGCGCGGACTGCCGCTCGGCCTCCGAGAGGTCGCCCCAGCCCGGAACCGACACCGTGCCGGTGGCCGCTCCAGCCAGCGCACGGGCCCTGACCGCCATGGGGGCGGACGGGTGGGCGGCGGTCAGCGCGCACAGTTCGGCGAGCGACAGTGCGGCCATCCGCCGGTCGCCGCCGCTCTCCGTCATCTCCAGGGCCGTGTATTCCGCCAGGACTCGGGCGTACTCCGGACCGGTCGGCGCCGAGCGCACCGCTCCCATGGCCGAGCGGATGCCCGCCAGGCGGTCCTCCCGCCCGGCCAGCAGCACCGCGGTCAGCTTGGCCCAGGCCAGGGTGCTGCCCGCGCCCCAGCGCCGGGCGAGCGCCAGTTCCTGTTCGCTCAGTCGCCGTGCCTCGGCCGACTCACCCAGGGTGTGGCAGGTCAGTGCCGTCAGCGAACGCCACGGCACCAGCACGGGGTTGAGGTGATGGCGGCTCAGCAGCCGGCGCCCGCACTCCCGGAACTGGTCGCGCGCCTGCACGGGGTTGCCGCCGCGCAGCGCGACCACTCCCCGCGCGAACAGCAGGCGGGGCCAGTGCTCGCTGTCCTCCGCGGCGGGCGGCAGGAGCACGGCGGCACGCTCGCGTGCCGCGTCCTCGCGGCCGCTCTCCACGTCCACGACGATGCGGATGCCGTACAGATGGGGCAGGAGGGCGGCCGATCTGCCGAGCAGGCGCGCCCCTCGCTCGGCGGCCTCCAGGTCCCGCTCCGCCTGGGCGTGCCGGCCTCTGCGTACGTTGAGTTCGCCGCGCAGGGCGAGGATCTGGGGGGCGGCGAGCCGGAGCCGGCTGCCGTCGAGTGCGCCGAGCAGCCGGTTCAGGCCTGACTCCGCGTCGTCCAGCGCGTCCGTGAGGCACAGGGCCTTGCACGCCGCCAGGGCGGGCTGGACGAGCGGGCCGTCCGGCCGCTGCTCATCGGTGAGGGCGGCCTGGGCCAGGCTCCTGACCTCGTGCAGGCTCTCGCCGTACAGCGCGAGCTGCCAGGCGCGCACGGCGGCCTGCGCGCGTGTGGCCGGGCGCTGCGGCAGGGGTGGCACCGTGGGCACGGACGGTTCGCCGCTTCCCTGGCCGGTCGGATCGGCGGCCCAGAAAAGCGCGAGCAGGTCGTCCCGTTCGGCCCCGGCCGTGACCGTCAGCGCGTCCGCGAGCGACCGGCGCACCACCTCGGTACCGCCTCCGGTGAGGCCGAGATCGGCGGCGTGCAGGCGCACGGCGGCGGGGTTCTCGGGCGTACGGATCAGCCGCTCGATCCGCAGGTCCCCGGCATCGGGCTCGGTGACCAGGTGAACGGCGGCCAGTTCGAGGCCGAGGCGGGCGCGTTCGGCGGGATCCCGTTCCTCCTCCGCCGCCCGCGCGAGGAGTACGGCGGCGCGGTCGTGCTCGCCCTCCCGTACGGCGTGGTCCGCGTCGCGGCGCAGTGTGTGGATCGCCCAGGCGGCCCCGGTCGGGCGCGCGGCGAGCAGCAGGTCGGCCACGGCCCGGTCCTCGGCCCCGGCGCGGTGGGCGAGTTCGGCGGCCCGAACGTGCAGATCGGTCCGGTCGTCGGCCGCCATGTCCTCCAACACGCGTACCCGTAAATCCGGTTCGACCCTGAGGCGGCCGTTGGGCAGGGCGCGGATACCGGCCGTCCGGGCGAGGGCCGCCCGCAGCCGGTGTTCGTTGAGGGAGCCCGCGCGAGCGAGCGTGCGCACGAGGGGGAAGTCGAGCAGGTGTCCGCAGACCGCCAGCACCCGCACCACCTCGCCCGCTTCGGCGCCGAGTCCCCGTACGGCGCTCATCAGGTGGTCGCCGAGCACGGCGGAGCCGGTCGCCCGGAGGGCCGGCACCTGGACCGCGGCCGGCCGGTGTCCGAGCGCGGCGAACCGCTGCAACAGGTCGTGCAGCACCGCGGGATGCCCGCCGCTGATCCGGCCGGCCTCGGCCGTGAACGCCTCGTCCGCGGGTCCGCAGACCCGGGCCACCTCGGCGGCGACCTCGTCCGGGGGCAGCGGTGCCAGGGTCAGGTGATGGGCGACCGGGCCGGGTGCGGAGCCGAGTTCGCTCGGCCAGCCGGGGTCGGCCGCCGCCGCGTCGTCGCCGCCGCACACCACCGCGAGCGGTGCCCCGGCGGATCTGCGCAGCAGCGCCTGGAGCCAGTGCAGCGACTCCCGGTCGAGCCAGTGCGCGTCCTCGACGGCCAGGACGGTCGGACCCTCGCGCGCCGCGCGCAGCAGCCCGGCCAGCCCCGGAAAGGGCTCGCGCCGCGTCGGCCCCGATGGTGTCGCCCGCATGCCGATCGGTGGGGCGTCGAGCGGTTCGAGCAGCTGCGTGACCACTCCGTACGGCAGTTCGGACTCCGACAGCGCGGCTCGGGCGCGCAGCACCCGGTGGCCCGACTCGCGGGCCCGGTCGGCCGCCCGGCGCACCAGATCGGACTGGCCCAGCCCGCTTCTGCCCGACAGCGTGACGAGCACCGGTCCCGAGGTGCCGAGCCCGTCGACGACCGCTGCCACCATGGCCCGTTCCCGGACTCGGGACGGCGGGTCCTCGGCGGCCGTCGCCGACCGCGCGTGATACCGCGGCTGGTGAGAGGGGGTTGACCCCGTCATCCGTCACTCACCCTGTCTTCCTGCCCCCGTTCGTGTTGTGCGGGGTGTGAGTCCCCGACAGGTCGGACCCTCACGCCCCTTCCAGCACCGACCAGCCCGGCAGAGGCCATGAGCGGCCGTGCACGGCGCGCAGGGCGTCCGTGAGCTGGTCCCGTCGGCGCACCCCGAGCTTCCGGTAGACATTGGTCAGATGTGACTCGACGGTGCGCACCGTGACGAACAGCCGTTGTGCGATCTGGCGGTTGCTGGCCCCGGACACCGCCAGTCCGGCCACCTTCAGCTCCGTGGTGGTGAGCAGGCCGCCGGCCGGCGCGTCGGCGGCGTGGCCCATGCGCCCACCGGCGGAGACCAGCAGGCTGCGGGCCGACTCCGCCAGCGCGAGCGCCCCGCAGCCACCCGCGATGCCGGCGGCCTTGCGCAGCCGCTCCCGGGCACCGGCCTCGTCGCCGTGCAGCAGGAGGGCCCGGCCCAGCGCGTACTCGGCACGGGCGTACGCGGAGACCGCGGGCGACCGGGACAGCTGGTGGGCCGACTCGGCGAGCAGATCGAGCCCGGCCCGGCCCGGGGTGAGGACACCCGCCGCGAGCGCGGCGAGCCCGAGGGCGCGCGGCGTTCCCCAGCGCCGCGCGCGTTCGGCTCCTTGTTCGGCCAGTTCCCTGCCTTCCGCGGGCCGGATGGTCGCGAGGATCAGGCAGGTGTCCACCCACCAGGAGGTGAGCACCGGGCTCAGCACACCGGCGGTCTCCTGCACCGCGCCGCACTCGCGCAGCAGCCGCAGCGCCTGCCGCGGGTTGCCGGTCGCCCAGCGGGTGCGGGCGCGGGTGTGCAGATACAGCAGGTAGGCGAGGGCCGAACCGCTCGGCTCGGAACGGCCGATCCGGTCGAGCAGCCGCTCGGCCTGCTGCGGCTCGCCGCGGTCGACGAGCACCGACGCCAGCACCGCTCGTGCCGTGACCAGCCGTGCCTCGCAGTTGGTCCGGCCCGCCGCGGCGATCGTCGAGCGGGCTTCCGCTGCGGCGTCGAGGACGGCACCGTCACGGTGCAGCAGGTGGGACCTCAGGGACCCGGCGAGCACGTGCACCCAGGCCGTCGGTTCGTCGCCCTCGCGCCGCAGCATGGTGTCCAGCGCGGTGTGCGCCTCCGTCGTCTCGTCCGCGAGGCCGAGTGTGGCGGCGGCGGTGAACAGCAGCCACGGCGGCGGCTGGAGGGAGGGCGTGGCCAGCGCGCGCCGGGCGCCTTTCACGGCCGCCTCCCGGGAGTGGCCGGCCAGCGCGGTACGCAGGGCGGCGAGCGCCTCCGTCTCGTGCCGGTCGGTGCGCAGCCGGTACGACGCCGTCACCGTGCCGCGGTGCTCCCGCGCCGCCAGTCCGGTCCCGCGCCGTCCCATGAGCAGGAGCACGGTCGCCACCTGGTCGCGCAGTTGCGGGGCACGCTCGGGGCCGGACGCCAGGGTGTCCCAGGCGGTCTCCAGGGCTCCCAGGATCTCCGCCCGGCAAGCGGCCGGGAGCGGTACGGACAGGCATGCCATGGCGTACTGGACCGCGATGGCGGCCCGCGCGCGTGTGTCGGCCGTGCCGGCGAGCGCCGCGCGGAACAGCGGAACGGCGCTCAGGGGGTCGTCGGGTGCCACGGCGAGCGCCAGCCGCAGCCGTGCCTCGACGTCGTCGGGCTCGGCCTCCAGCACCCGGCGCAGACAGCCGGCGGCCTCGGCGAGGGCGCCGCGTTGCTCGGCCCGGGCGGCGGCGTCCCGCAGGACCGCGGTCATCCAGGGTTCCCGGGCGCGAGGCATCCGCATCAGATGCCGGGCCACCTCCTCGACGGGCCGGCCGGCGTCGCTGAGCAACAGCGCGGCGCGGGCGTGCAGGTCGGCCGCCCGCGCGGTGCCGAGCGGTTCGAGGAACGCGGAACGTACGGCTTCGTGCACCAGAGCGGTGCCGTCGGGAGTGAGGGCTCCCGCGTGGCGCAGCACGGCGATCGCCTCCTCGGCCTGCGCGCGGTCCACCTCCGCCAGCACCGCGACGCCCTCCGGGAACTGCGTGCTCCCGAGCAGCGCGATCGCCGTGGCGACACTCCGGACCGCGGCGGACTCGCGGTCGACCACACGCCGCACCGACCGTGCGGCCATTCCGCCGCCGAGTTCCCACGCCTGTTGTGCTCCGGCCTCGTCCGGAGCCGCACCGCGTCTTCTCAGCTCGCGCAGCAGCCGGACGGCGGTGCGCGGGTTGCCGCCGGTGACCGCGGCGACGCGCTCGGCGAGTCGGGGGTGCGCCGGCGTGCCGAAGACCTCTTCGGCGAGGCCGCCGACGGCGTCGGTGCCGAGTGGCCCGAGGGGCAGCGCGGACACCGAGGGGTGGGCGAGGAGGTCCGCCCAGGCCCGGGGAGCGCGCGGGTCGGTGCCGGAGCTCCGGGCGAGGACCACCAGCAGCGGCTGCCCGGCCGCCCGCCGCAGCAGGAACTCCAGCCAGCGCAGGGAGTGTTCGTCGCAGTGGTGGGCGTCGTCGAGTACGAGCAGCAGCGGCCGGTCCGCCGTGAGCCGCAGCACGTGCCCGAGGAGCCGGCGGAACACCGGATGGGCGGAGGTGAGGGTGAACCGCTGGGCGTCCCCGGGGCCGGGCAGGAACACGGCCGGGCTGTCCTCGCCCGGTTCCGGCTCCAGGCGGTCCGGAGCCGGCGCGCCCGCCGGCGCGAACAGCGCCCTCAGCCCCGCGTAGGCGCCGGCCCCTCCGGCCGCCTCGCCACAGTGCGCCCGCAGCACCGTCATGTCCCGGCACGCGGGAGCGCGCAGCAGGGCGTCGAGGAGCACGCTCTTTCCGTAGCCGGGCGGTGCGGTCAGCACCACGCACCCCGTCTCACCACGGCATGCGGCGGCCGCACGGGCGCCGAGTGCGGTCGACTCGTTGTCGCGGCCGTGTATCACGTCGTACTCCGGAGGCGGTCGAGCAGGTTGTCCAGGGTGGCCAGGTCGTCCTCGCTGAACTGGGCGAAGGTGTCCCGCAGATTGCGTACGTGTCCGACCGCGGCCCGGGAGAGGACGTCGTGCCCGGCGTCGGTGATGGCGGCGTAGGCGATCCTTCGGTCCCTGACGCAGGGGCAGCGTTCGACGTAGCCGGCCGCCTGTATCCGGTCGATCAGCCTGGTGACCCCGCTGGTGGTCAGGGCGATCTGGTCGGCCAGCGCGCTCATGGTCAACTGTCCTCCCTCCGAGCGGGCGAGCCGGATCAGGACCTCGAACCACACGTGCGGCAGGCCGACTTCCGACTGCATGGCCGTGCCCAGGCGCCGCTCGAGGTGACTGTGGGTCTCCACCAGGCGGCCGAACGTCGTGATGAGGGGGTGGTCGATCGGGTTCGAGGAAGGCACATGGGGATTCTAATCCAGAACACTTGTCCAGTCAGCTATTGTTGAGTCAGAGGCATGCGGTTCAACGGGCGACTGGTCGGCCGAATATGATTGCGCTCCGAGGGCTGCGTCAGCGCGGATCGAAGCCTTGCGCCTGATGCTCGACTTTGCGATGGCTAACCGATATGCCCGTGACTGGTGACTGATCGTCACGCGATACGCACGGACTCCGGGCGGCAATCGGACCGGCACGGCGTCCAAGCGGGCAAGCCGGAGCCCACCCGCCCCCCGGACGCGTCATCCACACATCTCGCCGGTCGCCCCGGACCGCGCGGCGCCACGCGGCCCCACCGTCCGCGAACACCGGCAATCTGGGCCCGCCACCTGGCCGCCCACCGCTCGCGCGCTCGACACTAGGGAATTTCCGGTGTCGCGCATGAGATCACTTAGGAAGGCGACGCGCACCCCGACCGGAAGGAGCGGGAGTCCGATGAGAACCACGGAACGGTCGGCCCACCCCCACCGCACTCGCGCTTCCGTGCACATCCTCATCCGGGAAGCACGAGCCCGGCCGAACCCGTGCGTTCCCGACAGCAAATAGCCTCGGGCGAAACCCGGCAATTTGCTAATTCGGTTCCTCTTCAGACAGAGGAAGCGTCTTGTCGTGACGCCGAGAATAGGGATCCGGCGCGCGATGCCCGCTTCATGACCGAAATACACTTGGCCGGAATCAACACACTTCTCCCGCCTTTCGGAAACCGAGCCACCCAATCCGCAGCACGGGGACCGACGCGGTTCCGGCTGACGACGCTCCTCCTCCGACGCCCTGGTTCCGGTCCCCGCACCTGCGGAGCGAGGACCCGCGATGCGCACTCTGCTCGTCGACAACGACGAATCCTTCACCCACAACCTGTTCCATCGCCTCGCCGAGGTGAACAACCGGGAGCCCGAGGTCGTCCGCCACGACGCCCCCTCCTGGCGCCCAGGCCTGCTGCGGGACTTCGACAACGTGGTGCTCTGCCCGGGGCCGGGCACCCCGCACGACCGCGCCGGCACGGCGATCGATGCCGAGGTCTGCCGTCAGGACCGGCTGCCCGTGCTCGGCGTGGGTCTCGGCCACCAGACGATCGCGCTGGTGCACGGCGGCACTGTGGGCCGTGCGCCCTGGCCGTGCCACGGACGCGTCTCGCCCGTGCGGCACACCGGTACCGGGCTCCTCCGGCAACTGCCCAACCCGCTCGAGGTCGTCCGTTACCACGCGCTCGCGGTCACGGGTCTCTCCCCCGCCCTGGAGCCCACCGCCTGGGCGACGGACGACGGCGTGGTCATGGCGCTGCGCCACCGGAGTCTGCCGCTGTGGGGAGTGCAGTTCCACCCCGAGTCCTCCGGCACGGACACGGGCCGTCAACTGCTCGCGGGCTTCCGCGAACTGACGGAGGAATACCGGAGATCCCGCCCCGGCCCGCCCCTGTTCGCCGGTGCCCCGCCACGGCGGGCACCGGCAGTCACCGCCACCGGTGCGGGGAAGGCGCCGAAGCGGCTCCCGGGCGCCGGTGACCGTGCGCGGCACCCGCGCCGCAGGCTGCGGGTGCTGGCCGAACGGCTGGAGACGCGCTGGGAGGCGGAGACGGTCTTCGACCGCCTGTTCCGCTCCGGTGACCATCCCTTCTGGCTGGACAGCGGCCGGGCGGACGGCGGTCCGGGCCGGATGTCCGTCCTCGGCAACGCGGACGGGCCGCTCGCCCGGGTCGCCACCGCGCACGTGGTCAGGGGCAGCGTGTCCGTCCGGGCGCCGGGGTCCGCCGAGGTGGTCCGCAGTCCGTTCCTGCGCTGGCTCGACGAGGACCTGCGGTCCGTGACGGTGGAGGTCCCGGAGCTGCCGTTCGACTTCGCGCTCGGCTGGGTCGGCTGTCTGGGCTACGAGTTGAAGGCCGAGTGCGGCGGCACGAGGGCGCACCGGTCACCGACTGCGGACGCCGTCATGGTCTTCGCCGACCGTGCCGTCGTCCTGGACCACGGCACGGGCACCGCGTATCTGCTCGCCCTGGCCGAGGAGGAGGACGAGGGTCCGGCCCGGTCCTGGCTCACCGCCGTCTCGGCGCGGCTTGCCGCCGTGCCGCCGCTGCCCGTTCCGGCCGCCCGCATCCCGTCACCGGCCCGGCCGGCACGGCTGCGGCTGCGTCATGAGCGCGAGCGGTACCTCAAGCTCGTCGCCGCCTGCCAGGACGAGTTGACCGCCGGCCACACCCATGGGCTGTATCTCGCCAACATGATCGAGACCAGGACGGACCTCGACCCTTGGCAGGCGTACCGCACCCTGCGGCGGGTCGCCCCGGCGCCGTTCGGGGCGTTCCTGGGATTCGGCGCGCTGTCCGTGCTCAGCTCCGCCTCCGGGCGTTTCCTGCGCGTCGACCGACAGGGGTGGGTGGAATCGACGGTCACCGAGGGCTCCCGCCCCCGCGGGAGCACGCCGGAGGAGGACGCCCTGCTGGTCGCGGACCTCGCCACCAGTGAACGGGAGCGGGCCGCCCATCTGACCCTCGTCGACCTGGCGCGGCACGATCTGGGTTCCCGCGCCGAGGCCGCCGCCGTCACGGTCGATCCGCTGTTCGACGTGATGACGTGTCCCGCCGGGCACCGCCTGGTGAGCACGGTCCGGGCGCGGCTGCGCCAAGGCACCACGGCCGTGGCGGCGTTGCGTTCGGCCTTCCCGGGCGGCTCCGTGACCGGCGCTCCCAAGCCGCGGACGATGCGGGCCCTGGACCGGCTGGAGAGCGGGCCGCGCGGCGTACACACCGGGGCGATCGGTTACTTATCCCTTTCGGGAGCGGCCGACTTCGGCCTCGCCACCCGCACCGCGGTGCTGAGCGGCCGGCGTCTGCGCTACGGCGTCGGCGCCGCCGTGACCGCGCCGTGCGACCCGGACGCCGTGTTCGAGGAGACGGCACGCGAGGCCGAGCCACTGCTGTCCCTGTTGGGCGCACGGTTCCCGGGACACGGCACGCCGGAGGCCCCGGGTGTCGCCCTGCAGGGCTCGCGCGGGCGTCGGCTCTAGGTCTGCTCCGGATACCGCTCTGTGAGCGCGGGGCGACGTGCTCCTCGACAGCCCCCGTCCCGCGTCCGGGAATGTGCGCACCCGCTTCAACAGGAGGTCTAAGGATCTTCCGGCATCCGGCGTGAGATCACAGTGCCGGGCGATGCGGATCGCCCGGGGAGGTGCTCCCCCGTCCTGCCGGCCACCGATGAAAGGCACAAGGCACTTCATGGATTCCGCCCGACGGCCGATCCTGTTCGTCAGTCTCCCCGAGAGCGGCCTGCTGAACCCGCTGCTGGTGCTGGCCGGTGAACTCTCCCGCCAGGGCGTGGCGGACCTGTGGTTCGCCACCGACGAGCACCGCAGGGAGGACGTGCGCAGAACGGCGGAACGCGCACCGGTGCGGTTCGCCTCCCTCGGCGAGGTGATTCCCGAGCTGTCGGCCGTGACCTGGCCCGACGACGTCTACCGGGAGGTCACGCAGTGCTCCCGCTTCCGGGCCCACCGCGCCGTCATCAAGCAGTCCTACAAGCCCGCCCTCCAGGCCGAGAAGTTCCACCGGCTCCAGAAGATCGTCGACAGGGTCCGGCCGACGCTCATGGTTGTCGACTGCATGAGCGGTTTCGCCGTGGACCTGGCGGTCTCCCGGGGCATCCCCTTCGTGCTGAGTGTGCCGTTCCTGCCCAGCAACGTGCTGACCTCGCACAGTCCCTTCGCCAAGGGGCTCACCCCGCGTGACTTCCCCGTCCCGCACTCGGGGCTGCCGCGCCGGATGAACCTGGCGCAGCGGGTGGCCAACGAGTTGTTCAAGTTCCGTACCCTGGCCATGTTCTTCAACCCGGTCATGGGCAAGGTGCTGTCGAAGGACTCCCGTCTCCGCAAGGAGCTGGGACTTCCACCACCCAACCCGATGACGCGGATCGACAAGGCCGAGCTGGTGCTGTGCAACTCGGTCGCGGAGCTGGACTATCCGTTCGACATCCCGGAGAAGATGCGCCTGGTCGGCGCGGTGCTGCCGCCACTGCCGGAGACCACCGGAGACGATCCGGTGCGCAAGTGGCTCGACGACCAGTCGTCCGTCGTCTACATGGGCTTCGGCACCATCACCCGGCTGACCCGGGAGCAGGTGGGTTCCCTGGTCGAGGTGGCCCGCCGACTGGCGGGCGAACACCAGGTGCTGTGGAAGCTGCCCGCCGAACAGCAGCACCTGCTGCCGGCGTCCGATGAGCTGCCGGGCAACCTGCGCGTCGAGAGCTGGGTGCCCTCCCAGCTCGACGTCCTCGCCCACCCCGGCGTCAAGGTGTTCTTCACCCACGGCGGCGGCAACGGCTTCCACGAGGGCCTCTACTTCGGCAAGCCGCTGGTCGTGCGCCCTCTGTGGGCGCACTGCTACGACCAGGCCGTACGTGGCCGGGATTCGAGGGTGAGCCTGACCCTGGACCACCCGGAGACCATCGTCGTCGACGACGTCGTGGACAAGCTCACCCGGGTTCTGAGCGAACCGTCCTTCCACGAGAACGCGGAACGCATCGGCGCGCTCCAGCGCGCCGCGGGCGGCCGGACGGCCGCCGCCGACCTCATCCTCGGCCTTCCGGCCCTGGTCTGACCGGGAACGGCCTTCAGGCATCCCTGTCCACCGACCGCAACGGCACCGCGCACGGCGTCGCCTGTCGGAGTCGGTGATGGACTCGGCCGCCGCCTGCGGCGGATGGCGGCCGACGCCCGGTCCAGCGGCGCGTACGTCGCCGGACCGGGTGATGCCCTTGGCCACTTGGCCCAGTCGGGGCGGCGCTGGAAGACGAGACCCCTGCCATCGGCCGGTGCCGGCCGGTCACTCACGTACGCCCGCCGGCTCCACCGCCCTGCGGCGCAGGGAGAGGCCGGCCGGAACGACCGTCGAGATCACGGCGAGCACCGCGCAGGCACCCATGGCCGCCGCGAGCGCCGTCCACGGCATTTCGATGGACGTCCGCGCCGAGAGCAGGCCCAGCGCGCTCCACATGCCCACCATGTTGAGCCCGGCGACCAGCGCTCCCAGCACTCCACCGACCAGGACCACCATCAGAGCCTCGGCGCCGACCAGTAGAACGCACGGAACCTCCGGCCCGTCGTGGGAGGTCCGCAACGGCGTAACCGCGGCCTCCGTACAGGATGGGTACGCATCGTGCGTCCGGCCGCCCGCGAGTCAGGGCAGACGTGGCGGGCGGTCGGACGGTGACCGGTCCGGCCCGTGCGCGGCGCCCGCCACGGGGGACGGCGGTGGAGACGGCCGCGCGGGCGCCTTGTTCGGTCGTGCACGGGATACCTCCGGATCGGTCGCGAGCCAGCATCCGGCATCAGGCGGTCCTGGGGCAGTGGCCGAAGAGCCCACGGACAGGGGCCGACTGTCCCTGGTCGCAGTGATCACGACTCAGCGGGCGGCCGCCGCCCTGGTCGGCGATGGCGGCGGCCGCCTGCCCGGAGACGGGTGAGTCCGTCAAGGACGGTGCGGCTCCGCGCCCAAGGCGTCCGCCGTGGCCACCAGTGCCGCGCCGAGGCCGGTCAGCACGCCGCCCAGGCCCATGACCAGTGTGGTGAGGTGCCAGGCCTGGTAGGCGGACAACAGCGAGCCGCGCAGCGTTTCACCCATGAAGGCGGTCTGGCGCAACTGGGCGAGTTTCTCGTCGTCGTTCCCCGTGGCGTGCAGCTCATCGGTGATCTCGGCATACGTACGGCCGCCGGTCGCCTGAGCGACATGTTCCTTGATCAGCTCGGCGTAGGCGTGGGCCTGGGCGCCGGTCTCCACGCTCCGGCCGGCGAGAGCGGCGAGGCGGGCGGGCAGCCCGTGGTCCGGGAACGTGATCCGCTGCGCGGCCAGTTCGGTACGGATCTCCTTGCGACCCATACGGCCGCGCAGAACCATGACGGGTCCTGCGGCCATCAGGGCCGCGCCGGCCATCCTGACCAGTACGCCGGTCCGGCGGTGCGCACCATCCATGACATGCCTTCCTGTTTCTCTTCGTCGGCCTGGTTTTCCTGGTGGCGGACGCGGCGCGTACGAGGGCGCCGGGCGTCTCCGAGTCCGCGGACCGCGCGGGCGGCCGAGGCGGCGCCGGGTCGGCGACAGCTGAGGCGCAGCCGGCGGACTTCGGGCCCCCGTCGCAGGTACTCCACCGCGAAGACACCGCGGTCGCGCTGCTCGACTCGCGCGAGCAGCGGCTGCGGGTCGTGCGGCGCGACGAGCACCATGGCGCCGTCGGCCGGTACCGCGTCCGGCGCGCCGAAGACCGTGGCTTGACGCAGGGCATGGGGTACGGACCGCACGCCCAGTTCGGGCACGGCCTGCTCCTCCGCACCACCGCAGCCGCACATGCCGCCACGGCCACCGCCCTTCTTCCGCCTCGCCACCCGATATGTCCTCCACCATCTCAGGGCGCTGTGATCCGGAGGCGCCTCACGCGGGCGTGTCCGCGGCAGGTCCGGGAAGCCGGGCCGTCCGCCACCTCCCCGACGCGGCGCACCAGGCGGCCAGGCGCAGGTACGGGGACGTGGCAGACCACCGCCCGGCCGACGGCACCGGGCCGGACGGCGACCGGACCAGGAGCGCGCCGCGGCTGCCGCAGCCCGTGGACACGAGAAGACGTGGCCGGACAGCCGGACCTGACGGCCCGTGGCCACTCCCGGCCGGTCACAGGCCAGGATCGCCGTGCCGCGGCGGTCGGCGCCTGAGCCGACCGGCCCCCGGATGCTCCCCATGGTCCCTCGATACGGCTCCGAACGGCCCTCGGTGGAGGGGCGGCTCAGATGTTCCGCACGACACGCACGGCACGGATCGTGCGGGGGATCGTCGGCCGGTTCGTCGCATGACGCATCCGGCTCCGCCCGGACGGAGGTGAGGGCCGGGCCGGTAGGTGTCCCGACAGGGCCGTTCGGCCCCGGGCCCGGAGCAGGGCCCGGCGCCTGGCGTTCGTGGCCGTGGAGAACGACGAGATCGCGCGCCCGTCGCAGCGGCACGCAGGGCAGGGCCGGCCCTCGGCCGCCCGTCGGCTGCTGACCCGTCGCGAGGTGTCGGCCGACGGACGCGCTGTCTTCGGTGAAGGCGATCCCAGGTGGGAGGGGTTCCACCGTGACCGCTGGGCGCACGACGAGGTGGTGCGCTCCACGCACGGCGTGAACTGCACCGGCGGCACGGACTGCCCGGAGTACGAGCCGCGCGGTTGCCCGCGCGGTGCGTCGTTCTCCTGGTACACCTACTCGCCCAGCAGGGTCCGCTACCCGTACGTCCGGGCCGCTCCCGGCCGACCGGGAGGTTCGCGACACACTCTCAGGCCGATGCGGTCAGCTCCAGGGCGAGGACGGCCTCGACCGGGTCGGTGATGCGGGTGGTACGGCACCGGGACTTGCGCGGCAGTCGCCAGGTCGGGCACGCGTCATGGTCCGCGCTCTCCCGGTCATGTGGTGTGCCGGTCATCGGACGGTGAAGTCGGCCGCCTTGGTGTCCAGGGTCGTGGTGCCGTCCTTCGCGGTGGCCAGGACGGCGACGTGCCAGGCACCGCGCGGGGACGACTCGGCGTCGGCACCGGTGACCTTGACGGTGTAGGTGCAGCGCACGGTGTTCTGCCCGGAGGGCTTGCAGACGGCCGACTCCGCGGCGGCCATGTCCTCGGCGGTCAGCCCCTTCTCGGCGAAGGACGAGTTCTGCGGCCAGGCCAGCACCTTCACACTCTTGACACCGGAGGACGCCGTGACGTCGGTGACGAAGGCCAGCGAGCCGTCGCGGTCCCCGTCGGGAGCGGTGTAGCGGGCACTGCTGTGCGCCGGCGCCGGAGTCCGCTCCCCGGCGTGGGCGAGGGCGAGGGCACCGGCACCACCGAGGATGACGACACCGGCGGCCACGGACAGAGCGACACGTCGGGACATGGGATTCTCCGTAACTGTCTCAGCACTGGATCGGGTCGGCGCCACTGGACTGCGCCGCTGCACCGATACTCGCCGCGCGAGGGTGCGCCGGACATGAGCGCACCTACTCAACCCACCCTGAGTAAGCCGTCCTCGACGGTAGGCACCCAGGAACCGATCTCGACCTTGCCCTCGCTCCGGTCGATCACCTTGAAGTCCACGACCTCGCACCAGAAGGCCGCGGGCCTCTCCGGATCGTGGCAGTCAACCGCCCGCTCCGGCCCTGTCTTCATGTCAGCCGTCGACGGCGGGCATGTCGGGGCCGATGGTCAAGGTGACCGTGGCGGGGGCTGATTGCTCGGACAGCGTGGGTGCCACGCCGGGCAGGTGGCCGGCGAGCGCCTGAGCCTGCTCCGACTGGCCGCGGGCGTAGGTGAGGGTGGTTTCACTGACGCGGGTGGGAGCGTTGCCGGTGGCGGTGATCTGGAAGCCGAGGGCGCGCAGCTGGTCGGCGACCTTCAGCGCCGCGCCCTGGATGCCGGTGCCGTTGAGGACGGTGACGTGCACGGTGCTCGCGGGTGCGGGCAGCTGGGCCGTCGCCTTCCTCAGGTCGGCTTTGGTCGTCTCCTCGTCGTGGTTGAGGGCGGTGAACAGCTGCCGGGCGGCGGGCTGTTGCCAGGTGACGTTGGCCTTGTCGGTGGGCACGTCGTGCTCTCGCGGGTAGTTGGGGACGGTCAGGAAGGAGATCCGGTCGGTGGCTATGCCCTTCACGTTGGAGGCCAGGCTGTACAGGGGGTCGATGCCGGCCAGGTCGGGGTCGGTGGTCAGCGACTTGGTCGCGGAGTTCAAGAAGCCGTACAGGGCGGTGGGGTTGTACAGCTTTGATTTCGCGCGGTCGGCGAGGGACTGCATGAACTCCTGCTGGCGTCCGATGCGGCCGATGTCGGAGCCGTCGCCGATGCTGTAGCGGGCGCGGACGTAGCCGAGGGCCTTGTCGTCCTTGACGATCTGGCAGCCGGCCTCCAGGTCGAGGTGGGCCTTCTTGTCGTGGATGGCCTGCTTGGGACAGACCTCAACGCCGCCCAGGGCGTCGACCATGCCGGTGAAGCCGCGAAAGTCCACGATCAGGAAATGGTCGATGCGCACATGGGTGTTGGCCTCGACGGTCTTGATGGTGCAGGCGGCGGCCTTGGCCGTGTCGCCGGTGGTGCCGCCGATCGCGAACGCCTCGTTGATTTTGAAGTGGTGCGGGCTGGACGTCGAACCGTTGCCCCGGTCGCAGGCAGGTACCTCTACCCAGGAGTCGCGGGGGAAGGAGACGACGGTGGCCCATTTCCCGTCGCCGCCGGTGTGCAGCAGCATCAGGGTGTCGGACTGCATCGTCGTGAGGTTCTTGCCGTAGGCAGTCCCCATGCCTTTGCGGCTGTCGGAGCCGATGACCAGGATGTTCTGGCCTCCGCGGGTGGCCTTGGGCCGGTTGTCGCCCAGCGCGTCGCCCAGATCCGCTCCCTTGATGTTGCCGTTGAGGTGCGTGTACGCCCAGCCGCCCACTCCAGCCACGCCGAGGACGAGGACCGAGGCGGCGAGCGCCACCCAACGGCCGATCCGCCGTTGGGGACGCCTGCGCCGACGCCGCCCGGCCGACTCCTGGTTCTCTACGGGAGGTACGGATCTTCTGTGTCCTGCCATGACAGCTCAAGTCCCTTGTTCCGTGCGCTGCTCGCGCGGTGTGAAGAAGCGGCCCGGCCGCCGCGCGGGCAATTCCTGCGAGGCGGCGCCCTTCGCTGCGCTGCCGCTCGGGCCCAGGCGGCAGCGCAGCAATCGCTCAGCCGAGGATGGGAATCAGGCCGAGGGCGAAGAGCACGTAGAAGCCGGCCGCGACCGCGAGGCGTGCCGGGGTGAGCTTGTTCGCTCGCATGGTCAGCAGCAGGTAGATGATCGCCACCATCGTGATCAGCCCGGACCACAGCAGCGCGGCATCGAAGTGCCAGCCGGTGAAGAGGAGGCCAAGGCCGGAGGGGACGGTGGCCTGGATCATCATCGCGCCGGAGATGTTCGCCAAAGCGAGCTTGGTCTTGCCCTGGCGCACCCAGATCACGGCGTTCATGATTTCCGGCAGTTCGGTGGCGATCGGGGACAGCAGCAGGGCGGTCACCGAGGCGGACAGGCCGATCATCGGGCCGATGGCGTCCAGCTGTTTCACGAACAGCTGCGAGGCGAAGAAGATCACCGCGAGGGTGCCCAACGTCTGGGCGATGACGGCCCAGGTGGCCGGAGAGGCGGCCTTGGGCTGGAACTTCAGCGGCTCCAGCTCCTCCTCCTCGCCGTCCTCGTCCTGGCCACCGCGGATCTCCCGCCAGAAGTAGACCGCGTAGGCGGCGAAGAACAACAGGCCCAGTACAGGCTTGAAGGCGAAGGCGACCAGGCCGAGCGCCACCTTCACGATGAAGATCGGCAGGAACCACTTCTGGTCCTTGGCCAGCCGCTTCATGTCCTTCGCGGTACCCAGGGCCTGCTCAGTGCCACTGGCCGACCGGGCGGGCGTGTCGGGGCCGCTGCCACCTGCGGCGACCAGCGCGGCAGTGCGCTCACGCTCCTTGCGGCGCTTGAGCAGCAGCATGGCGCCGGTGACGCCGTAGGCGACGGTGGCCAGCGCCAAAGGGCCGCCCATCGCGGCGCCGACGCCGATGTCCTTGGCCTCGGCAGTCGCGCCGGTGGTCACCGCGACGAGCGTGACCACGGACTCGGGCAGTGCGGTGCCGAAGGCGGCCAGGATCGTGCCGACCGCCATCTTGCCGACGTCGAGGCGCTCGCCGAGCCACTCGACGGCGTTGACGAACCACTCACAGGAGAGATAGATCGCCACCGCGCAGACGATCAACAACACGAAATGGATCACGGTCTCGGTTCAGCCTTCCCGTAGCGGCGAGGGCTTCGAGAACAACCGCGCGAGGGGAATGGCGGCAGCTTCGACCCCGCCGACACGCATACGTCGTCGACAAAGGGCCGAAGGTCTCGCCCACCCGCACGCAGCGCGGGCCCGGCCACCGGGAACCCGGTGCTGGGTTCCAGTGTGTCGACGACCGGTATTGCAGAGCTACTCCCCTTCGCGACCGCCGAGCATACATGGTGGTCCGCCATGTCCCAAGATCCGCCCGGACAGCAAGCAGGGCCCCTCACAGCCGTTGGGCACGTCGACCGGTCCGGCGCGGTTGCTGTTGGCGCTGATGCTGGGCGCCGGCTGACGGGCGAACGATGTCCCATGGCGGGGGGCGATCGTGGCGTGTGGCAGAGGCTGGGCGCGGCTACGACCGGCGGCGCCCGAAGCTCTGGCGTTCCCCGTAAGACTGGCGTCGGCTTCGTCCCCTCGCGCGCAGGCGGGCGTGCCTGTGCCGCCTGTGGTGTGGGTTTCACCCTCCGACGGGCCGACGCCGTAGGACGGTGAGCACCGGGCCGAGCGCGAGAATGGCGCCGAGAACGGCGAAGCCGTGGGTGAGGGTGGTGAGTGAGGCGACCGTCGCGACGAGCAACGGGCCGCCCGCGTCGCCGAGTTCGCGGCCGAGTTCGGCGGCGCCCATGGTCTGGCCGAGACGCTCCGTGGGGGTGCTTGCGGCAAGGGCGGCGAAGCCGAGCGGAGTGATCAGACCGGTTCCGGCGCCGATCAGCGCGGCACCCAGGAGCAGCCCGGTAAGTCCCGGCAGCATGGCACAGCCCAGTCCCGCGGCGGTGAGCAGCAGCCCTGCCGAGATGCCCGTACGGGTCGTCAGCCGTCCGTGGTCCAGGGCCCGTCCGGCCTTCGGCTGGACCACGGCCGCGCAGGCGGCCAGGACCGAGACGGCGGCACCGGTGGCCACCGTGCCCAGACCTGCCGCCCGGCCTGAGACCGGCAGGAAGCCCACCCCGACCGAGAGTGCGGCGGTCGCCGCGGCCAGGGCCGACGTCGGGGCGAGGAAGGCCGGGTCGGCCAGGCGGCGGGCCAGGTCGAGTACCGTCTGCCGGACCCTGGGCAGCGGCGGTACGACCGGGACGGCGAGCGCGGCCCACACGGCGACCCCCGCCCCGAGCACGGCCAGGACGGTGAACAGCAGGCGCAGGCCCCCGGCCCACACCAGCACTCCGCCGAGCAGTGGGCCGAGCGTGTAGCCGATCGACTTGTAGAAGCCGTAACCGCCGAAGGCCCGGCCGCGCTTGGCCGCCGGGGTGAGGCGGGCGACCAGCGCGGAGGCCGACGGGGAGAAGGCGGAGGCCGCGGCGCCCTGGCCCAGGCGCGCGGCCCACAGCCGGCCGGGGCTGTCCGCGACGACGTACAGGGCGGACGCGGCGGCGAAGGCGACGAGTCCGCCGAGCAGGACCGGGCGTGCGCCGATCCTGTCGGCGAGTGTGCCGAACAGCGGCTTGAGCAGTACCTCGGCACCGTCGTACAGGGCGAGAAGGCCGCCGAGCACCAGCAGCGAGGTGACCGCACCCTGGGCGTGGCCGCCGAGGTTGGCGGCGATTCCGTGCGCGCCGAAGGCGGTGGTGAACCCCGCGGCGTACAGCGGCCACATGCGCCGGGCCGGAGCCGCCTGCACCGTGGGGGCCGTGCTCACTGTTCCCCCTCCGGGGCCTGGTGCAGGGTGGCGAAGACGCGCTCGGCGTAATCCTCGCAGGCGGCCACGCACTGCCAGAGCCGCTCGCCGGCCTTCGCCGCCTCCGGGGTCCCGAACACGTCGCGTGCCGTCAGGTCGCGGTGCCGGCGCCGCAGCCGCTCCAGCGACTGCTCCTCTTCCTCCAGCTCAGCCGACGTGAGCTTGGCCGTGCGGATCTCCTTGGCGAGCTCCGCCTCGAACTTGCCGCAGTCGGCGAGGAACTCCGCCCAGTCCGCGGACCGCGCGGCAGCGAACATCTCCTGGAGACGGACGGCGTCCTCAGGTCCACGCCCGGAGGCGTTCAACGTCACGACCTGGCCGTCCGTCCGCTCGGTCAACCTGACCGCCCGCGCAATGCCGTCGGCGAAGACCGGGACGTCCGGTACGGCCCAGATGCCCTGGCCGAGCGAGAGCGCCCCGATCCTGCGCAGCTCCCGCCAGACCGCCACACGGCGCCGCGACGGCTGGGCAGGCAGTTTGATCACCAGGATGAGCCAGCGGCTCACCGGTCCCAGGGTCGCCACACCATGGAATGTAGCAAGCGTCACATCCAGGTGCGTACAAGTGGGTGAACGTGAGGGGGGCGGCGGTCCAGCTCATGCATCACCAGGTGAGCCGGCCAGTGCAGGCGCGGGCAGGGCTCCGTGGCGCAGTCGGAGCAGGGCCCGGCCGCGCCATCGGGCCTGGCTCGTTGCCACGCACCAGTCGGGATGCTGGGCGGCGACGTCGGCGAACGCCTCGACGAGAACGACCTGTTGCCGCATCAGGCGGCGTTCGCCCAGTCGTCGGCCGGCGGAGTCAGACCGCACCGCTCACGAGTCGCACGGGAAGGTGGTGGCCGAGCTGGAGAACAACGGCCGCACCGCTGTGGTGGTCCTGCGTGACGGGGTGCCGGTGGGGGTGCTGGGGATCGCGGACCGGCTGCGCCCGGACGCGGCGGCCACCGTCGCCGCGCTCACCCGGCTGACCGGCCGCGCCCCGATACTGCTGACCGGCGACAACGAGCGTGCCGCGCGGTACCCGGCCGCCGAGGTCGGCATCACCGAGGTCCGCGCCGGACTGCTGCCACAGGACAAGGTGGCCGCGGTGCGGGAGTGGGAGGCCGAAGGAAAGCGGGTGCTCGTCGTCGGTGACGGAGTCAACGACGCCCCCGCGCTGGCCGCAGCGCATTCCGGGATCGCGATGGGCAAGGCCGGCTCCGACCTCGCCCTGGAGACCGCCGACGCCGTCGTCGTCCGCGACGAACTGGCCACCATCCCGTCCATCGTGCAGCTGTCCCGCACCGCGCGCCGCCTCGTCGTCCAGAACCTGGTCATCGCCGGGGCGTTCATTACCGTCCTGGTCGCATGGGACCTGATCGGCACACTCCCCCTGCCGCTGGGCGTCGCCGGGCACGAGGGCTCCACCGTCATCGTCGGCCTCAACGGCCTGCGCCTCCTGCGCGAGGCCGCCTGGCCCCGACTCACCAGGGACACCGCGTGAGCAAACGCGCCCGACGTGTCGCCCCCGCCCCGGGGGCGGCGCGGCCCACCGTCACTGTCTGCCGCGGCTGCTGCTGCGGCACCCCCAAGGTCGCCGGCCTCGACCACATCACCCAGCTCCGCGACCTGCGCCAGGCACTCGACGGCACCGCGACCGTACGGGTCACCGACTGCCTCGACGCGTGCGAACACGCCAACGTCATCGTCGTCCAGCCCTCCACCGAGGGCCGCGAGAACGGCGGCCGCCCCGTGTGGCTCGGCCTGGTCAACGACCCCGACGCCACCGCCGACATCACCACCTGGGTCAAGGAAGGCGGACCGGGCATCACCGAACCGCCCGGCATTCTCGACCTCTACGCCTTCCGGCCCTCCCGCCGCGTCCAAGCCGGACTCCACGGCGAATAGGAACTCCAACCCTCCACCCCGAACCCGCGTGCCCGAGGCTCTTCACAGGTCGCCGGGCGCTCGGGTTTCCACGTATCCCTGTCCTGGAATCCACGAACCCGCGCGCTTCGCGCAGGCCGGCGCGGAAGTGCCCGGTGCGCAGGTCGTCGACGAAAGCGGTGACGGTGAGGAGGTGGTGGTCGGCGGTGAAGCGAGGCAGGGCTCACTCCGAGGTCCCGGAGGCGTCCCGCCCTGTGCGTTGGGAACGGAAGCCGGGTCGACCTCGTCATTGACTGCCGGAGCATTCCATCTGAGCCCGTTGAGAGGGTTCTCCGCGAAGTACCCCTTCTCGACTGCGGTGTTGAGCACTTCGTCGAACGCGGCACTCTTACGCCGAGCCGTCCTGGCCGCAGCAGCCATCGCTCAAGCGTTCCGACTCGCTCCATCACCGACCACAGCGCAAGTACTCAGCACCCCCCGGGTACATGACGACCATGTGGCAGCGCGGCACCGATCGGCTCCATGGCCCTGGCGGCCGTCACGACAGGGGCTGTTCCGCCCAGATGACCTTTCCGTCGGTGGTGTAGCGGGTGCCCCACCGTTCGGTGAGCTGGGCGACGAGGAAGAGCCCGCGCCCGCCCTCGTCCTCGCTCCTGGCGCGGCGCAGCCTGGGTGAGGTGCTGCTGCCGTCGGAGACCTCGCAGACGAGTGCGCGGTCGCGGAGCAGCCGTAGCCGGACCGGGCCGGTGGCATATCGGATGGCGTTGGTGACCAATTCGCTGGCGACGAGTTCGGTGGTGAAGGCCAGGTCGTCCAGCTCCCATTCGGCGAGCTGCGCGGTGACCGCCGCGCGGGAGCGGGAGACGACCGTCGGGTCGCTGGGCAGGTCCCACTGGGCGACCTGTTCCGCGCCGAGCGCACGGGTACGGGCGACGAGCATGGCGACGTCGTCGCCCGGCCGGGCCGGGAGCAGTGCGTCGAGGACCGCCTCGCAGGTGTCCTCCGGGCCGCGGCCGACGCAGGCGAGCACGGTGCGCAGCGTGTCCAGGCCGACGTCGACGTCCCGGGACCGATCCTCGATCAAGCCGTTGGTGTACAGCACCAGTTGGCTGCCCTCGGCCAGCTCCAGCTCGACGGTCTCGAAAGGCACCCCGCCGAGCCCGAGCGGCGGCGTCGGCGGCAGGTCGACGAAGTCCACCGTGCCGTCGGGGGCGACCACCGCGGGCTGGGGGTGTCCGGCGTGGGTGAAGGTGCACCGCCGGGACACCGGGTCGTACACGGCAAGCAGGCACGTGGCGCCGATGATCCCGGAGTCCGGGTGTGTGGGCTCCACCGCCCAGCCCTCGCCCCGGTCGAGCCTGCCCACCAGGTCGTCCAGGTGGGTGAGGAGGTCGTCGGCCAGCAGGTCCAGGGAGCAGAAGTTGTGCACGGCGGTGCGCAGCCGGCCCATGGTGGCGGCGGCGTGCAGTCCGTGACCGACCACGTCACCCACCACCAGCGCCACCCGGGCACCAGACAGCGGGATGACGTCGAACCAGTCGCCGCCCACTCCGGCCTGCGCGGGCAGGTAGCGGTAGGCGACCTCGACGGCGCTCTGCTCGGGCCGGCCCCGGGGCAGCAGGCTGCGCTGCAGGGCGAGAGCCGTGTTGTGCTCGCGCGTGTAGCGGCGGGCGTTGTCGATGCAGATCGCCGCACGGGCGGCCAGTTCCTGGGCCAGGGACAGATCGTCGTCCTCGAAGGGGACCGGTTTGCGGGAGCGGTAGAAGCTCACCACGCCGAGGGTGGCGCCGCGGGCCTGCAGCGGCACCGTGATCAGGGAGTGGATGCCCGCCGCGAGGATCCGATCACCCCGCGGCGGATCCTGGGCGAACCAGCCGCCGGCCTCGGCCAGGACGGGTTCGAGCAGGGGCTGCCGACTGTCCAGACTGCAGGCCTGTGGCGTCGACGGCGCGAACCGCATCTCTTCGCCGACACCGTACAGGGGAGAGTCCTCGTCCACGGCCCTCAATGCCACCCGGCGCAACGCCGTGCCCACGCGGAACGGCTCGGGCTCCTCGCCGCACAGCACGGCACCGGGCAGGTCGACGGCGGTGAAGTCGGCGAACCGGGGGACGGTCACTGCCGCCAGCTCCTCCGCGGTCCGGGTGACGTCCAGCGTGCTGCCGATGCGCAGGCCGGCCTCGCGCAGCAGCTCCAGACGCCGGCGGGCCTGCACCGCCAGCCGGCCGACGCCGGTCTCACCGACGAGCAGCGGCCAGCCTTCCCCTCCTCCGTCGTCGTGATCGTCCGTTCCGTTCCGGACCCGCGTGGGCGGCTCGTCGGCTGCGGATGCCGGAGGGGGCGCGGTCACTGCCGTGAGCAGGGCGGCCGGGGGTGTTCCGTCCGGCTTCGGCGCGGCAGGAGGGTTCGCGGGCGGGACGGTGCCGGTGGCCGCCGAGGACGCCCGGTAGGGCTCCGCCGAAGCGCCGGGTCCGACGGCGATCGGGCTCGGGCCACCGAGTATGCGGGCCTCGACGACCACGCCGGTCTCGCCCGCCGCTCCGGTGACCGGGCGACGCCGTAGCGTGGCGACCCGCCCGCCGGAGAGGATCACCTCGTCCAGCGTGCGGTGCGAGGAGGCGATGAGTGCCTCGGCCTTCTCACGCAACAGGGCCAGGTCGATCCGGCCGAGTTCCGCCCTCTCGTATCCGGTCTCCTGGCCCGACGGCGTGCGCTCGGGCCAGGACCATCGGGGCGCGCCGTGGCGTGCCCGTCGGTAGGCGGCGAGCAGGACCCGTTCCCGTTCCGTGGCCTGCTCCAGGAGCCGCGTCTCGATGTCGTGAACGGCATCGCGGGCCAGTCGCAGCATGGCGGGGTCGCTGTGTTCGCGCAGGCAGGTGAGGTCGACGATGCCTTCGATGCGTCCGCTGAGCGGGTTGCGGACGGGCGCGCCCGCGCAGGCGAACGGCAACAGGAAGTCGGCGAAGTGCTCGCGGCCCACGACATAGATCGGGCGGCGTCCGGCCAGCGCCGTGCCCACGCCGTTGGTGCCCGAGGCCCCTTCGGAGGCGTCGCATCCGGGGGCGAACCGCACTTTGTCGAGGCACTGGAGGAGCTTCCGGCCGCCCCCGCGCCGCTGAACCATCCGACCGTGCTCGTCGCAGAGCACGACCGTCACGCCCATATCGGCGAGCGACGCGGACAGATCCGCCAGCACCGGCTCGGCAGCGCTCAGGAACCGATCGTCCAGCCCCAGACCGAACGAGCGGGGGAACACCATCCGGTCCGGCTCGAAGCCCGCGAACCGGCACCGCTTCCAGGAGTCGAGCACCGAGCCACGTACGTCCGCTTCGACCAGCGCACCGGACAGGAAACGTTCATGGGCATCGACAAGCCCGCCGATGTCATCCCACGCGATGGGCACTGGGATCACTTCCTCGCATGAACGTGCCCCCGGCCGCGCCGCCGCTCGACTGGTCCGGGGTCCTCTCCACGCAGTTTCACCGTAGGTCCCCTGCGACACGAACCACAACACACGACGTGTGGAGGCCGGCCGCTGGGAAGGCCCGCGAGGACCTCTCGCCGCACCACCGGGTGTCCAACGCGTCTGCGGTGAAGCCCCGCATCACCGGGACAGTTCGTGCGCAAGCGCGTGGCGGAACTGCTCCTCGGTGGGCGTCCAGGCCGGCGTGGGGTCCTCCTTCGGGCGGCCGCGCTCAGCGATCACGCGGTGGACGTGCTCGGGCGAGCGCTCGTGCGGGTCGCCGAAGGTGGCGGGCAGAGCCACGTCCTCGGGGCGGTCCCGGTACCTCCCCCGGTAGGGCGCGGGCGGGGTGAACGGGTGGTGCGGGTCCGGGTAGGAGACGAACAGCGACGGCGAGGACGTCCAGGTGCGGGGTCAGGCCGGCAGGCCCACCGCCGAAGGCCGGTGTGGTCGGCTCGCATCCGGTCGGCGACCAGGACGAGCGCGTCGCGGACCGGTGGCCGGCTCGTCATACCGATTCCTTGATCATCGAGAAGACGGTGGCGCGCAGTTCGGCGAAGCAGGGCTCGGGCACGGTGGCGATCTGGTCGCGCCACCCGGGCAGGTCGACGTCGATGATCTCCTTGACCCGGCAGGAGTGCTGCGCAGCACCACCACCCGCCGGCGGCGGCCAAGGATGTCCGGAAACCGACTCGGTCATGTGGACCCGGTGCTCGTACGAGCGTGCGACGACGTCCTGCGGCCACCGTCCGGCGCCGGGTCGGCCGGTCCGGGCAACCCGCTGGGACCGGCTTCCGGGACCGGGCGTCCGGGGGCCGACTCGGTGCTTTCGCCGAGGAAGCCGCCCGACTGGTGCTGCCACAGCTTGGCGTAGGCACCGTCCGCCGTGAGCAGTTCCTCGTGGGTACCCTGCTCGACGACGCTTCCGCGGTCGAGGACGACGAGGCGGTCCATGCCGGCGACGGTGCTCAGGCGGTGGGCGACCACGAGGGCCGTACGTCCGTCCATCAACCGCCACAGCGCGTCCTGAACGAGGAGCTCGCTCTCCGAGTCCAGCGCGCTGGTCGCCTCGTCGAGCAGCAGGATCGGGGCGTCGCGCAGGATGGCCCTGGCGAGGGCGACGCGCTGGCGCTGGCCGCCCGAGAGTTTGACTCCCCGCTCCCCCACCAGAGTGGCGAAACCGTCGGGGAGCTGGTCGGCGAACTCCGTGACGTGCGCGGCCATGGCCGCCGCGTGGATCTCCTCGTCGGTGGCGCCGGGCCGGGCGAAGGCGATGTTGTCCCGCAGGCTGCGGTGGAACATGGCGGGTTCCTGCGGGACGTAGGCAATCAGTGAGCGCAGGTCGGTCTGGCGCAGCCGGCTGATGTCCTGACCACCGATCAGGATGCGTCCGTCGTCAATGTCCGACATCCGCAGCAGGAGCCGGGTGAGCGTGGTCTTGCCGCCGCCGGACCTGCCGACCAGGCCGATCCGTGCGCCTGCCGGCACGTCCAGGTCGAGACCCTGGAAAATCGGCTTCGCACCCGTGTGGGCGAAGGTCACCGCCTCGAAGCGGATGCCGGTGTCCCGCGGTGCGAGCGGTTCGGGTTTCGTCGGGTCGAGCACGGTGGGCGGATCCAGCAGCAGTTCCGTGAACTGCGCGGCCTCGGTCATCGAGCTTTCCAGACGCCGGTAGATCTGGTTGAACTCGAACATGATCTGTGTGGCGTTGGAGTAGTAGGTGAAAGCGACGACGATCTCCTCGACTCCCTGGCCCGAGCCACCGAAGGCGATGGCGACCAGCAGACCCAGCACGTTGGTCAGCACGGACATGGGGGCGACCAGGGTGTCGACGCGCAGATTGCCGTAGTCCCACGACCTCAGCGTCAGGCGTCGGGAGTCCGCGACACGGCTGCGGTGTTCGTCGGCCTCCCGCCGCTCGGCCGCGAACGCCCGGATGGTCTCCATGTTCATGAGGCTGTCGGCGACGTCGCCGGAGACCCGGGCGATCGCCGCCTCACGGTCGTTGACGAGCCTCTGCCGGCGACGGACCAGAGGCGTCGCGGCCACCACGGTCAGCGCGATCATCACAAGAAGGCCGACGACGAGCATCGGTTCGTAGCTCCACAGCACCACGGCACCGAACACCAGGGGGACGAGACTGCCCACGATCCGGTACGTCACCGTGTCGACGAAGTCCTCGAAGCGCTTGCCGAAGCTGAGCACCCGTTTGGTCAGGGAGCCGGCGAAGTTGTCGTGGAAGAACGCCGCGTCCTTGGCGAGGAGTTCGTCCATGCCGCTCACGTACAGGTGTTCCATGCCGAGGGCGTCCACGCGGTTCAGGCAGTGCTGCCCGATCCGCCACACGGCCTCGGCGAGCAGCAGCGTCACGCCGAAGCCCAGCACGTACGGCAGCGCCGAGCTGAGGGTGAGGCCGCCGTCGTGGGCGGCCTGTCCTGCCAGTTTGGCGATCAGCAGGGGGGCGACGTAGCGGATGCCGATGTTGCCCACGGCCGGCAACAGCAGCGCGGGCAGGGCCAGCAGTCGTAGTCGCAGCAGTTCCCGGCCGTAGCGGCGTAGTGCCAGAACGACCGCGCTCCTGCCCGGCGTCGGCCCTCGCGTATCTGTTGTCCCCATCACACTCCCGGAGGTTCGGAAGTCGGAAGTCTCCCGTCTGCAGAGTTTCCCAGTCCAGGCATTTACCGCGGACTGGCGAGAACCGGACACCGCCGTGTTCAACGTACGCAGCGGACGCATCCGGCGGTGAGCTTGCGGTAGTTGGTGCAGCCGTCGTCGTAGTTCAGGGCCCAGCGCATGTTGGGCTCGGGGTCGGAGGCACCGGCCGTTCAGTGCCAGGCATCCTTCTGGATGGCTGGGATGGCGGCGGGGTTGGCGACGGAGGCCATCTGGCTGTCGTCGACTGTGGTGGCGAGACGCGGTCCACCCCCACTTCGGCGCAGCCACGCACGACGAGTCGGAGGCCGGCGCCAACCGCTCGCTCGTCGAACGCGGACGCACCGTGATCGTGGTGGCCGACTCCTCGAAGCTGGGCCGCCGGGCATTCGCCCGGGTGTGCGCACTGGACGCGGTGTCGATCCTGGTGACGGACAAGGACTCCCCTGAGTCGTTCGTCGAGGAAATCGTGGCGCAGGACACCGAAGTTCTCTGCGTGTGAACCAGGTTGGGTCCGCGTCGGACATGGCGTGTGATCGCTGGGGCATCCGCACCGCCGACACGGTCGTCGACCTCGGCGGGTGTGCCGTAGCCGGCCGCAGAGCGACTGGCCCGCAGGATGGACGGGTGGACGGGCGTCCCGACCGGCCGGCTGTTCCACAACACGGTGGAAACAGCGGAGCCACGGGTGGCAGCAGCCCTCGATGCTCCCAACGTGTGCTGCACTCGTATTCGGTGAGCAGCTTCCGGCGCGGCGACCGACAAGATCTGCTGGTACTCCGGCGCGAGCGCCTCCACGCCGATCCCCTCGACCCGCGGCGGCAGGACGGAGCGCTCCGCCGGGCCTTCCGTACGGGGACACGGACACGGTCCGCTGCCGGGCCGCACGGGCCCCCGCCCGATGTCTGGTCAGGGAATGCGGGCCACGCCCGCGTAGATGCCACTCTCCTCCGGTGAGGGCAGTTCCTGGTCGGCGCCGTACCACTCGGTGGCGGTGACCAGGCCGGGCGGCACCAGCTCCAGTCCGTCGAAGAAGCGGGCCACCTCCTCCCGGGTGCGGAAGCTGAGGCGGATGCCGCCCTTGGCGTACTGGGCGATCACTTGCTCCGCCAGCTCGGGGAAGAGGTCGATCGCGGCGTGCGAGAGGACCAGGTGGCTGCCGGACGGGAGGACGTCGACCAGGCCCTTGACGATGCCGTGGGCGTTCTGGTCGTCGCCGATGAAGTGCATCAGGGCGATCAGCGACAGGGCGATCGGCCGGTCGAAGTCCAGCACTTGTCGGGCGTGCCGCACTATCTCGTCCGGCTCGCGCACATCGGCCTGGATGTAGTCCGTGGCCCCCTCGGGACAGCTGGCCAGCAGGGCCTCCGCGTGCCGCAGCACGATCGGGTCGTTGTCGGCGTAGACGACCCGGGCGGTGGGCACAGTCCGTTGCACGACCTGGTGAAGGTTCGGCTCGGTCGGGATGCCGGTGCCGATGTCCAGGAACTGGTCGACACCCTGGGCGGCGAGGTAGGCCGCCGCCCGGTGCATGAACGCGCGGTTCTGCCGTGCCGCGTCCCGCGCTTCGGGCGGCAGCGTCTCGCCGACCGCCTCGTCCACAGGGTAGTTGTCCTTACCGCCCAGCAGCCAGTCGTAGACCCGCGCGGGGTGAGCCCGGCTGGAGTCGATGCGATGAGGCTGCGAATGGTCCGTCGTCATAGCAGACTCCGTCGTCCGGGAGGTGAAGCGCCGCCGCCTTTTGATCACCGTACTCGGTCGCGTTCCGGGCCATATGCCGAACTGGCCGGCGACGGCGTGCCGTTCAAAGGCCGGGACCGCACTGCGCGCGTGGGCCGGCGCTTCTTCCCGACAGCTGACAGCCCCGCTGGACTTTCGCGGCTGTCGGCACGGGTCGTTGAGGATGTGTCGGGCGAAGGTGAGGTGATCCCCCTGTCGGCGCGAACCCGGCAGGAGGCGGTACCCGCTCACCGCTGTCCCAGCAGGAGCGCATCCGTTCCTCACCGAAGGCGGACGCGGCGCCGAGGGGAACCACCTGCTGAGGATGAGTCAGTTCGCGGTCAGCAGTGGACGGACGACGTAGCCGGCGGAGTCGACGCCGGAGCGGCCGCCTTCGACCAGCGCGGCAGCGGCGATACGGGAGTTGTACGCGGTCAGCCAGCCGTTGGTGCTGTCGCCTTCCTCAGCGGTGCCCGTCTTGGCGCCGACGCCCGCCAGCCCGCCCAGGCGCGGTGCCGCGGTACCGCTGGTGGCCACGCTGCGCATCATGGATTGCAGGTATCCGGCTGTACGGGCGGAGATGGGCCGCGGCGCGGTGTCCTGGTACTGGCCCGGCAGGATGATCGGCTGCTTGAAGCCGGCGTTGCGCACAGTGGCCGCCACGGACGCCATGAAGAGTGGCGTGGCCGCGACCTTGCCCTGGCCGATGAACTGGGCTGCCTGGTCGCCGCGCTCAACGTCCGGCGGAATGCTCGGGTCGGTGGTGGCGACCCCGCCGCCGATCGACCAACTGCCCATGCCGAACACGTTCACAGCCTCGTCGTGCAGAGCGGAGGCGTCCCCGTCGTGCACCAGGTAGCGGAAGCCGTCCTTGATGAAGGAGGTGTTGCACGACACGGTGAACGCCTGGGCGATCGTGGCGTCGGCGTCGGCCCTCACGCCCGAGTCGTTGTGGAACGACTGGCTGTTGGCGATCAGAGACTCCGTGCACGGGGCAGGACTGCTCGGAGTGAGGCCCGCCTGGTCGAACAGGGCGGCAGAGGTGATGATCTTCATGGTGGAGCCCGGCGACTTGATGCCGTTGATGGCGATGTCACCGTCCGCGCCCGTGTGGGCGATCGCGAGGATGTGGCCGTTCCTCCAGTCGAGCGCCACCGCGCCGGCCGCCTTCTCACCCAGGTGTTCGTCCTTCACGGCACCCTCGGCCACGGCCTGGAGGCGCGCGTCGATGGTCGTCTCGATCACCGGGGCCTTCCCCTTGGAGAAGACCTGCAGCGTCTCGACGCCTGCTCCACCGGCGTCGACCACGGCCACACCAGTGCCGGTGCTGCCACCGGTGGGCGTGGCGTTCTTGCGGATGGTCTCCGTAATGTCCCGTAGCGAGGGGAACGTGACCAGGTCCGTCTTCCCATCGCTGGCGACGACCCTGGCGGTGCTCGCGTCGGCGGGAAGCGCGCCTGCGGTCAACGACTGGTCCTCGCCCAGTCCGGGGTAGAGCACCGAGTTGTTCCAGTGCACGGCCATCTGGCCGCCCGTGCTCTGCACCACCGCCACTGCGCTCGGGTAGATCCAGGTTCCGCCCGCCACCTGGGCCGTGACGAGGAAGGTGACCTTGGTGGCGCCTGGCGTCACCATCGACCGACCCACCGCGGTGACCTGACCGAAGGTCAGCTTTTTCAGGTCCAGCCCGTCGGTGTACTCCCGCAACGCCCGCGCGGCCGCGTCCGGCGCGTCGGTGTCGCTCGCCGCGCCGTCGAGGTGCTGCTTGGACCAGCTGTCCAGGAACGCCCGGGTCAGCTTCACGGCCTTGGCGTCCGACGGCGGTGAGCTTGATACGGCCGCTGCGTCGACGGAGTGCCCGGCCTCGGCCCGACCGCCGCCCGCAGCTCCGGAGGTCAGCCCGTGCACGATGTTGTACGCGCCGATTCCCCCGGTGACGAGCAGCGCCGTGCAGGTACCGGCAATGCCGATCTTCACAGCTCTGTTCATGCGACGGATCGTATGTTTGCTTCGCGCTGTGCAGGCACCGGCTTTCGATAGATCGTTATCGGACCGTCAAGTTGTCCCTTGGCGACCTCAGCGGCCACCGCCTGAAGGACCATGCCGAGTGGGGCTGCGGGAACGCCGAGATCGCCCAGGGAGGGAAGCGGATCGGGTTCCACCTCGACCGGGGCAGCGCCCTACTCCTCCTGCGCACTTCACAGGACCTGGAGAGGCCGCGAGAGGTACTGCCGTGGAATACGCGGACGGCTCGCTACGACAAGCGCGGCCACGTCGGTACCGCAACCGCAGCAGCCCTCGCCGTCCGGCTCCGAACATGACCGCCCGGACAAGGGGCGTGTATCGAAAGTGGCTGGTTGTGACTCTGTGGCCTGTGTTTCTATGGCGGAGTGAACATCGAAAGCTCCGGGGTGCCTGATGAGAGGCCGAGCCGCTGGATCCGGCAGAGGGCTGATGGTGACGTTGAGGAGTGCGTGCGGGTCCTCGCGGAGGTCCATGCGCGCGACGGCTATCCGGTGAACTGGCCGGATCAGCCTGACGAGTGGCTGTCACGCGGTCCCCTGCTGGGCTCCTGGGTTGCCGAACTCGAAGGCGGCCTGGTTGGGCATGTCAGTTTGTCGCAAGGCGGCGAAGGCGATCTGGCCCCGACGTTGTGGAGCGAGCGGAACGGGTCGACGCGGGGTATGACCGCCGTGGTCAGCAGGTTGTTCGTTGCCCCGCAGGCGAGGGGACATCGGATCGGTGCGCTGCTGATCGGCCGAGCAGTGGAGGAAGCGCGGCGTCGTGGCCTGCATCCGGTGCTCGACGTCGTCGCATCCGATACCGCGGCGGCGGCCCTGTATGAGCGGCTGGGCTGGAAGCTGATGGCCACAGTCGTGCAGCAGTGGAGTCCGCACCAGACGGTGACCGTCCGCTGTTACGCAGCGCCATCGTGACGTGGCCATTCACAGCCACTCGTTGATGGCCGCGACGAGGACGGCCGCCTCGTAGCGGACCGCGAGCTTGTCATACCTCGCGGCCACAGCCCGGTGGCTTTTGAGGCGATTGATGCCGCATTCGACTGCGTGTCGAGCTTTGTAGTCCTGTGGGTCGAACTTCGGCGGCCGGCCGCCGTGCGAACCGCGTTTCTTGCGGTTGCGGGCCTGGTCGGCCTTGTCCGGGATGGTGCAGCGGATCCCGCCGCCGCAGGTAGGCGCGGTTCTTCCGGGAAGCGCATGTCTTGTCGGCCCGCACGCGATTGGGCCGGGTGCGCGGCCTGCCCGACCCAAGACGCGGGACACGGATCTTGTTCAGGACCGGCTCGAACTGCGGGGAATGGCCCCGCTGCCCGGCCGTGATCACGATGGACATGGGCTTCTGGCCCTGTTCGACAGCCAGGTGCAACTTGGTGGTCAGGCCGCCGCGCGAGCGCCCGAGTCCGTGGTCGTCCGGCTCGACGGTGACGCCGCCAGGCGGCTCCTTCTGCAGCTCCCCTTTTTCCTCTCCCCGGCGGCGTGCTGGTGGGCCCGGCACACGGTGGAGTCGACGTTGATGTCTCAGGTGATCAGTCCTTTCGCGTCGGCCCGGGCCTGGGGCTCGGTGAAGATCCGATGCCAGGTGCCGTGCCGTTGCCACCGGCGAACAGGTCGTATATCCGGCCCCACGGCCCATACTCGGCGGGCAGGTCCCGCCATGGGATGCCGGTGCGAACCCGGAACCGTATGCCGTTGATCAGCTGCCGCCTGGCCCACGTCGGTGGCCGTCCGGGCTTCTTCCCCCTTCGGGAACAGCGGTTCCAACACCGCCCATTGCGCGTTCGTCAGATCTCCACGCGTCACGAACCGAGATCACTCCCAACGTCGAGCCTGGCGACATCTGCCTGATCGCATGCCACGTCTGGGACACGATCGGCGCTGTGGCGGCCGGCTGGCAGGCCGCGCTCATCCTTCGGGAGGGCAACGCGCCACTCGACGTCGGCCCGCAGCCCAACCACGTCGGGCAGGACCTTGATGCGATCGCCGACCAGTTGATCGAGCGGTATGGCGCTCGCGGCCCGGACCAAGTGTGACCGCCATGGGCGTTGACCTCGATTCGTCAGTGGGGTTGGGGCGCTGACCAGGTCGGCGACCGACACACCCGACCTCGTGGACCTCACGCCAGCCGAAATCCGTCGTCTGCCGGCAGCTGACCCCCCGGCGCCATCTGCACGCCGCGACCGGGCGGCGAACTGGTCCCGATGGCGGCGCCACCAAGTCCGGCTGGATTACCAGCACCGCAACGACACTGCGTGACGCGTAAATCGCCCCGTCGTTGACCACTCCGTGGTGAGACAGGTAGCCGGCGGGCCGTCAAGTGGGTCGGATGACTTCGTGGCGACGTTCGCGGGCCGGTTCGGGCGGGTGGAGTCTCGGCGGCGCGCGGTGCTCCATCTGTGGGGGCTGCCGAGCGAGACGGAACGGAAGGACGTCTGGACCCTGACCCCGGCAGCTGGGGACGACGGCTCCCGGGGCTACTTCTCCGAACCCGCCACGCTCGACGGCGAGGCGCGCGCCTTTCTCCAACGCGGGATGGCTCTGGCCATGGAGTGGGCGACGCAGGGACTTGTGGTCCCGCACATCGGCCGGACCATCGAGGCAATCAGTGCGGGACTGCAGTCGCTGAAAGCGGGCCATGGCGTCGTGGGCAAGGTGGCGGTGATCGTGGATCGCGACCTGGTCCCGGACGCTTCTTCCGACCGCTCACGACAGCCCCCTCACCGGCGTACATGCCGGTGAGGCGGCTTACGTGTGTGGCCCGGTGGCATCCGGCCAAGCCCGATCCCCACCGGGTCATTCGGTCCGAGCTTTTCGCGGCTCCTGATCACAGCCCGCCGGCCCCACCGGCCACATAGCCACCCACGCTCGTCCCCGCGTTCCGCGCAATTCGGAACCACGGGAGCCACCGAACACTCTGCGCGCACGCATGGAAGCACAGGGTTACGATCCCGCTGTGGCAGACGAAAGCTATGACGTGATTGTGATCGGGACCAGCCAGGGCGGCCGGTTCCTCCCCGTCGACCTGGCGAAGGCAGCAAGAAGGTGGCGCTTGTCGAGCGCGACCACCTCGGCGGCGTCTGCGTGAACACCGGGTGCACCCCGACGAAGACGATGGTCGCCAGCGCGCACCTCGCCCACCAGGCACGACGCGGCGCGGAGTTCGGCGTGCGGACCGGTCCGGTGTCGGTCGACCTCGCCGCCGTGCGGGAGCGAAAGCGGGCGATGGTCGCGGGCGCGCGGGAGAACTACGCGAGCCGCCTGGCGCAGGACGGGCTCCACCTCATCGAAGGCGAGGCCCGTTTCACGGAGCCCAAGACGATCGAGATCGCCATGAGGGACGGCCGGACACACCGGATCAGCGCACCGCTGATCGTCATCGACACGGGCACCAGACCCAGGCCGCTGGCGATCAGTGGCGCCCAGAACGTCCCTGTCCTGGACTCAACATCGATCATGGAGCTGGGCGCACTCCCTGAGCACCTGATCATCCTCGGCGGCGGCTGCATCGGGCTGGAGTTCGGGCAGATGTTCCGCAGGTTCGGCAGCGAGGTCACGATCGTCCAGACCCGCCCGCGCCTGATGGTGAGAGAGGACGATGACGTCTCCGACGAGGTCGCCGCCATCTTGCGCGATGACGGGATCACGGTCCTGACTTCGACGACGCCGGAACGGATCGAGGAGGCCGGCGGCGGAGTGCGGCTGACTGTTCGCACGCCGGACGGCGAACAGCAGATCGAGGGCTCCCACCTGCTGTCGGCTACCGGCCGCGTCCCCAACACGGAGGCGCTCGCGCCGGCGGCGGCCGGCATCCGGCTGCGCGACAACGGCTTCATCGAGGTCGATGAGTATCTGGAAACCTCCGTCCCCGGCATCTACGCCATGGGCGACGTCAAGGGCGGCCCGGCCTTCACCCACCTTTCCTACGACGATTACCGGATCCTCCACGCCAACTTGCTGGGCCCCGAGAAGGCGAGCACCCGGGACAGGATCGTTCCGTACACCGTGTTCATCGATCCGCAGCTCGGCCGCGTCGGCATGACCGAACGGCAGGCCAGGGAGCAGAACCGCGAGGTCCGCGTCGCGAAGCTGCCGATGAACGCCGTCATCCGTGCTCTGGAGACCGGGGAGACAAGCGGCTTCATGAAGGCCGTCATCGACGCGCGCACACAGCAGATCCTCGGCGCCGCCGTGCTCGGCGCGGAAGGCGGCGAGATCATGACGATCATCCAGGTCGCCATGCTGGGCAAGCTCCCGCACACCGCGATGGCCGACGCCATCTTCACGCACCCGTTGCTGGCGGAGGGCCTCAACAACCTCTTCATGACGCTCGACGCCTAGCCAGTACCGCAACGGTGCTTGCCGTGACTGCCGGCCGGCGAGAAGATCGGCCACGCGAGCCGGGACCGTACATTCTTCCGAGCGCTTCCCGCCCGGCCCTTCGCGCCTGGTCCACGCGGTCTGCGACCCGGCGGCCGGCATCGGAACAGCCTGCTTCGGGATGCCAGTGGGACATGTGGACGGGTTGAATGGAAGGCAAGCCGCCACTGTGCTCGGGGGTGAGGTAGACGAGTGCGAATCCTGTAGCCGACGTCGCCGGGCGACCGAGGAGCGACGCAGCGGGAATGGTGCTGAACAACCGCGGGACGGTGCTGGCGTGCACTCCCGCTGTCGAGGAGTTGCTCGGCGTAGGGGTCGGGGAGCTGATCGGCAGGCCGTTCGCCGATCTGCTCGCCGAGCCCGGCGAGGGGCTGCTCCCCTCCGGCGGCACTGCACTGCTGCTCCACCGTGGCGGCCAGGCCGTGGCGGTCCGGTTGGAGGTGCTGCCGCTGAATGGCGGTTCCGAGGCCCAGTGCCTGGTACGGGCGGTACCGGCAACGACGGCCGCGGATCGGGAGCAGGACGACGCGCTGCTACGAGCGCTGTTCCGGCAGACCGAGATCGGGTTGGTGCTGCATGACGCCGATCTGCGGATCGTGCGGACCAATCAGCCGCCGGACGTCGTCGGCCTGGTCGCCGGTACCGGGACCGGGCCGGGCGGTGTGGCCCTCGACGAGGTGCTTGTGGCGGCGGACGCCGAGGCGGTCAGGCAGCGTCTGCGCCAGGTCGCGGAGACCGGGAAGCCGGTGACCAACGAGGTGTTCCGGACGCACCACCGAAGGGCGCCCGAGCAGGAGCGCGTCGTCTCCCTGTCGGCACTGCGCTTGGAGGACCTGGAGGGCCGCGGCACCGGGGTCGCGGTCGTCTTCAGTGACATCACGGACCGGGAGCAGGCGGAGCGCGGACTGACTCTCCTTCGCGGGGCGGAGAAGCTGCTGCTGGGTTCGCTGGACATCGTCCGTACCGCCGAGGGACTGGCGGGGGTGCTGGTGCCCGAGTACGCCGATCTGGCGGCGGTGGATCTCGCGGAGGCGGCACTGGTGGGCGAGGAGCCCGCTGACTACTCCCTCGGAGCTCCGCTGCGGCGGGTCGCGGTGGCCGCCAAGAGCGGCGTCTGGCCGGCCGAGCTGCTCCCGGTCGGGGCCTCGCTACGGGCCCGGGAACCGGAGAGGGAGTTCGTCTACCGCCGAACCGCCCTGGCCGTGCCGGACCTCTCCGAGCTGCGTGTCGCGCTGGCGGACGAGATCGAGGGACGCCGCCAGGTGCTGCCCGACGCCGCGAAGTCCCTGCTGCTGATGCCATTGCGGGCACGCGGGCTGCTGCTGGGGGCAGTGGTGTTGTGGCGCGGCGATGACCGGCCCCGTTTCGATCAAAGCGACGCGGAGCTGAGCGCGCAGATCGGCTCCCGGGCCGCCATCAGCCTGGACAACGCACGGCGATATGCCCGCGAGCACCGCACTGCGGAGGCTCTGCAGCGCAGTCTGCTGCCTCAGGCGGTCGTCCGGGTGAGCGCGGCGGACACGGCCGGCTCCTACGTACCGGCCGGATCCACGACGGGGATCGGCGGGACCTGGTTCGACGTGATCCCGCTGTCCTCCTGCCGAGTCGCCTTCGTCGTGGGCGACGTGGCGGGGCACGGCGTGGAGGCGGCCGCAGCCATGGGACGGCTGCGGACGGCGGTGCAGACCCTCTCCGACATGGACCTGCCACCGGAGGAGCTGCTGACCCACCTCGACGACCTGGTCATCCGGCTATCGGCGGCGGAGGCCGCGGTTCCGGGGTCGAGCCGCGGGCAGGGCACCGTCCTGGGCTCCACATGTGTGTACGCGGTGTACGACCCGGTCACCGCGGTGTGCACCATCGCCAGTGCGGGCCATCCGCCGCCGGTACTGTCCGTTCCCGGACGGCCGGGGGCCGGCTTCGCGGCGGTCAGGCCGGGGCCGCCGCTCGGGGTGGGCGGTCTGCCCTTCGAACCGCGGGAGTTGGCGATGGAACCGGGGGCGATGCTCGCCTTCTGCACCGGCAAGCTGCTGACGCACGGTGAGGACGGCACCAAAAGCCGGCTGCGGCAGCTCCGCGAGCAGGTGGACGCCGCCGTGGAGGAGGACCGGTCGCCGGCGGAGACCGGACGCACCGTGCTCCGGCATCTGCTGCCCGAGGCGCCCGACCATGACGTGGCGCTGCTGATGGCCCGGCTGCATGTCCTGCCCTCGGAGTCCACCGCCACCTGGGAGCTCCCGGCCGACCCGGAGGCGGTGGGCCGGGCCCGGGAGATGGTGACGGCGCAGCTGAGCGCTTGGCAGCTGCCGGACCTGGCGTTCACCACGGAGCTGATCGCCAGTGAGCTGGTGACCAACTCCATCCGGTACGCGGGCGGCCCCGTGGGCCTGAGGCTGATCAAGGACCGGGTGCTGATCTGCGAGGTCTCCGACCCGAGCCAGACCCAGCCAAGGCTGCGCAGGGCCCGGCTGACCGACGAAGGCGGCCGCGGACTGTTCCTGATCGCTCAGCTGTCGCAACGCTGGGGAAGCCGCTACACCCAACACGGCAAGACCATCTGGACCGAGCAGCCGCTGCCCACGGGCTGACACGCCGGGGAAGGGGCCAATCCCTCAGAGAGGCCGCACACCGCCAGGCGACTCTGCCCGACCACCTGCGGGCACCCACCACCCCTGCCGCTGCGCGACTGGCAGGGCGACGAGGCCGGACCGCACCTTCCATATGCGGGACGGACATGGGCCTGGCCGTCGGCCGGATGCGCGCGCCGGCGTTCGGCCGTGGTGGGTAACGGCCGACCGCCGGGTTCACTCGGAGCCGAGATGCGTGGCTGGTACGCCACGTTCATGGAGCAGTGTCCTGAGTGACGAGACCGCGTCCGGTGCGGCGATGATGGCGGTGACCTCCGTATCACTGATCCGGATGGTCGGGAGCCAACCGTGCACGGGCGGCAGCAGATCGGCCAGCGCATCCCTGAAGGCACGCTGGCGATGGCGGCCTCCCTCACCGGGGAACAGCGGTGGCTTCGGCTTTCCGAAGCCACCGCCTGTTCGCGACCGGTAAGGAGTCGTGAGCGGGCCAGCCATTGAGAAGCATCGAAGCCGAGCTCCACATCTGCCGGATAGTGCTCCAGGGTCAGGGCACGGGCCGCGGTGAAGTGCTGCTTCTCGTCGACCTCCAGGATCTGCCGTTGCCCGTCCTCGTAGGTCAGCAGCACGTCCAGGATCCGCCGCTCACGAGAAGGGGCCTGCTCGGGCAGGACCAGTGGAAACGGGTGCGGCCACCGTTGATCATCGCGAGTTGTGTGGACTGACGATGAGACGGTGGCCACAGGCCACAGCATGGATCCCGCCCGGTGGCGGAGGCGTTCGAGGTGGCCATGGGCCGGATTGCGGGCCGGTTCACCCGGGTCGAACCCCGCCTGCCGGCCGGGCGGTTCGTGCTCCGGCTGCTTGCTGACCTGCCGCGTAAGAACTGCTGGACGATCGTCGAGTGGGCCGGGGAGACAACCCCGCACGGCACGCAGCACCTGTTTTACCGGGCCGTGTGGAATGCCGATGCCGTCCGAGACGACGTACGCGAATGCATCGTTGAGCATCTCCACGACGAAGCGGCGGTGCTGGTCGTCGACGACGATCTACGACGACATCCGGCACGGGCGTCTCCCGATCCACGCCCACGCCGACGACAGCCACACCACCGTCGCCGTCGGCGCCTACCTCGACAGCGGCACGAGCGTGTACCTCCACGGGGAGGACATGCCTGTGTGGCCCCGCGGACGGGGGATGCCGCGGGGCCACACAGGCACGGTAGCGCGACACAAACCCGAAGTCCCGCGTGCCGCACCGGTTGCCTCCTGAGAGACCGCCCTTCTCGCCCCTCGCAGCCCTGCACAACGCGATCGTTGACGTCGAAGGTCGCTGGCGGGTCCTGCCCGGCCAGGACCCGCCGGAGCCAGCGGCGTTCCACATCGGCGAGGTGTCGGACCAAGCCGAGCAGCGAGAGCGTGGACGGCTCCACGGACCGCAGGGACAACTCCGGGCCCAGGCCGGAGCATTTCAACTGCAGCGTGGCGCGCTGGGCGCTCAGGGCATCGATGAGCATCCGCCGTTCGTCGCCGGTCGTCGGGCCGGTGAACCGGCGAGCGCTGTCGGCGCCGCCGAACAGTTCGGCTCTTCTGGTGGGATCGCTCAAGTCCGCCCTTCAGTTCGCGCCGGCTCGCGCGGCCGTGACTGCCACGGTCGCGTACCTCATGGTGAAGCCGCCGCCCGTCGTGTCCGGTCGGCGCCGGGCACCTGCTGTTCGCACGCTTCTCCACTTCCCGTCCAGGCGAACGTCCCCGTGCTGCTCGGCAGGTGCCGCAGGTGAGCCCGGGTGTGCCGGAGCCACCCGGCCTCGGAGGTGAACCTCCGCAAACGCCCCCGGAAGATCATCCAAGGCGTCACGCGGGGTTCGCCCACTCCTCGCGAAGCATCCCGAAGAGCACGCGGTCGTAGCGCTCCCCCTCCACCAACACAGCCGACCGACGGCGGCCTTCCTCACGGAAGCCCAACCTGGTGAAGGCGCGCACGGCGCGCTCGTTGCCGCTCCAGGTGTCCAGCTCCAGTCGGCTCAGGCAGTACGCACCGAACAGGTGGCCCACGAGCAGCCGCAACGCGTCACTGCCATGGCCGCAGCCCCAGAACTCCCGCTCGCCGATGGTCACTCCCAGCGTGGCCACTCCGGCGTGCGGGTCCAGATCCCGGTAGTCGGCCATGCCTATCACCCTCCCGCCCGCCAGATCCTCGACCGTGAACACGGCCGACTCCCTCGGGCTCAGTCGCAGCATGGTGTCGAAGCCGAGCCCGATCGCCTCTGCCGTGACCGGGCCGAAACACGGGTCACCACCTGCGGCCCAGCGCACCACCTCCGGGTCATTGCGCCACCGGAGATGGTGCTCAGCGTCTTCGGAGCGCAGCGCGCGCAGCCTTACCAACTTTCCTTCAAGCATTGAGCGACCCTAATCGATCACAGAGGACTCAAGGCCGGCGATCCACGCGCGGACGTCCTCGACACCTCCGCGTCGATCGGGCCAGGCGGTCACACTGACCCCTTGGATGCGCGCGCAACGCGGCCTCCACCTCGCCGGGTTCGACGCGATGGCCGCGGATCATGACTGGTCGTCCACTCGGCCGAGGGACTCGAGCCGTCCGCCAGGCCGCCGGCGCACGAGGTCACCGGTCCGATGGGGGCGGGCTTCGGGCGGGCCGGCGTCTGTGCCGCCGAAGAACCTACGCGTCGGTCCATCAGCGCACGCTTGGAAGGAAAGGCACCTCGCAGACCAGTCCACCCCCGGCAGGCGACAGGCCACGACTCGGACGCCACCTGGGGGAAGAGCCCCTCCGCTGCACAGAGGTTCACCACTCGACCAGACTCCCCCCGCCCCGGCTCACAGGTGCAGGCCGGCCCTGAGAAACGGCCGGTAAGCCCGTAGGCACCCGTCCCTCGTTCGCCTGACTGGTCGCCACAGGTGACCTTGGCTGCCGCAAGGCCGATACTGCCGGTAGGAGCGCTCCGGCTTCCCCATGTCCGCCCACCCGAGTTCTCGTATGCCCCGTCAGTAAAGCCGGGCACCGCTTCAGATCGTCACGGACCGCCAAGATCAACAACAGCCGCCGCTATGTGCCCTGACCAGCAAAGTCACAGGTCAGGGCCAGACTCGCTAAGATCACTGGGAGGTACCCATGAGGATGCTCATCAACGTCGCCGAGACCGTGGTGGCGGACGCGCTGCGCGGTATGGCGGCGGCTCACCCTGAGCTGACGGTCGACGTGGAGAACCGGGTGATCGTGCGGCGGGACGCGCCCGTGGCGGGGAAGGTCGCCCTGGTCTCCGGCGGCGGGTCGGGGCACGAGCCGCTGCACGGCGGGTTCGTCGGGCCCGGCATGCTCTCGGCGGCCTGCCCGGGGGAGGTCTTCACCTCGCCGGTGCCGGACCAGATGCTGCGGGCGGCGGCGGCCGTGGACAGCGGGGCGGGCGTGCTGTTCATCGTGAAGAACTACACCGGCGACGTACTCAACTTCGACATGGCGGCCGAACTCGCCGAGGACGAGGGCATCCAGATCGCGAAAGTGCTGGTCAACGATGACGTGGCGGTGACCGACAGCCTGTACACGGCCGGGCGGCGCGGCACCGGCGCGACCCTGTTCGTGGAGAAGATCGCGGGCGCCGCCGCCGACGAGGGGCAGCCGCTGGAGCGGGTGGAGTCGATCGGCCGGCAGGTCAACGAGAACTCCCGCAGCTTCGGCGTCGCGCTGAGCGCCTGCACCACCCCGGCCAAGGGCAGCCCCACCTTCGACCTGCCGGCCGGCGAGCTGGAACTCGGCATCGGCATCCACGGCGAGCCGGGCCGGGAGCGGCGGCCGATGATGACCTCGGGTGAGATCGCCGACTTCGCGGTGCACGCCATCCTGGAGGACATGAGCCCGCGCAACCCCGTACTGCTTCTGGTCAACGGTATGGGCGCGACCCCGCTGCTGGAGCTGTACGGCTTCAACGCGGAGGTGCACCGGGTGCTCGCCGAGCGAGGTGTGGCCGTCGCCCGCACTCTGGTGGGCAACTACGTCACTTCCCTGGACATGGCGGGCGCCTCGGTCACCCTGTGCCAGATCGACGAGGAACTATTGCGGCTGTGGGACGCGCCGGTGAGCACACCGGGCCTGCGCTGGGGCCGGTGAGTCGGCGAGCCCATCGACCGTACCTACCACGCAAGGGAGATCCAGTGCTCGACGCCGACTTCTTCCGCCGCTGGATGACGGCGACCGCCGCGTCCGTGGCCCGCGAGGCGGAATGGCTCACCGCCCTCGACTCGCCGATCGGGGACGCCGACCACGGCAGCAATCTTCAGCGCGGGTTCACGGCCGTGCGGGCCGCGCTGGACAAGGAGGCTCCACAGACGCCCGGCGCGATCCTGGTCCTCGCCGGGCGGCAGCTGATCTCGACGGTCGGCGGCGCGTCGGGGCCGCTGTACGGGACGCTGCTGCGGCGTACCGGCAAGGCGCTCGGGGACGCCGCCGAGGTGAGCGAGAAGCAGCTCGCCGAGGCGCTGCGGGCCGGGGTGGACGGGGTCATGACGCTGGGCGGGGCCGCACCGGGCGACAAGACCATGATCGACGCGCTGGTCCCGGCGGTGGACGCGCTCGGTGACGGTTTCGGGGCGGCCCGCGCCGCCGCCGAGGCGGGTGCCGAGGCGACCACACCACTGCTGGCCCGCAAGGGCCGGGCGAGCTATCTGGGTGAGCGCAGCATCGGGCACCAGGACCCGGGGGCCACCTCGTCCGCCCTGCTGATCGCGGCACTGGCCGACGCGGCCTCGACGGAGGCGTGACGTGAGCGGCGAGAAGGTGGTCGGGATCGTGCTGGTGTCGCACAGCGCCGAGGTGGCGTCCTCGGTGGTCGAGCTGGCGAGAGGACTGGCGGGCGGGGCGGCGGGCGTGCCGGTGGCCGCGGCCGGCGGCCGGGAGGACGGCGGGATGGGCACCAGTGCGGAACTGGTCTCCGCCGCGGCCGCGTCCGTGGACCGGGGTGCCGGGGTCGCCGTACTGACCGACCTCGGCAGCGCGGTGCTCACCGTGAAGGCGCTGCTCGCCGAGGGTGACGAACTGCCCGGGAACACACGGCTGCTGGACGCCCCGTTCGTCGAGGGCGCGGTCGCCGCGGTGGTCACGGCGGCGGCGGGAGCCGACCTGGACGCCGTGGAGGCGGCGGCCTCGGAGGCGTACGGCTACCGGAAGGTGTGAGGAGCGTCCGGGGCGGCGCGGGGCGGAAGGCGCGGGTCGTCCGCCCGTGCCGTCGCCGTCCCGCCGTTCACCAGTCGGCGTGCCAGCCGCTCGCCCGTGGCCACGGCGGCCGCGTGGTTCTCGATGGCGCTGATCCGGGAGTGCTCGAAGACGATGTAGGTCACGCCGGAGCGGACCCCGCCGCCGTTCGGGTCGGCGGGGATGCCGAGGCGCCGGGCGGTGGCGTAGGAGGCCTCGCCGATGACCTCGCTCGGCCCGATGTCGCCGACGACCGCGTACTGCACGCGGTCCCGGTAGACGACGGCCGCCACCGATCCCCCGCCCACGCCGTGGGCGCGGTGGTCCCAGATGCGGCTCGGGGCGGGTAAGACGACGAACGGCAGCCGCGCGGCGTCCAGGCGGAGGCCGTTGGACTGCTCGTAGGCCGCGGTCGGGGAGAACTGCGGGTCGGTGCTGCGGTTGCAGCGGACGGTGGGCCGTCCGTCGCAGTCGATGTCCATGTCGGCCTTCCAGAAGACGGCGCCGGGCAGCCCGCACACCGTGACGGTGGCGGGCCGCCCGGCGTCGAGGCGGTAGCGGCCGCGGGAGACCCGTGTGCAGTCACGCACCCTGGCCAGCAGGTCGGCGGCCTGGACATCTCCCTCGCCGTGCGCCGCGGGCTCAGCCCGGGTGCGGTACGCGTACCGCGCCGCGGGCTCCCCCCGGGTGCGGTACGCGTACGGCACGGTCGGGGTCGGGAGCGTCGTGGGAGCGAGCAGGGCGGCACTCGCCGCGACGAGCGTCAGCGACTGGGCACGCACGATGGGGGGCACCTCTCCTCGGGGACATTGACAGGTATTCACCCCACAGGAGGTGAATTGCGAAGAAATCGGTCGCGCGGTGCCCACGTTAAGGGACCGGACGACGCATGACCCGCACCACCCATCGAACGGCCGGGGACCTGAGTCCATGCCGACCCGGCCCCCGGGCCGCCCGTGACGACGCGGGAGACAGCGACGACAGCTGCCCGCGCCACAGCATGAACTCCCCTGCTGTGCAGGGTGGTTCAGCCCGGAAGGAACTTCAGCATACGTAACGCCCCGCAACTCCCACCAACCCCGGCCCCCTTGATGCGCTCCCGCCAACGCGCCTATATTGGTCCGGACCATTGTTCGCGCGGCGTCCGGGCCGTCCACGCCGCCGTTTCCGGGGAGGCAGACCCGTGCGACGTGTTCCCTCCCCCGCTTCCCCTCCTTCCCGCGCGCCCGGGCGTGTCGTGGCGCTGTGCGGCGTGCTGGCGCTGCTCGCCGCCTGCGGCCGGAGCGTCGCGGACGACGGGGAGGGCGGCCGGCTGCCCGGCGCGCCGACCGGCGTCACCGCCGCCGCGGGGAGCGCCACCAGCGTGCACGTGATGTGGAACGGGCTGCCCGCGGCCTCGGACATCGGCGGGTACGAGGTGTACCGCGGCACCACAAAGGTGAAGGCCGTACCAGCCCGGGAGCACATGGTGGACGTCACCCGGCTCAGCCCGTCGACCACGTATGTCTTCACCGTCCGGGCGCGGGGCACCGACGGCCGGCTCGGCCCGCGCAGCCGGCCGGTGCGGGCGACGACACCGGCCGCCGCCGCGGCCGACCACTCGGCTCCCAGCCGCCCGCTCGACGTGCGCGGCCGGGCGGTGGGCAGCCGGGCCGTCCAACTGTCCTGGTCCCGCTCGACGGACGACCGGGGCGTGGTGTCCTACGACGTCTACCAGGGCGGAACGAAGATCCACAGTGTCGGCGGCAGCCAGACCGCCGCGGTGGTCACCGGCGTGCGGCCGGGCACCTCGTACGCGTTCACCGTGCGGGCCCGCGACGCGGCCGACAACCTCTCCCCCGCCGGCGCCACCGTCCGGCTCACCACCGCGCCGGGCTCCGACGACGGCCGGGCCACCGCGCCGTCCTCCTTCCGCGCCACGACTCACCGGGCGGACGGGGCGTACTACCTCGATCTGAGCTGGGTGCCGCCGCGCACGGACGGTGTGGTGACGCAGTACCAGATCCAGCTGGACGGACAGCCGGCCACCTCCCTGGTCTGGGGCGGCACGGCACCGCGCGAGAAGGCCTCGTACAGCTTCTACCTGGGGCGCGAGGCCGGGGTCGGCCACCGGGTGCGGATCCGGGCGATGCTCCCGGACGGCACCTGGGGTGGCTTCTCACCCGAGCGCTCGGTGACGACCGGGAAGCCCTGAGCACCCGACAGGACGGTGACGAACAACAGCCCGAACACCCGTCCGGGCGGCGACGAACGGGCAGTCCCGAGCACCGGACCGCGCAGTGACGACCGGCAGCCCCGAACACCCGTCCACGCGGTGACGACCGGCAGCCCCGAGCACCGGACCGCGGACTAACGACCGGGCAGCCCGGACCACCCGACCGGGCGCCGACCGGCCGGGCGGTGCCCACCCGTACGGACGCGCCCCGCATGCGGGCGGCCTCCGCGGGACGTTGGCTGGCCCCGAGGCAGCACGGGCGATCCCCCTATCTCCGGCGGCACATGGGATGGTCCGCCGACCGTGCCGCCGGAGGACAGTCCCATGCGCCACACTCAGCCACCCTCCCCCTCCGCAGCCGTCACCGCGACGGCCGCCGTACTCGCACTCGGTCTCGCCGCCGGCCCAGCCGACGCCGCCGGTACCGGGATATCCGTCTCCGCCAACGGCTCGACAGTGTCCGTGACGACCAGCGTGTGCAGCCAGGTCAACGGCCGTTGGGGCACGGCCTCGCTGCTCGCCGCCGGCCAGACCAACTTCACCCAGGGACGCCAGGTGGCGCTCACCGGGATGACCGGCGGCCAGTCCGCCGCCTGGCAGAGCGTGAGCCCGGGCACCTACACCGTGGCCGTCGTCTGCGCGAACAACATCATGGCGGGCACGCAGACCATCGCCGTCACCGGCGGCCGCGCCACCGCGACGGCCGCTCCCCCGCCCCGGCAGACGTACGCGCCGAATGTCATACCGTACGCCCCGAATGTCGCACCGTACGCGCCGAACATCGCGCCCACGGTCGTGCCGACCCGGGGTGTGCTGGGCGGCGTGGGCGGGGGTGTCAAGGACTACGGTCCCCTCACGCTCGCGGTCGGCGGGACCCTGGTCGGGGCGGCGGTGGTCGCCACCGGGTGGGTGCTGCGCCGCCGTTCGAAACCGTCCCGGTTCTGACCGCGCCTCGCAGCCGCACCGGTTCCGACCGCACCCCGGGGCCGACCGCCCTCACTCCGGGTCCTGGCCCGGCAGCTCGGTGAACTCCTCCAGCGCGTGCCTGAACCACTGCGTCCAGAAGGTCTCCAGGTCGATACCGGCCCGCAGGACCAGGTGCCGCAACCGGTCCTCGGGGCTGTCATTGCCGGGCGGGAAGTCGCGCTCCTCGATCTCCCGGTACTCCGCCAACTGCCGCTCGTGCAGCTCCAGATGGCGCCCGAGGTCGGCCCGAAGGCCCGCGGTGCCCACCACGGCCGCTGCGCGCAGCCGCAGCAGCAGGGCGTCGCGGTGCCGCTTCGGCTCCTGGGAGGCGGCGGTCCAGCGGGCCAGTTCCGCGCGGCCCGCGGGCAGCACCTCGTAGTCCTTCTTCTGCCCGCGGACCGGCTCCTTCGCCGGCAGGCTGCGGATGAGGCCGTCGGCCTCCAGTCTTCCCAGCTCGCGATAGATCTGCTGATGCGTCGCCGACCAGAAGTAGCCGATCGACTTGTCGAAGCGGCGCGTCAGCTCGAGCCCCGACGACGGCTTTTCGAGCAGGGCGGTGAGGATCGCGTGCGGAAGTGACATGGGGATCATCCTAGGAACAGGAGGCACACCCGCCCCGGGCCCGCGGGGCCGTCGCCGGTTGTCTCTACAGGGCCGCCGCCAGTTCCGTGCCCTGTTTGACGGCGCGCTTGGCGTCGAGTTCGACGGCCTCGTCCGCGCCGCCGATCAGGTGCACGCGGCGCCCGGCGGCGGCCAGTTCCTCGTACAGGTCGCGTCGCGGCTCCTGCCCGGTGCACAGCACGATCGTGTCGACCTCCAGGACCGTGCTCGTGCCGTCGACCGTGATGTGCAGGCCCCGGTCGTCGATCCGGTCGTAGCGCACGCCGGGCACCATCGTGACCCCGCGGTGCCTGAGTTCGGTGCGGTGGATCCAGCCGGTCGTCCTGCCCAGTCCGGCGCCGACCTTGGTGGTCTTGCGCTGGAGCAGGTGCACCGTGCGCGGCGGCGCGGGCCGCTGCGGCACGGTGAGCCCGCCGGGCGCGCGCTGGTCCATGTCGACTCCCCAGAGCCGGAAGTACGCCGCCGGGTCCTCGCTCGCCTTGTCACCGCCGTCGGTGAGGTACTCGGCCACGTCGAAGCCGATGCCGCCGGCGCCGAGGATCGCGACCCGGTCGCCGACGGGTGCGCCGTCGCGCAGCACGTCGAGGTAGCCGAGGACGCGCGGGTGGCCGATGCCGGGGATGTCGGGGGTGCGCGGGGTGACGCCGGTGGCGACGACGGTCTCGTCGTAGTCCGCCAGGTCGCCGGCGCTCACCCAGGTGTTCAGCCGTACATCCACGCCGTGTGCGTCGAGCTGGTGGCGGAAGTAGCGCAGCGTCTCGCCGAACTCCTGCTTGCCGGGGATCTTGCGGGCCACGTTGAGCTGTCCGCCGATTTCGCCCGCCGCGTCGAACAGGGTGACCAGGTGGCCGCGTTCGGCGGCCGAGACGGCGCAGGCGAGCCCGGCGGGTCCGGCGCCGACCACGGCGACCCGCTTGCGCCGCCGGGTCGGGGACAGCACCAGCTCGGTCTCGTGACAGGCGCGCGGGTTGACCAGACAGGAGGTGATCTGCCCGCTGAAGGTGTGGTCGAGGCAGGCCTGGTTGCAGCCGATGCAGGTGTTGATGGCCTCGGGGCGGCCGGCGGCGGCCTTGGCGACGAAGTCGGGGTCGGCGAGCATCGGACGGGCCACGGAGACCATGTCGGCGTACCCGTCGGCGAGCAACTGCTCGGCGACTTCCGGGGTGTTGATGCGGTTGGTGGTGACGAGGGGGACGGAGACCCGGCCCATCAGCTTCTTGGTGGCGAACGCGTAGGCGCCGCGCGGTACGGAGGTGGCGATGGTGGGGATGCGGGCCTCGTGCCAGCCGATGCCGGTGTTGATGAGGGTCGCCCCGGCGGCCTCGACGGCCCCGGCGAGCGTGACGACCTCGTCCAGGGTCGAGCCGTCGGGCACGAGGTCCAGCATGGACAGCCGGTAGATGATGACGAAGTCCTCGCCGACGGCCTCGCGCACCCGGCGCACGATCTCCACCGGGAAGCGCATCCGGTTCTCGTAGGAGCCGCCCCAGCGGTCGGTGCGGTGGTTGGTCCGCGCGGCGATGAACTCGTTGACGAGGTAGCCCTCGGAGCCCATGATCTCGACGCCGTCGTAGCCGGCCCGGCGGGCGAGGCGGGCGGTGCGGGTGTAGTCGTCGATGGTCCGCTCGACGTCGGCGTCGGTGAGCTCGCGGGGCACGAACGGGCTGATGGGAGCCTTGAGGGGGCTGGGGGCGACCAGGTCGCGGTGGTAGGCGTAGCGGCCGAAGTGCAGGATCTGCAGAGCGATCCGGCCGCCCTCGCGGTGCACGGCGGCGGTGACGGTCGCGTGCCGCTCGGCCTCCTGCTCGGTGGTGAGCTTCGCGCCGCCCTCGTACGGCCGCCCTTCCTCGTTGGGGGCGATGCCGCCGGTGACGATGAGTCCCACTCCGCCGCGGGCCCGGGCGGCGTAGAACTCCGCCATCCGCTCGAATCCACGGTCGGCCTCCTCGAGGCCGACGTGCATCGAGCCCATGAGAACGCGGTTCGGCAGCGTGGTGAAGCCCAGGTCGAGCGGGCGCAGCAGATGGGGGTAACGGCTCATGTCCGTAGTTGTAGAGGACCCCGAGGGGTTTATGCAACTAGTTGCATAAACCCCTCGGGGTCTCCTCGGCGGCCTGCGTCAGCGGCTTTCCAGACGGACGTGGAGTTCGCGCTCCTGGTCACCGGAGGCCATACACAGGTCCTGGACGGTGAACAGGGAGTCCAGGGTGGTGCGGAAACGGTCGATCGCCCAGTAGCCGCCCTGCACGTCGGCCGTGACGGACGCACCGAGCCGGGTGGGCCCGCGGTCCGCCCCGTGCTCCTCGGCCACGTCGAACGTGCCGAGCCATACGGTCGGGCGCACCTCGTGGTAGTCGCGGGGCACGTCGTCCGCGCACCGATCGGAGGAGAAGCAGGCACACAGTACGTCGAACACGGTCCGGGCGTCTTCCTTGCTGCATCCGCTCAGCTCCACCGAGACGGATTCGGGGTGCACCGGCTCGCTCACCATCGCGATCACTCCTCTCGTGGCCGGGGTACCGCACGAATGTCCGTTCCTCCATGCGGCCGCCCCCTCGCAAAAACCAGCAAAGCACCCTTTCCCGGCAGAACACCACCGCCGCGGGCTGCCTGCCCGCCTGCCCGCCTGCCCGCCTGCCGGGCATCGGCCCTTCCTGCCGATTCGGCGCGAAGGAGCCCTTGCGGTGGGGGATGGTGGAGGAAAGCGACGGGCCGCCTCGGCGACGGGCGCGGGCGCGGTACGGCAGAGGCACCGGCACCGGGACGGCGGGCCGCGCGGACGGGCGAAGGCGGTGCGTGGGATGACTGCTTCCGGGGCTCCCTCGGCCGAGGGCGAGAAGCCGGCGGGCCGTCCGGCACGGCCGAGCGGACTGCTCGACGTGCTGGGCGTCGCCTCGGTGGTCCTCGACGCCCAGGGACGCATCGTGTTGTGGAGCCCGCAGGCCGCGGAGCTCTTCGGCTACTCGGCGCAGGAGGCGCTGGGGCGGCACGCGGCCCGGCTCATGGTCCACGAGCAGCACCTCGACCTGGTGATCGGGCTGTTCTCGGACGTGCTGCGGACCGGCCGGGGCTGGGCGGGCGCGTTTCCCGTCCGGCACAAGGACGGCAGCACCCGCCTGGTGGAGTTCCGCAACATGCGGCTGCTGGACGACCGCGGGGAGCCCTACGCGCTCGGGCTCGCCGCCGACCAGTCGATCGTACGGCGGCTGGAGCGGGACGTGGTGCTGTCGGAGCGGATCGTGGCGCAGTCCCCGATCGGCCTGGCCGTGCTGGACAACCGGCTGCGGTACGTCTCCGTCAACCCGGCCCTGGAGCGGATCAACGGCCTGCCCGCCGAGGACCACGTGGGCCGCGCTGTGCGGGAGCTGCTGCCCGAGTTGGACGCGGAAGCCCTGGAGTCCGCGGCGCGCCGGGTACTGGAGACCGGACAGCCGCTCGTCGACCTGTCCACGGTCGGCCGGACCCCGGCCGATCCGGACGAGGACCACGCCTGGTCGTTCTCGCTGTACCGGCTGGAGGACGCCGCCGGCACCGTGCTGGGCGTGGCCGTGTCGGTCGTCGACATCACCGAGCAGTACCGGGCGGGCGTCGAGGCGGAGGCCGCGCGCCGCCGCCTGGCCCTCATCGCCGACGCCTCGGCCCGCATCGGCACCACCCTGGAGCTGGAGCGCACGGCCCGGGAACTGGCCGAGGTCGCCGTGCCCGAGCTGGCCGACGTGGCCGCGGTGGACCTGCTGGAGGCCGTGGTCGAGGGGCGCCGCAGCAGCCTCGGACCGGCCGAACCGGCGGTGATCCGGGCCCTGGCCGTACGGGCGGACCGCGCCGCGGACGCCCTGGAGGCAGCCGATCCGCCCGGGCAGATCGCCCGTTACGCCCCCGAACGCCTGGTCACATTGTGTGTGCGTACCGGGCGCCCGGTCCTGGTCCCGCGTGTCAGGAACGAGGACCTGCCCAGGATCGCCCGGTCCCCGGAGGCGGCGGTGCTGCTGGGTCTCGCGGGTGTGCACTCGTATCTGGCCGTGCCGCTGATCGCGCGGGGCGAGGTGCTGGGTGCGCTGGACCTCAAGCGCACCCGCAATCCGGAGCCGTTCAGCGCGGACGACGTGCTGCTGGCCGGTGAGCTGGCCTCCCGCGCGGCCGTGCAGATCGACAACGCCCGCTGGTACCAGAACGCCCGCGACGCCGCCCTCACCCTCCAGCGCAGCCTGCTGCCCCGGCACCCGTCGGTCACCGGCGGGCTGGAGGTCGCCTCCCGCTACCAGCCGGCGGGCGCCACCGTCGAGGTGGGCGGCGACTGGTTCGACGTGATCCCGCTGGAACGCGACAGGACCGCCCTCGTCGTCGGCGACGTCATGGGCAGCGGCATCACGGCGGCGGCCACGATGGGGCGGTCGCGCACCGCTACGAAGGCGCTGGCCTCGCTCGACCTCGATCCCGCGCGGCTGCTGGAACACCTCGACCGGATCACCGAGGGCCTGGACCAATCCATCGCGACCTGCCTCTACGCCGTCCACGACCCGCGCATGCGGCGGTGCCGGATCGCCAACGCCGGGCACCTGCCCCCGGCCCGGATCCCGGTGGGCCGTCCCCCGGAGCTGCTCGAACTGCCCACCGGGGTTCCGCTGGGTGTCGGCGGCATCCCGTTCTCCACCACGACGGTGCACCTGGAGCCGGGCGACCAGCTGGTGTTCTACACCGATGGGCTCGTCGAGACGCGCCGGGAGTCCCTGGACGAACGCCTGGCGATGCTGCTGACGCTGCTCGGCGGCCCGGCGCGGCCCCTGGAGGAACTCTGCGACCTCCTGCTGCGCACACTCCACCAGCCCGACAACCACGACGACGTGGCCCTGCTCGTCGCCCGCGCCCAGGCACTGCCGTAGCCCCCAACCCCGCCACCGGCCCCGGGCGGGCAACGCACGTGGCCGCGACGGCACTGGGCACCCGGAACCGGTCGGCCGATGGCTTCGGAAGCCCGACAGGCCACCGGCGACAGCCCAGCCCACCAGACCGGCCCCCGCGGCAGCGCGACAACCAGGCGACGCGCCCCCACGGCCGGACGGCCCACCGGACCGAGCAACGCGGTGACCGGACGACACGACGGCCGGGCAACCCACCGGACCAGGGGGCGCGGAGGTCGGACGACGCGACGGCCGCCTGGCACGGTGACCGAAAGACCCTACGGCCGGGCGACCCACCAGACCCAGCAACGCAACGGCCGAGCGACGCTGTGGCCGCGTGGCGCGGAGGCTGGACGACACGACGGCCGGGCAACCCACCGGACCAGGGGGCGCGGAGGCTGGACGACACGACGGCCGGGCAACCCACCGGACCAGGGGGCGCGGAGGCTGGACGACACGACGGCCGGGCAACCCACCGGACCAGGGGGCGCGGAGGTCGGACGACGCGACGGCCGCCTGGCACGGTGACCGAAAGACCCTACGGCCGGGCGACCCACCAGACCCAGCAACACAGTGACCTGGCAACACCGTGACCGGGCAACGCCGGGGCCGGGCGGCCCACCAGACCCAGCGACCCATCGGACCGGGCAACGAGGCACCAACCGACACGACCGCCGGGCGACGCGACCGTCGGGCGGCCCGCCGGGCCGGGCGACGCGACCGCCGCGTGGCGTGGTCAGTCCTTGGTTCCTGTCACCACGTTCGCGCTGAGGTCTTCCGACACGGCCAGGTGGGTGGTCAGGCCGGCTCGGGTGAAGGTGGCCAGGGCTTGCGGGGCCTGGCGTTCGCTGGTCTCGACGAGGAGGCAGCCGCCGGGGGCGAGCCAGTCGGGGGCCTCGGCGGTGACACGACGCAGGACGTCGAGGCCGTCGGCGCCGCCGTCCAGGGCGACCAGCGGTTCGTGGTCGCGGGCCTCGGGCGGCAGAAGGCCGACCTCACCCGTGGGGACGTAGGGCACGTTGGCGGCGAGGATGTCGACACGGCCCCGCAGACTGCCGGGGAGCGCGTCGAACAGATCCCCCTCGTGGACCGTACCGCCCCTGGGAACGACATTGCGCCGGGCGCAGCGCACCGCGGCCGGGTCGATGTCGGCGGCGTGCAGTTCCACCGGGCCGAGCGCGGCGGCCAGTGCCGCGCCCACCGCGCCCGAGCCGCAGCACAGGTCCACGACGACGGACGCCTCCGGGGACCGGGCCACCGCCTGGTCGACCAGGAACTCGGTACGGCGCCGCGGCACGAAGACGCCCGGTTCCACGGCGATCCGCAGACCGCGGAACCCGGCCCAGCCGAGGACCTGTTCAAGGGGGAACCCGGCGACGCGCCGCTCCACCAGGGCGGCGAGTTCCCGTGGTGTGCGCGCGCCGGTGAGGATCAGTTCCGCCTCCTCCTCGGCGAACACGCAGCCGGCGGCACGCAGCGCGGCGACCACCCCGGCACGCGGGGAACCGGCAGCCGGGGAAGCGGAAGAGGGGGACGAAGGGGACGAGCCGGAGAAGGGAGGGAGTACAGGCATGGAATGCCGGGGCCTTTCGGGAGCCGAAGAGGGCGCTCCCGCGGTCACCTACCGACGGTGATCCGCGCCGTCGCGAGGGGAGAGCACCCGACCTGACACAGCGGTAATGGGTCTCACCTCCTCGGTTTCCTGCGACCGGGACCCTCCACGGCCGCAGGTCACCCTACCCCAACGCTGGGACGCCGACCCCCTCTTCACCCCCTCCGGTGGTGCCGCATCCCCCCAGGCCAGTTGTACTATGCAACCGGAAGAGCAGGGGAGGCATTCGGTGACCGCAGCGACAGAACCGGACGAGAGCGCCGTCACGCGGCGGACGCCCGCCGGGGAGACGGCCGTCGAGACCATCCACCGCGAGATGACGGTCTTCGCCCGCCGGGCCCGGGCTTCGGCCGGACGCATGCACCCCGAACTGTCGCTGGTGTCGTACACGCTGCTCGGGCATCTGGAGGAGAGCGGCGGCTGCCGGGCCACCGACCTGGCCGCCCACTACGCGCTGGACAAGTCCACCGTCAGCCGGCAGGTGTCCGCCCTGGAGCGTGCCGGCCTCGTCGAGCGCCGCACCGACCCCGGCGACCACCGCGTCCAGGTGCTCCACCTGACGGCCGCCGGCCGGCGGATCCTCGCCCGGGTCACCGAGAGCCGCCGTGCGGCCTTCCGCGAGCGTCTGGCCGGCTGGCCCGAGGACGACCTCGAACGGTTCGCGGGCTATCTGACCCGTTACAACGCCTGGCACGGCCGGGACGAGGACGGCACCTGACGCGTCCGGGGGCCACCCCCTGAAACCGCATCGGGATCGAACGCCTGGACTGACGGCGGGCCGTACCGGGGCCGTACGGTGTGACCTCCACAGTCTCTTCGCGAAGGCGGTTGTTGATGGCCCTGTTCGACCTTCCCCCCGACGAGCTCCGCGAGTACCACAGTTCGTCCGTCGAGCCCGAGGACTTCGACGCCTTCTGGTCCAAGACGCTCCAGGAGGCCCGCGAGTACGACCTGGACGCCCGGTTCGACCTGGTGGACGCGGGACTGACGACGGTGAAGGTGTACGACGTGACCTTCGCCGGCTTCGGCGGGCACCCGGTCAAGGGCTGGCTGACGCTGCCCGCGCGGGTCGACACGCCGCTGCCGCTGGTCGTGGAGTTCGTCGGCTACGGCGGCGGGCGCGGCCTGCCGCACGAACACCTGCTGTGGGCGTCGACGGGCCGCGCGCACTTCGTGATGGACACGCGCGGGCAGGGCAGCGCCTGGGGCGGCGGGGGCGGCACCCCCGACCCGGTCGGCGGCGCCCCGGCGTACCCCGGCTTCATGACCCGCGGTCTGGACGCGCCGGAGAACTACTACTACCGCCGGGTGTTCACCGACGCGGTGCGGGCGATCGAGGCGGCGCGCTCGCACCCGCTGACCGACGCGGGGCGGACCGTGGCGATCGGCGAGAGCCAGGGCGGCGGCATCACGATCGCGGTGGGCGGTCTGGTGCCGGACCTGGTCGCGATCGCGCCGGACGTGCCGTTCCTGTGCGACTACCCGCGCGGGACGACGCTGACCGACCGCCACCCGTACCGGGAGGTCGGCCTCTACCTCAAGACCCACCGGGGCCGCACCGAGGACGCCCTGCGCACACTGTCGTACTTCGACGGCGTGCACTTCGCCGCCCGCGGCCGCGCGCCCGCGTTCTTCTCGGCCGCCCTGGAGGACCAGACCTGCCCACCGTCCACGGTGTTCGCCGCGTTCAACGCCTGGGCGCACGAGGACAAGCGGATCGAGGTGTACGACTTCAACGACCACGAGGGCGGCGGCCCCTACCAGGAGGCGGCCAAGCTCCGCTGGCTGCGGTCGTACGCCTGACGCACCGGGCATCCCCGAAACGCCGAGCCCGGCAGCCGCTGGTGGGCGGCTGCCGGGCTCGGGTGTTGCCCGCACCGGGTGGGTGGGGGCGGGACGGCTACTTGATGTAGACGAGGCCGTCCGTCGTGATGGTGGGGCGGCCGGAGGTACCGACCACGACGATCTTGACGGTGTGCTTGGCACTGCTGGACCAGGTCTTGGTCCAGATGGCCTGCCGGTACTGCGTCGCGGAGGACTTCAGGTCCACCGTGGCGACCTTGGTGCCGTCGACGTAGACGTAGGCCTGGCCGGAGGTCGAGGCGCGGGAGACCACCCAGGCGGCGGAGCGGCCGGTGAAGGTCCAGGTGAGACTGGCGCTCTTGGAGCCGCTGGAGTACGACTTGCCGCCGAGGTAGCTGCTCGACGAGCGGGTGGTCCAGCTGCCGGACTTGGTGGCGGAGCTCTCCTGGAGGATCACGGGCGTGTACGACGGGGACGACGTACGGGAGTTGCCGGCGTAGTCGTTGGCGCGCATCGACCAGGTGGAGGCGGTGCCGGACTTGGCGGTGCGGCTGGAGCTGGTGGTGGTCGGGCCGAAGGTGGCCGTGGTCGGGGACAGCAGCTCCACGGAGCGCAGGGCCGTTTCGTCCACCGCCTTCCAGCTGAGGGTGACCGGGACGGCGGTGGTGTTGACGGTGCCGCTGCGCAGGGCGAGCTTCGGCGTGGTGGTGAAGGTCGGGGCGGTCGTCTCCGCCGTGACGTTCAGCGCGGCGGTGGTCGTGGTCTTCCCGGACTGGTGCACGGCCCGTACGGCGACGGTGTGCTTGCCCGCGGCCAGGGTGGCGGTGGCGGAGGTGGCGGTGCCCGAGGTGGTGGCGACCGTCTTGCCGTCCACCAGCAGCTGGAAGTTCTTGATGAGCGAGCCCGGCGTGGTCGCCGTCCACTTCACGGTGACGGCGCCCTTGGTGTAGTACGTCGAGCCCGACAGGGTCGCGCCGGTGACCGAGGCGACCTTCAGGCCCTGCACCGGACCGGCCGCCCAGGAGCGGATGGTGGGCAGCTGGGCGTACAGGGAATTGCCGGGGCACACGGTGGCGTAGCCGTCGCGGTGGCCGGAGATCCGGTTGAAGGTGTACGTGCCGCCCGCGGTGAAGCTGGCGCCGGAGAGGTTCTTCTGGGTGGCGGCCGTGGTGAGCTGGACGGTACCCGCGGGGTCGGCGCCGTACTGGCCGAGCTTCCAGGCCGCCACGCGGGCGACGGAGGCCAGCGCGGCACTCGAGGCGCTGGTGGAGGTGTAGTCGCCGAGCACCGCGATGCCCGTGGACTCCCGGTTCCAGCCGTAGGTGTGGGCGCCGAGGACCGGCAGGCCGACACCGCCCTTGCGGCCCTCGAAGACGGTGCCGCACTTGTCGACCAGGAAGTTGTAGCCGATGTCGTTCCAGCCGTTGCCGCTCGGCTCGGCGTGCGTGTGGAACGCGTAGATGCCGCGCACGATCGACGCCGACTGGTCGCACGTGTAGGCGGCGCCGTCCGTGTGGTGGACGAACACGGCCTTCACGTCGGCGTTGTACTCCGACGGGTCGGGGCTGAGCGACTCGTCGGCGCCCCAGCCGGCGCGCGAGACGATCGGCGGCTCGGGGACGGTGGACGGCGGAGCCGTCGGGGTGACGGGCGGCGACGTGGTGTCGGTACTCGTCGGGTCGGGAGTGGCCCCGGCGACGAAGGCGGCCGGCTCGCTCCCGGTGGGAGCCTTGGTCTCGGCGTCGGTCACCACGCCCGGATCGACCAGGTTGACCTTGAGCCCCTTGGGCATCGCGGCGGTGGTGCCGTTCTTGCGGACGATCTGCACCTGAACACCGTCGGAGGGCCCGACCCACAGCGGCTCGGACGCGCCGCGCACTCCGCGGCCGGGCTTCTCCAGCGGGTCGGCCTCCAGTTCGAGGTCGCGCCAGGCGCTCCACTCGCCGCTCGCCGTGCTCCGGGTGCGCACCTGCGCCGTGCCGTGCAGCCGCTTGGTGGCACCCGTCCAGGTGACGCCGAGCAGCGAGAACTCCTGGGTGTCGGTACGAGGCAGCTCACGCCTGGCGTCCGTGTCGCCCTTCAGCGTGAGGTCGTAGACCTTCACCGGACGCTTGGCCCGGCCCGCGGCGCCGTGGTCGCCCGAAGGGCTGGCGACGGCATACGTCACGATGCCCCCGCCCCCGAGGACGACGGCACCGAGCGTCAGCCACGCCCGTCTCTTCATGCTCAGCGGTCGGTACGCATGCGACGTACGACGGCTCACGGCGAATCCACCCCCACGGGCCCGAAACGGCCCAGAGAAGAAAGTCGGGAGGCACACCCGTCACTGGGGTGGCCGGTCCTTTCAGCGCGCCGCGGTCGGCGAACGTCACGGGCAGGCGGCCAGGAGTGGCACAGATCACTGCCGCCGGAGCGCGGCGGCAGTGATCTTCCGTCGGCGGAACCGCCACCGCGCGCGAGCCGGGTGGTATCCTTCGGTCAGCACTTGTGTACGCCCCGCTGTGGGCGCCGGTGCGGTTCTTCATCAGTTCGCCGTGTCGCCGTACCTGTCGCGGTCGGCGCGGTTCTCCCGCCCTCTCCGCGAGCGGCGCTCTTCGCCCTGCCGGGCAGCGCACCGCAACCGAGGTGGTGTCTTCCGCCGGAGGCCGTGCTCCACGCCTCCCTGTCGCGGCTTCCCCTCGCACACCCCGTGCCGTCCGTCCGCGAAAGGACCTTCACCGATGACCATCACGCTCGAACGCCCCGCCGCACCGCGGCAGCCGTCCGCGGCCCCCCGCTCCGTCACCGGTGTCCTGGACATCGACGCGACCGGAAAGGGGCATCTGCGCGGCGAGGACTTCCTGCCCACCCCGGCCGACCCCCGGCTCTCCCCCGCGCTGATCCGCCGCCACGGCCTGCGCAAGGGCGACGCCGTCGCCGGCGTACTCGGGCAGCAGCATGCCGTCACCGAGATCACGAGCGTGGGCGGCAGCTCGCCGGACGAGGCCCGGACCCGGCGCCGCTTCCACGACCTCACTCCGCTGCACCCGCGCGAGCGCCTGCGCCTCGAACACCCCGCCGCCGGGCTCACCGGCCGCGTCGCCGACCTGATCGCGCCCGTCGGCAGGGGGCAGCGCGGGCTCGTCGTGGCGCCGCCGAAGACCGGGAAGACCGTGCTGATCCAGCAGATCGCCGCCGCCGTCGCAGGCAACCATCCCGAGTGCCGGCTGATGGTGGTGCTGCTCGACGAACGCCCCGAGGAGGTCACCGACATGCGGCGCCGCGTGCGCGGCGAGGTGTACGCCTCCACCTTCGACCGGTCCCCGAGGCAGCACATCGCGCTCGCCGAACTCGTCGTCGAGCGGGCCAAACGGCTCGTCGAGGCCGGCGAGGACGTCGTCATCCTCCTCGACTCGCTCACCCGACTGTGCCGGGCCCACAACAACGCGGCCGCGGCGGGCGGCCGCACCCTCAGCGGCGGTGTCGACGCGGGCGCGCTCCAGAGGCCCAAGCGGCTCTTCGGTGCCGCGCGGCTGGCCGAGGAGGGCGGCTCGCTCACCATCCTGGCCACCGCGCTGGTGGAGACCGGATCCCGCGCCGACGACTTCTTCTTCGAGGAGCTGAAGGGCACGGGCAACATGGAGCTGCGGCTCAGCCGCGAACTCGCCGCCCGCCGCGTCTTCCCAGCCGTCGACATCGACCCCTCGGGCACCCGCCGTGAGGAACTCCTGTACAGCCCCACCGAGTTGACGGCGGTTCGCGGTCTGCGACGCGCCCTGCGCGGCCGCGAGGGCAAGGCCGGTCTGGAGGCACTGCTGGAGCGGCTGCGCGACACACCCGACAACACCACGTTCCTGCGCCGCGTCCAGCCGACCCTGCCCACCGGCTAGGGTCTTCCGTTTGGATCAGCCCGGCATGATCCAAACGGAAGACCCTGGGCCCGCCGGCCCGGCCGAGCGCTCTGCGCTCCCTCATCACCGCACCCGCTGTGCGTCCGTCAGGGCACGCGCTAGGACATCCGGGTGCTCGCGAACCTCGTTCGGCTCTGGGCAGCGCCGCGCCTGCACCGATTTGTCCCTAGGTTTGCGATATGAAGATCAGATTTTCTACGCGCACCACGGTATCGAGCTGCGCACTCTGCGCCGCGACCGTCCTGGCGCTGACCTCTCCGGTCGCGGCCGTCGGCCCGTCCGGCGGGGCTCCGGGCGCGATAGTGCAGCCGAAGGCGACGGTGCCGCAGCCGGCCGTGCTGGACGACGAGGGCACACAGGTCCGGCTCCGCAGCGGGGCGCCCGCGGTTCCGGACGTCTCCGCGCTGTCCTGGGTGGTGGCCGACGCCGAATCCGGCGAGGTGATGGCCGCGCACGACGCGCACCGCAGGCTTCCGCCCGCGAGCACGCTGAAGACACTGTTCGCCCTGACCGTGCTGCCGTCCTTCCCCGGAGGCATCCGGCACACCGTCAGCGCCAGGGAGCTGACGGGCATCGGCGAGGGCAGCAGTCTGGTGGGGGTCGTCGAGGGCCACACGTACCAGGTGGCCGATCTGTGGCGCGGGGTGTTCCTCAACTCCGGCAACGACGCCGTGCACGTGCTCGCCGCGCTCAACGGCGGCTGGGAGCAAACGGCCCGGCAGATGGAGGCCAAGGCCCGCTCCCTGGGCGCCCTGGACACCACGGTCGTCTCCCCGGACGGATACGACGCCCCCGGGCAGAACTCCTCGGCGTACGACCTGGCCGTGTTCGGGCGGGCCGGGCTGCGCAACCCCGACTTCGCACGGTACTGCGCCACCGCGCACGCCACCTTCCCCGGCAACGGCGGCACGTTCCAGATCGCGAACACCAACCGCCTGCTGACCGGTGCCGACGGTGTGGCGCCGTATCCGGGTCTGATCGGCATCAAGAACGGCTACACCACCAACGCGGGCAACACGCTCGTCGCCGCGGCCCACCGGGGCGGGCGCACCCTCGTGGTGACGGTGATGAACCCGCAGGAGGGTGTGAGCCACGCCATCTACGAGGAGGCGCGCGCGCTGCTGGACTGGGGATTCGGCGCCGCCGGGCACGTCGATCCGGTGGGCTCGCTCGACGCCCTGCGGCCCGTCTCGCACGACACGTCGGCCGGAGCGAAGCCCGGGACGAAGCCGGGAGCGGCCGTCGTGGCATCCGCGGGGGCGCCCCGGCCGGCCGAGTCCGACTGGCCGGAAACGGGGACCATCGCGGGCGCCGTCGGTCTGGGCGCGGGGGTCCTTCTGCTCGGCCTGCGGTTCAGGCACAAGCGGGCCTCGCGCATCTGACGGCCGACGACCCGGGCACGTTCCGCACGACGTCGCCGTAGGCGCCCCTCAGAACACCGACAGGCCGGTGAGGGTCGTGAAGCGGTCCAGGGCCGCCACGCCGGCCACCGAGTTGCCCCGCTCGTCCAGTCCGGGGCTCCACACGCACAGCGCGCACCGGCCCGGTACGACGGCGATGATGCCGCCGCCCACACCGCTCTTGCCGGGCAGGCCCACGCGGTAGGCGAAGTCGCCGGCCGCGTCGTACGTCCCGCAGGTCAGCATGACCGCGTTGACCTGCTTGGCCTGGCTGCTGGCGAGCAGCCGGGTGCCGTCCGCCCTTATGCCGTGCCGGGCGAGGAACGTGGTGGCCAACGCCAGGTCGGCGCAGGATGCCGCGATCGAGCACTGGCGGAAGTACTGGTCCAGCAGGACCGGCACCGGGTTGTCCACGTTGCCGTAGGACGCCATGAAGTGGGCGAGGGCGGCGTTGCGGTCACCGTGCGCGGTCTCGGACGCGGCGACCTCCTCGTCGAAGTCCAGCTCGGGGTTGCCGCTCTCGGCGCGCAGGAAGCTCAGCAGCTCGCCCGCCGCGTCGCCGGTACGGGTCTGGAGCCGGTCGGTGACCACCAGGGCGCCGGCGTTGATGAACGGGTTGCGCGGGATGCCGTTCTCGTACTCCAGCTGCACCAGGGAGTTGAAGGGGTTGCCGGAGGGCTCTCGGCCCACGTGCTCCCACAGTTCGTCGCCCTCACGCGCCAGGTCGAGGGCGAGGGTGAACACCTTGCTGATGGACTGCGCGGAGAACGGCTCCCGCCAGTCCCCCACCCCGTACACCGTGCCGTCCAGCTCGGCGACGGCCATACCGAAGGCGCGGGCGTCACGGGCCGCGAGCGCCGGGATGTAGTCGGCGGGGCGCCCGCGGCCGGGCGTGTGCTCGATCTCCTCGGCGATGCGCTCCAGGACCGGCAGGTAGGTCGGGGACGACGTCATGATCGCCATTCTGCCTCCCGCCGGTCCCGACGCGCCGCGTCGGTGGGCCGGGCGGCGGGCCTCGGCCGCCACCCGGTGCTCAGCTGCTGAGGACACCAGTGCCGAGCAGGCCGAACAGCAGCAGGCCGATCAGGATCCGGTAGACGACGAACGCGTTGAAGGAGTGCTTGGCGACGAACTTCAGCAGCCAGGCGATGGAGGCGTAGGCGACCACGAAGGACACGACGGTGCCGACGGCCAGCGGGACGGCGCCCACGCTCGCGCCGAGGGCGTCCTTGAGCTCGTAGATGCCGGCGCCGGTCAGGGCCGGGAGGCCGAGGAAGAAGGACAGGCGGGTGGCGGCGACGCGGTCCAGGTCCAGGATGAGCGCGGTGGACATGGTGGCGCCGGAGCGGGAGAAGCCGGGGAAGAGCAGGGCGAGGATCTGCGAGCTGCCGACCAGCATCGCGTCCTTGAAGGAGGTGTCGTCCTCACCGCGCTTGTGCCGGCCCATCTGGTCCGCACACCACATCACGGCACTGCCCGCGATCAGCGAGCCGGCGACCACCCACAGGGAGCCGAGCGGCCCTTCGATGAAGGGCTTGGCGGCCAGGCCCACCACGACGATCGGGATGGTCGCGAAGATGACCCACCAGGCGAACTTGTAGTCGTGGTGGTAGCGCTCCTCCCGGTTGGCCAGCCCGCGGAACCAGGCGGACATGATCCGCACGATGTCCTTGAAGAAGTACACCAGCACGGCGGCGATGGCACCGACCTGGATGACGGCGGAGAACGCGACGACCGACTTGTCGTCGACGGGGATCCCCATGAGCCCCTCGGTGATCTTCAGATGGCCGGTGGAGGACACGGGAAGGAACTCGGTCACCCCCTCGACGACTCCGAGAACGACGGCCTGACCGACGGAGATGGCGCTCATGGGATCCAGTTCTGGGGCTGTTGGTCGACAGTGGTGTAGACACTCTTACGGTGCCGAGGTGACGGCCGGGTGACCGGCGGCGGAATCCGCGGCGACCGTCAGAGGCTTCCGGCGATCCACACCCCGGCGAAAGCCGCGCCGAGGCCCGCCGCGACGCTGGCGACGACGTTGGCGAGGGCGTAGGAGCCCGCACCGGTCTCGGTGAGCCGCAGCGTCTCGTAGGAGAAGGTCGAGTACGTGGTCAGGGCCCCGCACAGACCGGTGCCCAGGAGCAGTTGCAGGTGCGGTCCGGCGACGCCCGCGGCCGCCGCGCCGGCCAGCAGGCCGAGGATCAGGCAACCGGTGACGTTCACCACGAAGGTGCCCCAGGGGAACACCGAGTCGTGCCGGGACTGCACCGCGCGGTCGGTGAGGTAGCGCAGGGGCGCCCCGACCGCGGCCCCGAGGACCACCAGCAGCCAGTTCACGTCGGCTTCCTGCCCTTCGCGCCCGCGTCGCCGGAGCCGGCCGCGCGGCCGACGTACCGGATGACCTCGCAGTCGTCGAGTATCACCAGCCCCTCGGCGACCAGTTCGTCCAGCCGCGGCAGGAACGCCCGCACCCGCTCCTCGGTGTCCACGATCACCACCGCCACCGGCAGGTCCTCGCTCAGCGACAGCAGCCGCGAGGTGTGGATCAGGGAGGTCGCGCCGAACCCCTCGATACCGCGGAAGACGCTGGCGCCGGCGAGGCCCGCCGCGTGGGCCCGGTGGACGATCTCGGAGTACAGGGGCCGGTGGTGCCAGGTGTCGTTCTCTCCGATGAAGACGGTCACACGCAGCGCGCTGCCGGTGAGCCTGGTCATCGCTGCCTCCACTTCAGAACGCGGCGGGCCGCCGTCATGGCCAGCCACACCGCCGCGAGGGCCGCGCACGGGGTCGCGGCGAGGTACGCCAGCCCGATGCGGGCGTGGCCGGAGTCCACCAGCCGCTGGATGTCGACGGCGTAGGTGGAGAAGGTGGTGAAGCCACCGAGCACGCCGGTGCCGAAGAACGGGCGGACCAGGCGGTGGGCGCCCCACACGTCGGTGATGACCACCATGAAGACGCCGATCACCGCGCAGCCGAAGGCGTTGACCCAGAAGATCGCCCAGGGAAAGCCCCCGGCCGGCGTCGGCAGCCACTGCGAGACGGCGTACCGGGCGGTGGCCCCGAGCGCTCCGCCGAGTGCCACCACCGCGACCACCGGCGCCTGCGTCCGCCAGGCACGCCGCCGTGCGGGACTGCTCCGCGCCCGAAGGCTGTCGGTTTCCGGGACTGTCATGCTCGTACGTCTCCTGCTCGCCCGCGCCCGGACATGCCGGAGCGCTCCTGTGATGCGAGTAGGGACCGTTGGCGGCAGCACTGCCACGGTTAGGTACGGCGGGCCCCACCGCCGCGCCGCGAACCCGTCGCGGCCGGGCTACAGGCTAACCCCGCCGGATCCGCACCGCACGCGCCGACGGGGGTGTGTACGGCGAGGCGGGTGACGCTTCCCGGCAACCGGTCAGGATCGGAGAAGCCACACGGCGCATCCTCGCCCTAGCGTGGAACCACCGACGCACACGTCGGCCCTTCCCGCTGCGGAACACGAAGCCGAATACCGCCGAATACCTAGGAGTACGCCATGGCCATGACTGCCGGCCTGCAGACGATCATCTACCCCGTCAAGGACCTCGACCGGGCGAAGGCCCTGTTCAGCGCACTGCTGGAGGTCGAGCCGTACGCCGACGCGCCCTACTACGTCGGTTTCAAGGCCGCCGGGCAGGACGTCGGGCTCGACCCGAACGGGCACGCCAAGGGCATGACCGGACCGGTGCCGTACTGGCACGTCGACGACATCAGGGCCCGGCTGGCGGCGCTGGTGGCCGCGGGCGCCGAGGTGCTTCAGGACGTGCAGGACGTCGGCGGCGGCCGGCTGATCGCCTCGGCGAAGGACGCGGACGGCAACCTCATCGGCCTCCTCCAGGACGCCTGAGCCGGCCACCACCGTGGTGCCGCCGCCGACCGGCCCGGCTGTTCCTCGCGGCGCCGCTCAGCCCTGCGGCCGGGCCAGCAGGTTGCGCACCCCCTCCGAGGTGAGCGTCAGACCGTGCGGCGAGCTGGCGTCTATGGTCAGCGACAGGTCGTCGGCCGGCCACTGGGAGGCCAGCGCGCCGAGCGGCACGAGGCGGTAGCGGGAGACGAAGGGCAGCAGGTCGGACATCTCCAGTTCGGAGGTGAACACGGGCACCACCGGCTCCCCGCCCGGTTGTTCGAGGACGGGCAGGGCCACCGCCGTGGGGTTGGTGGCGTCCTCCTCGCTCGCGTCGTCGGGCACGGGGACCAGCACGTCGCTGCTCGCGAGCGTGTCCAGCGCCACCGTGTCCTCGGCGTTCTCGGCAAGCACGTCCAGCGCTTGCTGGGCGGGCGTCGGGGTGTTGTCGTTCGCTGGTGTCTGCATGGCGGTTTCCCTGGTCGCGGCAGTCGAGCGGCCCGCCCGGGAGGTGACCGGCCGGGCACGGGTCCTGCACGCGTACCCGATCGCACACGGCGCAATCGCGAGGCGCCCGGAGATTCCACGAGCTGTCCGGCCGATCGCCGCGACCGATGGCCGACGACGCACCGCACGGTGTCACCGGACGACAGGGCCTAAGGGCCGCGGCGGATCGCGACGGCCGCGGCGTCGTCGCCCAGGTGGCCGTGGGTGTAGGCGACGAGGTCGTCGTGCAGTCGGCGCAGGACCAGCCCCGGCGGTTCTTTGACCCAGGCGCCGGCCCGGTCGACGAGGGGGTAGAAGTCGCCCCGCGCGTTGCGCGCCTCCAGGACGCCGTCGGTGTGCAGGAGCAGGGTGTCGCCGGGCAGGAAGGGGAACGAGGCGACCACGTAGTCCAAGGCTTCGGACAGTTCACCCAGGCCCAGCGGTGGCGCGACGACCTGCGCGGTCAGGGGGGCGGCGGTTTCCGCGCCGATGAGCAGCGGGGACGGATGGCCGCAGTTGAGGAGGTGCAGCACGGGCTCGCTGTCGGGGATGTCCACGAGCAGGGCGGTGGCGAAGGACTCGTCGATGTCGAGCATCTGCGCGGTCTGCCACTGCCGGAACTCCCAGCGCATGGCGCCGTCCAGGTGCACGGCCAGACGCGGCAGCGAGGGCCGGCGGTGTGCCGCCGCGCGGAAGGCGCCGAGCAGCAGTGCGGCATGACTGATCGCGGGCAGTCCCTTGCCCCGCACGTCGGCGATGAGCAGCCGGGTGCTGTGTCCGGTGCGGGCGGCGGCGTAGAGGTCCCCGCCCATGGTCGCCTCGTCCTGGGCGGCGAGGTACAGGCAGGCGATCCGCAGGGGGCCGCTGCGCTCGGGCAGGGGTGGGAAGAGCACGTCCTGGACGGCCTGTGCCACGACCCGGCTCTGCGTCAGCTGGTGCTCGCGCCGGTCCCGGAACAGGCAGAACACCACGATCAGACTCGAGACGATGAACAGCGACGCGACTTGGGCCTGGAGGTTCTGGGTGCCCAGCGTTCGCTGGAGGCCCCCGATGAGGAGTTCGGTCCCGGCGGCCAGCGCACCGATCAGGGCGGTGAGCCAGGGCCCGGAGAACGCGGCGGTGAACGCGGGAGCCGCGACCAGCAGCGGGCCGAGGTGCACGTCCGGCGGGGTCAGGGAGTCCACGACGCCGACCACAGCGATCAGTACCAGGGGGATGACGACCAGTACCCGTCCCGATGGTGAGCGCCGTAGGTCCATTAGCGACACACGCCATGTTCTCACCCCTGGCACGGACCGGCGAGGGCGTTGGTCTCCGCAGGCCGGGGGCTCAGGACGGTGGCCGCGGTGGACGGCGCCGGGGCGGGCCCTCCGCGACGCGCAAGGCGCGGAGGACCCCGGGGCGCTCACTTCCGAACCCCGGTGTCCGGGTAACCAGCGGCCCGGGGGTGATTCGCCGGGTCCGCCCCGCCCGTGGAACCCGCTCGGCCGCCGCGCCACCCGGGCTGCCGGATCCACCCGGCCGGCGCCGGCCCGGGTCCCACGGAACCACCCGACCGACGCCAGTGCCAGGCCCCACGGAACCACCCGACCGATGCCGGCCCGTCCCACTGGGCGTCCCGGAGGGTGCTCGTCAGCCTGTCCCGGCGGGCGGTGCGGTCGTGCCGCGCACCTCCAGGACCGGGCTGGTCAGGTCGACCGTGCGAGGCAGGTCCGGGTCGTCGATGCGGTCGAGCAACCGCTGGGCGGCACGTCGGCCCACGTCGTGGCTGGCGTTGTCCACGCTGGTCAGCCACACGTGACGCAGGCGCGACAGGTAGGTGTTGTCGTAGCCGGCCAGGGAGAGGTCCTGCGGGACCCGGAGGCCGCTCTCCTCGGCGGCGGACAGCGCGCCGACGCAGGCCATGTCGTTGACCGCGAACACGGCGGTGGGCCGCCGGGTACGGCTGAGCAGCCGTACGGTGGCCCGGTAGCCGCCCTCCTCGGTGAGGTCGCCCTGCTCGACGACCGCCGTGCCGGCCAGCCCGTGTGCGCGCATGGTGGCCTCGAAGCCGCGGCGGCGCAGGTCGCCGACCGCGCCCCGGCCGGCGATGTGGGCGATGTGCCGGTGGCCGAGGGCGATGAGGTGCTCGGTGGCCAGCCGGGCGCCCTGCTCGTCGTCGCCCGCGACGACGTCCACCCCCGGCAGTTCGGGTTCGCGGGCACCCGCGACGACCGTGGGCACCCGGCCGGCCGCGACGCGCAGCGCCCCCGGATCCCGCAGGGTGCCGACGGCGACCAGGCCGTCGACGCGCAGTTCGGTGAAGGTGCGGGTGAGGTCCTCCCCCAGGCGCCGGTTGAGGTGGCCGTCGGCGAGCAGCATGTGCAGACCGGATTCGTACAGGCGGGAGTTCAGACCGTCGAGGAGTTCCACGAACCAGGGGTTGCGCATGTCGTTCAGCAGCACGCCGACGGTGCGGGTGCGGCGCTCGCTGAGGCTGCGGGCGGCGGCGTTGGGCCGGTAGCCGAGTTCCTCGACGGCGGCGAGCACCGCCTGCCGCTTCTCGGGGCGCACGCCGGCGGAGCCGCGCAGCACCAGCGAGACCAGGGACTTGGACACACCGGCGCGCGCGGCGACGTCTCGGATGGTGGGCGGTCGCACGTTGTGGACCGTTCCATGAGGGCAGGCCCCTTGTAAAGAGGCCGGAAGGCAGTCCGGGCAATGAGGCCGGAAGGCGGTCCGGAAGCGCTCGCAGGGTGCTTCATACGATGGCTTGACACCTGGCGGGAGGCGGCCTCATCGTGAGCCACCAGGTTTTGGATCGGTCCAAACGAGGGGCTTTCATGGTGCCTACGCTCGGAGTCGCCGTCGTCGGATTCGGCTGGATGGGACGAGTGCACACCCAGGCGTACGCCCGCGTGCCCCACCACTTCCCCGGGCTCGCGGTACGGCCGCACCTGGTCGCCGTCGCCGACGAGGTGCCCGGCCGGGCCGAGGAGGCGGCCGGGCGGTACGGCTTCGACTCCGCCACTCGCGACTGGCGGGAGATCGCCGCCGACCCCCGGGTGCGGGCGGTCAGCATCACCGCCCCGAACTTCCTGCACCGCGAGATCGGTCTCGCCATGGCCGAGGCGGGCAAGCACATCTGGATCGAGAAGCCGGTGGGTCTGAGCGCCGACGACGCCCGCGCGGTCGCCGACGCGGCCGCCAGGACCGGTGTGCGGGGAACGGTCGGCTTCAACTACCGCAACGCCCCCGCCGTCGCCGCCGCCCGCGAGATGATCGCGGCCGGTGAGATCGGCAGGGTCACCCATGTCCGCATCCGGCTGTTCAGCGACTACGCGGCCCACCCGGAGGGTGCCCTGACCTGGCGCTACGAGCGTGAACGCGGCGGCAGCGGGGTACTGGGCGACCTGGCCTCGCACGGGGTCGACCTGGCCCGCCATCTGCTCGGCGAGATCGAGTCGCTGGCCGCCGACACCGCGGTCTTCGTGCCCGAACGGGCCCGGCCGGCCGGCGCCACCGCGGGTCACACCAGGGCGGCGGGCGGCGAACTCGGTCCGGTCGAGAACGACGACTACGTCAGCTGCCTGCTGCGTTTCACCTCCGGCGCGCGCGGCGTCCTGGAGGCGTGCCGGGTCTCGGTGGGCGAGCAGAACAACTACGGCTTCGAGATCCACGGCACCAGGGGCGCGCTCTGGTGGGACTTCCGGCGCATGGGCGAACTCGGCGTCAGCCGCGGCACCGCGTACCAGGACCAGCCCGTCAGCACGGTCTACGTGGGCCCCGGCCAGGGCGAGTACGGGGCCTTCCAGCCGGGTGCGGCCAACGCCATGGGCTACGACGACCTCAAGGTCATCGAGGCGTACCACTTCCTGCGCTCGGTCACGGAGGGCGGGGTCCACGGCGCCACCCTCGACGACGCCGTGTCCGCCGCGGTGGCCCTGGACGCGATGACCCGCTCCGCCGAGGAGCACGGGTGGGTGAGCCTCGGCTGACCCGTGCCGCCTCATCCCGGCGTCAGGTCCGTGCGCGGGGTGATCGCCCAGTGGTTGGTGCGCAGCAGCCGGCCGGCGAACGCCACCTCGCGTTCGGCGACGAACCGGAAGCCGAGCGAGCGGCAGATGCCGTTCGAGGCCGCGTTGGTGGTGGCCGGGAAGGCGTGCACCACTTCCCAGCGCTCCTCGTCCCGCGCCCGTTCCAGCAGCGCGCGGGCCGCACGCCCGCCGAGGCCGCGGCCCTGGTACCGCGGCAGCACCATCCAGCCGATCTCCGACATCGGGCCGTCGCCACCGTCGTGGGTCCAGATGGTCACCGTCCCGGCCACCTCCTCGGGGGTGCCCGGGTCAGGGACGATCATCTTGATCCAGGCGACGCCGGCCGCCGCCTGCCGGGCGTCCCGGCGCACCTTGTCCGCCATGCCGGCGACCGGCAGGGGCCCGCCGAGCTCGGCCATCATGACCGGGTCGCAGCGCATCCGGACGTACGCGTCCACGTCGTCGGGGGTGACGTCACGCAAGAACACGGGGCCTCCTGACGGCAGGTGGGTGTAGGTGCCAAGTATGGGCTGGGTCATGATGGGCTGCCCGGCCGATGCGGCGCGAGAGACCCGTGCCTGTTCGGCTTCCCTGTGAACAGCCCGAGGAGAAGCACCCGTTGAACACCGGCGCCCCGGTTCCCGACAGCTACTACGAGCGCATCGACGAGCACCGTTTCAAGCCCACCGCACACGCCGGTGGCGCCTGGGACGTGCGCGAGCAGCACTTCAGCCCGCTGGGCGGACTGGTCGTCCACGCGGTCGAGGACCATCTGGCCGCGCGTGGGGGCAGCGCGCTCATACCGGCACGGATCAGCTACGACATCCTGGGCCGCCCGGCCCTGGACGAGTGCGAGATCGAGGTGGAGACCCTCCGCCCCGGCCGCACCATCGAACTCCTGGAAGCCGTCGTGCGCATCGCCGGCCGCCCGGTGGTCCGGGCCCGCGTCTGGCTGCTGTCGGCCCAGGACACCACGGCCGTCGCCGGGGGTGCCGGCGACCGGCTCACCCCGCCCGACCGGCTCGAACCGTGGGCGATGAGCGAGTTCTGGCCGGGCGGTTACATCGCGTCCCTGGACGTGCGTCCGGTCGCCCCGCCGAGCCCCGGCCGCACCACCGCCTGGGTCTCCACCCCGCTCACCCTGGTCGCCGGCGAACCCAGCAGTCCGCTCGCCTCCTACCTCTCCCTCGTCGACACGGCGAACGGCATCGCCGTACGCCAGTCGCCCACCGCGTGGATGTTCCCGAACGTCGACCTGACCGTGCACCTGCACCGCCGCCCGGAGGGCCCCTGGACCGGTCTGGACACCACCGTGTCCTTCGGCCCGACCGGCGTGGGCCTGACCAGCACGGTCCTGCACGACCTGCACGGCCCGGTCGGCCACGCCCAGCAGATCCTGACCGTGCGCCCCATGCCGGGCGGCTGACGGCGGCCGGGCCCTTCGCGGGTTCGCCGCCCGGTCCCGTACGGCGCGCGCGATCGGCAGGGAGCTGATGTCCTGGTTGCGGGGGCCGTCGTACCCGCTTCCGGGAGAGACAGATGAGTACCTACACAGTGGCGCAGGTGACCACCGCCGGCGGTCCGTTCGAGATCGTCGAACGTGAGGCGGCGGAGCCGGGCCGTGGCCAGGTCGCGATCACCGTGGAGGCGTGCGGAGTCTGCCACAGCGACAGCTTCTTCGTGGACGCCGTGATGCCCGGGGTCACTTTCCCGGTGGTTGCCGGACACGAGATCGCCGGGCGGATCGAGCAGCTCGGCGAGGGGACGCGGGACCAGGGCTGGCAGGTGGGCGACCGGGTGACGGTGGGCTGGTTCGGCGGCAGCTGCCACCACTGCACCCCGTGCCGGCAGGGCGACTTCATCGTGTGCCCGAATCTGAAGGTCCCCGGCTGGTCCTACGACGGCGGCTTCGCCGAGCGGGTGATCGCACCGGTCGACGCCCTGGCCCGGATCCCCGACGCACTGGCGGCGGCCGACGCCGGGCCGATGGCGTGCGCGGGCGTGACCACGTTCAACGGACTGCGGCGCAGCTCCGCGCAGCCGGGTGACCTGGTGGCCGTGCTCGGCATCGGAGGCCTGGGTCACCTGGGGGTGCAGTACGCGGTGGCCATGGGCTTCGAGACGGTGGCGATCGCACGCGGGGCCGACAAGGCCGACTTCGCCAAGCAGCTCGGCGCGCACCACTACGTCGACAGCACGACGGACACCCCCGTCGCCGACGCGCTGCGATCGCTGGGCGGTGCCAAGGTCGTGCTGGCCACGGCCGGCAGCTCCGAGGCGATCGCGGCGACCGTCGACGGGCTGTCGCACCGCGGTGAGCTGGTGGTGATCGGGGCGGCGCCCGCGCCGCTGGGGATCAGCCCGCTCCAGCTGATCACTGGCGCCCGGATCATCCGCGGCCACCCGTCGGGCACCGCGCAGGACGTGCAGGACACCATGGCGTTCAGCGCCCTGCACGGGATCCGTCCGATGACCGAGACGGTGCCGCTGGGCCAGGCCGGCGAGGCGTACCGGAAGATGCTCGCGGGCACCGCTCGGTTCCGCATGGTGCTCACGACCGGATGACCAACCGGTGCGGGACCACGGCCGGTTGTCACGCACCGGGTGAAGCGCTCAGGCCTTCCGGGCAGGCGGGCAGGCATGCTGCCGCGTCAGCCGCCCGGCGGGCTCCTGCACCAACCGGGCCGTGACGACCAGAGTGGAGTGGAGTACTGGGCGAGGATGCCGCCGAGCACGTCGTCGGCCGGGCTCAGCGCGGTCATCGAACTCCGGGCGTCCAACTCGCCTGTTTTCGGGACTTCTTCGGCGTAGGCGGCGGGGACGGTGTCGCACGACTGGCGGATCGCAGTGACCGTGAGGCCGGTGGGTTCGGTCACACGGGCAGATGCTGGCGAAAGGGCCGGCCGCCCGGGCCCGGAGCGCCGCGGAGCACGTCACCCGCGACACGGGGCTGGGCTCGCGCGTCCAGGAGACACGGCGACCTTCACATTCTCTCCATCTCCCCGCCATCCCATTCTTACTTCTTGTGTATGCTCCTGAGGCTCCATTGGCACCATTGAGGGGGGAACCTCATGCGTATACGCTCCGCGCTGGCCGTGGCCGCCACCGCCGGGACGGTCGCCGTCGTCGCCGCCGCACCGGCGCAGGCCGCCGAATACTCGTCCGCGCTGAAGGTCAAGGGCGTCCAGTACGACGCACCCGGACGGGACTCCAACAACTGCCGTACCGGCAACACCAAGAACGAGTACCTGACGATCAAGAACTACTCGCGCACCGCGACCGTCAATCTCAAGGGCTACGTGGTCAAGGACGCCTCCGGCAACCGGTTCACGTTCCGCGCCGACCACAAACTCGAGCCCGGCGACTACGTGAAGCTGCGCGGGGGCAAGGGCACGGACTCCGACGCCAAGAACGTCGTCTACCGCCAGAACTGCAACTTCATCTGGAACAACGACAAGGACACCATTTACCTGCTCAAGCCCTCCGGTGCCCGCGCCGACGTCCACTCCTACACCAAGGCCCGCGACGACCGCGACGGCGACGGCTACATCCGCTACCACGGCTGAGCCCGCGCCGATCCGGCCGGCCGCCGGGAAACTCACGGCGGCCGGCCCTCGGATCGGACCCAGGGGGGACCTTGAACCAGCACCACCAGCCGCGACGACCGCGCGGCAGATCCGGCATGCGGCCGTCGCACCGGCGCGGAGTCGTGCGGGCCGCGGGCATCGCCCTGCTCGCGATGGGAGCCTTCGGCTGCGGCCAGTCCGCAGACGGCGCCGCGAAGCCGCAGCCCAGCGTGACCGTCACGGCCACGGCCACGGTCACGGCGACCGAGACCGTCACACCCGAGCCCACCGCGACGGTCACCACCACGGAAACCGTCAGGACGCCCGGTCCGACGGTCACCGTCACCAAGGCGGCCGCCGCCGGAACCAGCACCAGCCGCAGCAGTGGCAGCGCGGGCGGCAACAGCGCGAGCGGCACATGCTCGATCGTCTCCAACGCGGGCACTGCTACCAGGCGGGGCAGTTCTGCCGCAACAGCGACCACGGAGCCCGGACCACCACCGCGAACATCACGCCGATCACGTGCTCCTTCCGCTCCAACTCGTGGCGTTGGACGTACTCCTGACGGAGCGTCGGTGACAAGGCCGCCCCGGGCGTCCTGCGCGCACCCGCCCGGCGACGGGGCGGCTACGTGTCGCTCTCTTCGGTCGGACGGGTACGTCCGGGCTCCGGGAGCTTGTTGTCCTGGGCACGGATGTGCAGTACGTCGCCGATGAACAGGTCGTACACCAGAACACCGACGACCCCGCCGATGAGCGGTCCGACGATCGGGATCCACCAGTAGTGGCTGAACGACCCGGCCAGGCTGCCGGGCAGAGCCAGGTCTCCCCACCCGGCGAAGAACGTGAACAGGCGCGGGCCGAAGTCACGGGCCGGGTTGATGGCGTACCCGGCGTTCGCTCCGTAGGAGATGCCGATGGCGGCCACCACGAAGCCGATGACCAGCGGCCCGAGGTTGGCCTTCACGGCGGTGTTGCGCAGGTCGATGACCGCCACGATCAGCATGACCAGGAACGCGGTGCCGACGATCTGGTCCACGAGCGGCCCCCAGTAACCGCCGTGGAAGTAGGGCGCCGGGAAGGTGGCGAAGATCGAGAACGAGGCGACGGTGTGCCCGTGCGTCTTCGGTCCCTTCACCGCCTGGTCGAAGGTGTTGATCGCGTCGTGATAGACCGCGTAGACCAGCGCGGCGCCGACGAAGGCGCCCGCCACCTGCGAGATCCAGTACGGAATCACCTTCGCCCAGGGGAACTTGCGGCGCACCGCGAACGCCAGCGTCACCGCCGGGTTGATGTGCGCCCCGCTGACCCCTCCGGCGACGTACACGCCGAAGGCCACCGCGAAGGCCCAGCCCCAGCCGACCAGCAGCCAGTCACCGGCGCCGATGAAGAACGTCGTGGGCCCCTCGGTGCGTCCCGAGCCGGGCAGCGCCGCGACCGCCATGGCCACCGAGCCGCATCCGAAGGCGATGAGGACCAGTGTCCCCAGGAACTCTGCCATGCATTCGCCCCAGAGCCCGCCACGGCGCCTGAGCCGTGAGGGTCTCAGCAGGGGCGGGATTACCACGGCCATATCGGCCCCCTCGACGAACAGGACGGCCTCGCGTTACCGCCCAGCCGCGGACGGCCCCGCCTCACTGCCCAGTCTGCGCGCCGGGCCGGACCGAGGCCACTCGGTCCGGCCCGGGACACCGCCGGGCCGGCTGCGACGTCCCCGGCACCCCGCGCACGCCCCGTGGGAGACCGGGAGGGCGCGGGCCCACCGCCACGCGGTGCCGCGCGTCCCCCCGTACCCATGGAGCCGGCATTGCGCCGAACGCGCGTTCCAGGACCAGCCGGCCGCGTCGCCGATACGCCCCCGCGGCGTGCCGGGTTCCTCCGGAGGGTGAACCCCCATACGGGTGAGATTACTCATGCCGTCAGCACGGAGAACCGAAGAATAGAGGCGCGTCGAACACTCCGGTTGCCTCGGCGCGAGTGAATCCGAGTGGCATCCGAGCGACGACCGAACAAGACTGATCAGTGGTTTCGTGATCAGGCGAAAACGCACGGTCCCGGAGACCGGGCACCGTTGGCCGATGGTTTTCGACCTTTCCTTCAGGGAGCTGGCATGGTGGAGAAGTCTGCCGACATCTTGATGCCCGGACCGGACGAACCCGTGATCGCCGGGCAGGCACGCGCCCGCCCGGCGACGGCGGATACCGAGAGGGAGCTCGCCGGAATCCTGGCGGATGTCGTGCACGCCGAACACGTTCCGCCCGAAAGTCATTTCTTCGACGACCTGGGCGCCAACTCCCTGGTCATGGCGCAGTTCTGCGCGCGGGTCCGGAAGAGATCGGATCTGCCGCCGGTGTCCATGAAGGACATCTACCGCAACCCCACGGTCCGCAGCCTGGCGGAAGCCCTAGCGGACCTCGCTCCACCCCCCGTCGACGCACCCGCGCCGACGGCCCCGGCGGCACCCGCGGACGGGACGCCGGCACCGGCCGCGACGGCACCGAGCACGGCTCGCTACGTGCTGTGCGGCACGGCTCAGTTGCTCATTTTCCTCGGATATTCGTTCGTCGCCGGAATGGCCACCGCCCGGGCCTACGAGTGGGTCGGCTCGGCATCGGGCCTCGTCGACATCTATCTCCGGTCCCTGTTGTTCGGGACCGGCGGTTTTCTTCTCCTGTGCGTCTTCCCGATCGCGGCGAAGTGGATTCTCGTCGGCCGCTGGAAGCCGGGCGAGTTCCCCGTGTGGGGTGCGGCCTATCTCCGCTTCTGGATCGTCAAGGTGCTCCTGCACGCGAATCCGATGATCCTCTTCATCGGAAATCCGGTGTACGTGATGTACCTGCGGGCCCTGGGCGCGCGGATCGGCAAGGACGTCACGATCCTCTCCCACTCCGTGCCGGTCTGCACCGACCTGCTCACCATCGGCGCGGGCACGGTGATCCGCAAGGACGCGTTCTTCATGTGCTACCGGGCGCACGCCGGGCGCATCCAGACCGGCAGGATCGACATCGGCCGGGACGCCTTCGTCGGCGAGAAGTCGGTGCTCGACATCGACACCTCGATGGGCGACGGCTCACAGCTCGGCCACGCCTCCGCCCTGTACCGGGGCCAGCACGTACCGGCCGGCGAACGCCGGCACGGCTCCCCGGCACAGCCCACGTCGGTCGACCACATCAGGGTCGAGCCGACCCGGTGCGGCACGCTGCGACGGGCCGTCTTCGGGGTGTCCTCCCTGCTCCAGCTGTTCCTGCTGTACCTGCCGATCGGCATCGGCGGCGTCTACATTCTGTTCGCGGAGGTGCCGGCGCTGCGCGGCCGGCTGGACGCGGGGACGACCCTGTCCACGGTGCCGGAGTTCCTCACCGACACCCTGGTCGTGTCCGCCGTGCTGTTCTTCGGCGGGGTCGTCGTGGGCCTGGCCCTGATGTTCGCGGTGCCCCGGCTGCTGAGCCTGGCCGTCAAGCCCGACCGGGTCTACCCGCTCTACGGCTTCCAGTACGCGATGCACCGGGCGGTGGCCGGCCTGACGAACATCAAGTTCTTCCCCTGGCTCTTCGGCGACAGCTCCTACATCGTCCCCTATCTGCGCCGGCTCGGATACGACCTGTCCCAGGTGGAGCAGACCGGCTCGAACTTCGGCACCGAGGTGCAGCACGAGACGCCGTTCCTGGTGTCCGTCGGCAGAGGGACGATGGTGGCCGACGGACTCTCCGTCATCAACGCCGACTACTCCAGCACCTCCTTCAAGGTGAGCCGGGCGACGATCGGCGCGCACAACTTCCTCGGCAACAACATCGCCTATCCGGCAGGAGCCCGAACGGGTGACAACTGCCTGCTCGCGACGAAGGTGATGGTCCCCCTCGACGGCGAACTGCGCGAAGGGGTCGGGCTGCTCGGCTCACCGAGCTTCGAGATCCCCCGCTCGGTGGAGCGCGACACCCGCTTCGACCACCTCAGGACGGGCGATGCCCTGCGCCGCAACCTCGCCGCCAAGAACCGTTACAACCTCCGCTCCATCGCACTCTTCCTGCTGCTGCGCTGGGGGCTCGCCGCCGTGCTCACGGGAATCGGTCTGGCCTGCGTCGACCTGTACGGCACGCTGGGCCACGTGGTGATCGCCGGCTATCTGGCCCTCACCGTCGCCATCACGGCCGGCTACTTCATCCTGGTGGAGCGGGCCATCGCCGCCTTCCGCCACCTGCGCCCCCGCCTGTGCTCCATCTACGACCCGTACTTCTGGTGGCACGAGCGGCTGTGGAAGGTGCCGGACGAGTGGCTCGAGCTGTTCAACGGGACTCCTTTCAAGAGCCTGGTCTGGCGCCTGATGGGCGTGCGCGTCGGTCGCAGGGTCTTCGACGACGGCTGCTACATCACGGAGCGGACGCTCACCGTCATCGGGGACGACTGCACGCTGAACGTGGGCAGCAAGATCCAGTGCCACTCGCAGGAGGACGGCACCTTCAAGTCGGACCACACCAGGCTCGGCTCCGACTGCACCCTCGGGGTCGGCGCGCACGTGCACTACGGCGTGACGGTGGGCGACGGGGCCGTACTGGCGCCCGATTCCTTCCTCATGAAGGGCGAGGAAGTCCCCGCGAAGGCGGAATGGGGCGGAAACCCCGCCGCGCCGAAGGCGAAGTGAGGAAGGGCCATTCAATGGGAGCGCTCGTGGCAGCGGACAGGGAGTTCTGGAGCGAGGTGCTCACCGCCGGCGGCTTCACCGCCGTTCCGCGGTGGGCACGCGAGCCGGTGGCCGGTGACGCCGAGCACGAGGAGACCGTGCCGGCCGGGACGGCGCGGGCGGTGCGCGCCCTCGCGGCGGAGCTGGGGGTGCCGTCCAGCGCGGTCCTGCTGGCCGCGCACGCCAAGGTGCTGGCCGCGCTGTCCGGCGAGCAGGACGTGGTGACGGGCTGTGTCACGGGCCCCGACGTCGGCCCGCTGCCCTGCCGGCCGGCCGTCGCGCCGGGGTCCTGGCGCCGGCTGGTGCTCGACACCCACCGTGTCGCGGCGGACCTGCTCGCGCACCGGGACTTCCCCGTGGACGAGTTGCGCCGGGAGCTGGGACTCTCGGGACCGTCGTTCGAGGCCGTCTTCGACCCGGCGGACACCGGGGGCGGCGCCCTGCCCGCCGAGGCGGTGCTGCGGATGGCCTTCGGCGAGCGGGACGGGCTGCTGACGGCACGGTTGCGGTACCGCACGGACGCGCTGGACGCCGAGGCCGCGGCCCGGGTCTGCGGCTACCACCTGACCGCGCTGCGCCTGATGACCGCCGACGCGGACGCCGAGCACACCCGGCAGAGCCTGCTGTCGCCCGAGGAGACGCGCTACCAGTTGGAGGGGCTGGCCGGACCCCACCGGGAGCTGCCGTCCGCGCGGGCGCACGAGCTCTTCGAGGAGCGGGTACGGGCCCACCCCGAGGCGGTGGCCGCGGTGCACGGCGAGCGCTCGTGGACGTACGGGGAGCTGAACGCGCGGGCCAACCGGCTGGCCCGCGCGCTGCTGGAGCGCGGTCTGGGCCGGGAGGACGTGGTGGCCGTGGTCACCGAACGCAACCTCGACTGGCTGGCGGCGGTACTGGCGGTGTTCAAGGCCGGCGGTGCCTATCTGCCGATCGAGCCGCACTTCCCGGCCGGGCGCATCGAGGCGACGCTCGCCCGCGCCGGCTGCCGGCTGGTGCTGACCGAGCCGGGCAGCACCGGCACCCTGGACGAGGCGCTGGCCGCGCTGCCGCCGGGGACCGAGAAGCTGCTGATCGAAACGGCGTACGCGGAGGAGCACGCGGACGACGACCTCCGGGTGGAGGTCTCCCCGGGCCAGTTGGCGTACATCTACTTCACCTCCGGCTCCACCGGCGAGCCCAAGGGAGCGATGTGCGAGCACGCCGGCATGCTCAACCACCTGTACGCCAAGATCGACGATCTGGGGATCGGGCCCGGGCGGGTGGTGGCGCAGACGGCTCCGCAGTGCTTCGACATCTCCTTGTGGCAGCTGCTGGCCGCGCTGCTGGTGGGCGGGCGAACCCTGCTGGTCGAGCAGGACGCCGTCGTGGATGTGGAGCGGTTCGTCGACACACTGGTGCGCGGCCGGGTCGCCGTGGCGCAGGTCGTACCCTCCTATCTGGAGGTGGTCGCCTCGTACCTGGAGCGGCACCCCCGCGAACTGCCCGACCTGGCCTGCGTGTCGGTGACCGGCGAGGCGCTGAAGCGGGAACTCGTCCAGCGATGGTTCGCCCTCCAGCCCGGCGTCAAGCTGGTCAACGCCTACGGGCTGACCGAGACCTCGGACGACACCAACCACGAGGTCATGGACGCGGTTCCGGAACGGGTGCTGCTGGGACGCCCGGTCGGCAACGTGCGCGTCTACGTGGTCGACGAGCACCTCTCGCCCGTGCCGCTCGGCGCCCCCGGGCTGATCGCCTTCTCCGGCGTGTGCGTGGGACGCGGATACGTCAACGACCCCGAGCGGACCCGTGAGGCCTACCGCGAGGACCCGTACCGGCCGGGCGAGCGGCTGTATCTTGCGGGCGACTGGGGCCGCTGGCACCCCGGCGGGAAGCTGGAGTTCCTCGGCCGCCGGGACAGCCAGGTCAAGATCCGCGGGTTCCGCATCGAGATCGGGGAGATCGAGAACACCCTGCTGCGCATCCCCGGGGTTCGGGACGGCGCGGTGGTCGTCGCCGAACTCGCGGGCCGCAGCACTCATCTGATCGCCTTCTACAGCGGCCGGCGACTCGAGCCGGAGGAGTTGCGCGACGCGCTCGGTGCCGTGCTCCCCGCGTACATGGTCCCGTCGGCCTTCCACTGGCAGGACGGACTGCCGCTGACCGCCAACGGCAAGATCGACCGCAAGGCGCTGACCTCGCTGGCCGAACGCGGCGCGCAGGCGGCGGAGGAAGCCGGTTCCAGCGAGTCCGACGACGCCCCGCGCACCCCGACCGAGCGGAGGCTGGCGGCCGCCTGGGCGGAACTGCTGAGCCTGCCCGGGCAGACGATCGGCCGGCGGGACCACTTCTTCGACCTCGGCGGGACCTCCCTGTCGGCGGTGAAGCTCACCATCGCCCTGAACCGCGCGGTGTCCCTCAAGGACATCACCCGGCACCCGGTGCTCGCCGACCTCGCGGCGTGCCTCGACGGCACGGCCCGGCAGCGGCCGGAACTGCTCCAGCCGCTGTCGGCGGGCGAGGATTCCTCCGAGTGCGCGCTGGTGTGCTTCCCCCACGCGGGCGGCAACGCGGTCAACTTCCAGCCGCTGGCGAGCGCTCTGGCCGGCAGCGGCGTCGCCGTCCACGCGGTGGACCTGCCCGGCCACGACCTGGCGGCCGGCGAGGAGCCGTTCGCGCCCTTGGAACAGGTGGTGGAGCGGGTCGCCGCCGAGATCGCCGGGCGCGGCCTGAAGCGGGTCATGCTCTGGGGCCACTCCTCCGGCACCGCGCCCGCCCTGCTGACCGCCCGGAAGCTCTCCGCGCTCGGAGTGGAAGTGACACGGGTGTTCCTCGGCGCGCAGTTGCTCGGCACGGCCGCCGAACGAAGCGCCGCCGCCGCCGAGTTGACTGTGCGCGGCGACGCCGACATCGCCGCCCGGCTCGGTGCGCACGGCGGCCACCTGGAGCTCGGCGAGCTGAACGCGGAGCACGCCGAACGCGTCGGGGCCGCCTACCGGCACGACTGCGTGTCGGCGCACCGCTGCTTCGCCGACGCCCTGGACAGCCCGCCGGCGGTGAGACTGGCCGCGCCGGTCACCGTGGTCGTCGCCGCCGACGACCCGAGCACCGCGGGCTTCCGCGACCACTGGCGGGACTGGGAATTCCTGGCCGAACAGGTGGAACTGCGTGAACTCACCGACGGTGGCCATTACTTCCCACGCACCCGCCCGGCCGCGGTGGCGGCGGCCGTACTGGACGCCGCCGAGCTGCTGGCCTCCTCCTGAACACCGCTGAGGCCTGCCCCGGCCTCGTTGGTGACCAACGAAAGGAAACCGAGATGTCGTTCCCGTCCCCGGCTTCGGTACTGGAGGTGGAGCTGCGACCGAGCAGACCGCCCGTCCTTCGTGTCGAGACCTCTGCGGACGCGACCGGATGGGCGGCCGAGCACCGCGACGCACTGCGGGCCCGGGTCGCCGAGCACGGAGCCGTGCTCGTACGCGGCCTGGGACTGCGGGAGCCCGAGCAGATCTCCGCCGTCTTCACGGAACTGGCCGGCCCGCTGATGCCGGAACGGGAGGCCTTCGCCCCCCGCGAGTCCCACGGCCCCGGTCTGTACTCCTCCACCGCCTGGCCCGCCAACCAGCCCATGTGCATGCACCACGAGCTGAGTTACGCGCTGAAGGTGCCCGGACTGATGCTGTTCGCGTGCCCGACCGCGCCCGCCGAGGGCGGGGCGACCGCGGTGGCCGACGCGGAGGCGGTGCTGAACGCGCTGCCCGCGGAGCTGACCGAGCGCTTCGAGCGCGAGGGCTGGCTGCTCACCCGCAGCTACAACGACGAGATCGGGGCGTCCCTGGCGGAGTCGTTCGGCAGCGACGACCGCGAGACCGTCGAGAACTACTGCCGCGCCCACGCCATCGAGTTCGCCTGGCAGCCGGACGGCGGCCTGCGCACCCGGCAGCGGCGCTGCGCCGTGGTCCGGCACCCGGTCACCGGCCGGCGCTGCTGGTTCAACCAGATCGCCTTCCTCAACGAATGGACGCTGGCCCCGGAGGTGCGCGAGTACCTGGTGGACGAGTACGGAGCGGACGGGCTGCCGTTCAACACCCGCTTCGGCGACGGCGCACCGATCGGCGAGGAGGTCGTGCAGCTGCTCAACGAGACCTACGAGGCGCACACCCGACGCGAGCCCTGGCAGTCCGGCGACCTGATGCTGGTCGACAACATCCGCACCGCGCACAGCAGGGAGGCCTTCACCGGTGACCGGCAGGTGCTCGTCGCCATGGCCGAGCCCCAGCGCCTGGCCGAGTACGGCCCGACCCCGAAGGGAAGCCGGCGATGACCCCCGTGACCTCTCCCGCCACCGATCCGACCACCTCCCGGCCCGCCCCGGTGCCGACCTTCGCCGTGATCTCCGGCGCCCAGGTCCGGCAATCGCTCGAAGGGCGCGAGAAGCAGCTCACGGAGCTGGTCGAGGCGACGTACCGGCTGCACGGCTCCGGCAGCACGGTGAACCCGCCGTCGTACTTCCTGCGCTTCTCCGACCGTCCCACGGCGCGGATCATCGCGCTGCCGGCCTCCGTCGGCGGGTCGGCGCGCGTGGACGGACTGAAGTGGATCTCCAGCTTCCCGGCCAACGTCGGCGCCGGCCTGCCCCGGGCCTCGGCGGTCCTGGTCCTCAACGACCACGACACCGGCTACCCGTTCGCCTGTCTGGAAAGCTCCATCATCAGCGCCACCAGGACCGCCGCGTCCGCGGCGCTGGCCGCCGACTGGCTCACCCGCAACCGGCCTCGCCCCACCCGGGTCGGCTTCTTCGGCACCGGCCTGATCGCGCGCTACATCCACACCTTCCTGACCGGCACCGGCTTCAGCTTCGACAGCGTCGGCGTGTACGACCTGTCCGCCGACAGCTCCGCCGGGTTCTGCGGCTACCTGCGCCAGACCGCTGCCGCCGGGCACGCCCCGGAGGTCACCGTCCACGAGAGCGCCGAGGACCTGATCCGCTCCAGCGACCTGGTGGTCTTCGCGACGGTCGCAGGCGAACCGCACGTCACCGACCCGGCCTGGTTCACCCACCATCCGGTCGTCCTGCACGTGTCGCTGCGCGATCTCGCCCCCCAGGTGCTGCTCTCCGCGGCCAACTTCGTCGACGACGTCGAGCACTGCCTGAAGGCCGGCACCTCGCCGCACCTGACCGAACAGCTCACCGGCGGCCGGGACTTCCTGCACGGCACCCTCGACGACGTCATGACCGGGCGGGTGGATCCCCCCACCGACCGGCCGGTGATCTTCTCGCCGTTCGGCCTGGGGGTCCTCGACCTCGCCGTCGGCAAGTACGTCTACGACGAGGTGGCCCGCGCCGGAAACCTGCACGTCATCGACGACTTCTTCCATGAGCTGCACCGGTACGGCTGAACGTTCCTACCCTCGGCCCAGGCATCAGGAGGCCAGCGTGCCCGTCATCTCAGCCCCCCACGCCTTCAACGAAGGCCAACTCTATGTTGATCTCCGGCCGATATTCGGGCGCTCGCTCTACCTGAAGTGCGAGGGCTTCAACTTCGCCGGCTCGATCAAGATGAAGGCCGCGACAGAGATGGTGGAGGCCGCGGAACGGGACGGTCTCCTGACGCCCCGCTCGATCCTCATCGAGTCCTCGTCGGGCAACCTCGGTGTGGCGCTCAGCATGATCGCCGCCAGCAAGGGCTACCGGTTCCTCTGCGTGACGGACTCCCGCTGCAACCTGTCCGCCCGGCTGCTGATGGAGGCGCTGGGCAGCGAGGTGCACGTCATCGCCGATCTGGACGCCAACGGCGGCTTCCTCGGCGCGCGGATCGACTACGTCCGCGCGCTGTGCGCCTCCGACGAGCGGTACGTCTGGCTCAGCCAGTACACCAACCCGAACAACTGGGGGGCCCACTACCGCAGGACCGCGCCGGAGATCGCCCTCCAGTTCCCCCGTCTCGACGTGCTGTTCGTCGGCTCGGGCACCACGGGCACGCTGATGGGCTGTGCCCGCTACTTCCGCGAGTGGCACCGGCCGGTGCGGATCGTCGCGGTGGACACCGTCGGCTCGGTGGCCTTCGGCGGCAAGCCGGGCCGGCGGATGATTCCCGGCCTGGGCATGAGCATGCGCCCGCCGCTGCTCGACGAGTCCTTTGTCGACGAGGTGGTCCAGGTCGAGGAGGCGGACACCATTCGCGCCTGCCATCGGCTGGCCCGGCGCGGCTTCCTGTTCGGCGGGTCCACCGGGACGGTGGTCAGCGGCGCGATGGACTGGCTGTCGCGCAACGACGCCCGTGCCCTGACCGCCGTGGCCATCGCCCCGGACCTCGGGGAGCGCTACCTCGACACGATCTACCAGTCCTCCTGGCTCGAGGACCTGTACGGCGACGCGTTCCTCGGCGACCGGCACGGCCGGCCGGAACCCGACCCCGAGGAGGTCACCGCGGGCTCCCTGGCCGTCGACCCCCGCTCGCGCACGCGGCGCGCGCCCCGCGACCCGTAACGCCCGCCGCGCGGTCCCCGTCCGGGGATCCGACGCCGGTCAGCCCGCCGCGCCCCGGAGCTCCGACAACGTGGCCGCGGTCAGCGGCCGCGGCTCGCTGTCGGGGTCGACCAGGACCACGGTGCAGGTGGCGGCGTGGGTCAGGGCCGCGGTGAAACTGCCGTCGGCGAACTGGGCGAGCGGGCCACGCGGCGAACGGCCCACCGCCACGGCACGCGCGCCCACCTCGGCGGCGTGCCGGGCCAGGGCGCGGCCGGCCGCCGCGTGGTCGCCGACGCTGCCGAGGATCTGGCCCCGCGCGACGACGCCATGGGCGGCGAGCCGGTCGAGGTGGGCGGTGACGGTGGCGCGGGCCTGCGTGAAGTCCTCGGCGTCGGCCGCCTGTTCCTCGACGACGGCGGTCTGCTGGACGTGCACGATCTCCAGGGGGCTGCTGGTGTCCCGGGCGAGCCGTGCCGCGGCGTCGACGATCACGGCGGCCCCTTCGTGGGCGCCGACGGCGACGACCACGGGCGGCGTGCCGGTGGACGCCGCGGTGCCGACGGGCGTGAACGTCGGTGTGACGGGCTCCCCTTCACCGGTGCGCGTCTCGGCCTCCCGCAGCAGCCGGTGGCCGAAGGCCAGCACCGGAATGGCGAGGAGGAAGGTGGCGGCGCCGAGGTAGAACGGGACACTGAGGTCGGTGGCGTCGGCGAGCTTGCCGGCGACGTAGGGTGCCAGGCCGCCGCCGATGAACCGCAGGAAGCCGTACGCGGAGGAGGCGACGGGCCGCTCGACCGGGGAGACGAGCATGACGGCCTGGGTGGTCAGGGTGTTGTTGATGCCGATGAACGCGCCGCTGACGATGACCGCCACGATGACCACGGTGGGGGTGGCGACGCCGGCCGCGATGACGGCCATCACGATGCTCAGGCCGAGCAGGTTGGCGTAGAGCACGGGGGCGGTGCCGTAGCGGGCCTGAAGGCGCGGGGCGAAGAAGACGCTGAAGGCGGCCACGAGCAGGCCCCAGCCGGTGAAGACCAGCCCGAGCTGGTGGGCGCCGAGCTCCATCGGGTACGGCGCGTAGCCGAGCATGGTGAAGAAGCCCCAGTTGTACAGCAGGGCCATGATGCCCATGGTCAGCAGGCCGCGGTGGCGCAGTGCCTTGAGGGGGGCGAGGGGCGAGGTGCGGCGTTCTGGTTTGGGCAGGTTCGGGACGAAGGCCAGGGTGGCTATGAGGGCGATGGCCATGAGGACGGCGACGCCGAAGAAGGGGCCGCGCCAGCTGATGGCGCCCAGTTCGCCGCCGAGCAGCGGGCCCACGGCGATGCCGAGGCCGAGCGCGGTCTCGTAGAGGATGATCGCGCCGCCGAAGCCGCCGCTGGCCGAGGCGACGATGACGGCCAGCGAGGTGGCGATGAACAGGGCGTTGCCCAGCCCCCAGCCGGCGCGGAAGCCGACGATGCCGTTGATGGAGCCCGACGAGCCGGCCAGGGCGGCGAAGACGACGATGACGGCCAGGCCGGTGACGAGGGTGCGCTTGGCTCCGAAGCGGCTGGAGAACCAGCCGACGATCAGCATCGCGACCGCGGTGACGATCAGGTAGCTGCTGAACAGCAGGGAAACCTGGCTGGGCGTGGCGTGCAGGCTCTCGGCCAGGGCGGGCAGGATCGGGTCGACCAGGCCGATGCCCATGAACGAGATGACGCAGGCGAACGCGACGGCCCAGACGGCCTTGGGTTGTTTGAAAGGGCTGGCGGCCTTTCCGTGACCGGCGGCCTTTCCGTGCGGTGCACTCATGTGCGCCTCTCCTGTGAGGTGGGCTGAGGTGAGCGGTGGTGGCGCGGCGGGTCAGGAGCGCGCCTGGCGGTCCTCGATGACGCGGGCCAGGGCCGGCAGCGCGACCCGCACCGCGCGCTGCTCGGCCTCGGGCAGTTCCTCTACGAGCTGCTGAAGGGCCCGGGCGCGTTCGGCGCGGCGCTGCCGGAAGAGTTCGAGACCGGCGTCGGTGGCCTCCACCAGCACGCCTCGGCCGTCGCTGTGGTCGGCGGTGCGCCGTACCAGGCCCGCCCGCTCCAGCCGGGTCACGAGCTGGGTCATGTTGGGCTGGGACACGCTTTCCGCCCGCGCCAGCTCGGTCAGCCGGTAGGGGCCCTCGCGGCCCAGCCGGGACAGTGCCGAGGAGGCGGCCGTGCTCAGCCCGCCGGCCGTGGCGCTGCGGCGTACGTAGCGCACCATCTGCTCGACGGCGATCATCAGGTCCTCGGGCGACGCCTCGGGACCCGCTGGGTCCATAACCCGCTTATGCATAAGCGCATTATGCACTTAGGTGTAGGATGAAACAAGATTCCGGGACGCGGGGAGGCGGAAACACGTCGAGGCCGGCCGGAGCGGGCCGGCCGGCCTCGATGCCATGATCAGCCGAAGTCAGGCGCGATCAGGCGTGTTCGGTTGTGGTGATGCGCGATCAGGCGAGGTCGAACCGGTCGAGGTTCATGACCTTGACCCACGCCGCGACGAAGTCCTGGACGAACTTCTCCTTCGCGTCGTCGCTCGCGTAGACCTCCGCGAGCGCGCGCAGCTCGGAGTTGGATCCGAAGACGAGGTCGGCACGGCTGCCCGTCCACTTGACCTCGCCGGTGGCGGCGTCGCGGCCCTCGAAGGCGGCGGCGTCCTCGGAGGTCGCCTTCCACGTCGTGCCCAGGTCGAGCAGGTTGACGAAGAAGTCGTTGGTCAGCACGCCGGGCGTCGCGGTGAGGACACCGAGCTGCGAGCCCTTGTACGTGGCGCCCAGGGCACGCAGACCACCCACGAGGACCGTCATCTCGGGGGCGCTCAGGGTCAGCAGGTTCGCCCGGTCGAGCAGCAGGTACTCGGCCGGCAGCCGGTTGCCCTTCCCGTAGTGGTTGCGGAAGCCGTCGGCGGTGGGCTCCAGCGCGGCGAAGGACTCCGCGTCGGTCTGCTCCTGCGAGGCGTCCACGCGGCCCGGGGTGAAGGGCACCTCGACGTCGAAGCCCGCCTCCTTGGCGGCCCGCTCGACGGCCGCACCACCGGCGAGCACGATCAGGTCGGCCAGCGAGACCCGCTTGCCGCCGCTCTGGGCGGCGTTGAAGGACTCCTGGACCTGCTCCAGGGTGCGCAGCACCGTCGCCAGCTCGTCGGGGTCGTTGACCTCCCAGCCGCTCTGCGGCTGAAGCCGGATGCGAGCGCCGTTGGCACCGCCGCGCTTGTCGCTGCCGCGGAAGGTGGAGGCCGACGCCCACGCGGTGGACACCAACTGCGACACGGACAGACCCGAGTCGAGGATCCTGGCCTTGAGCTCGGCGGCGTCCCCGGCGTCGATCTGCTCGTACTCCGCCTCGGGCAGCGGGTCCTGCCACAGCAGCGTCTGCGCCGGAACCTCCGGGCCGAGGTAGCGCACGACCGGACCCATGTCGCGGTGGGTCAGCTTGAACCACGCGCGCGCGAAGGCGTCCGCGAACTCCTCCGGGTTCTCCATGAAGCGGCGCGAGATCGGCTCGTAGGCCGGGTCGACGCGCAGCGAGAGGTCCGTCGTCAGCATCGTGGGCGCGTGCCGCCTGGACGGGTCGTGGGCGTCGGGGACGGTGTCCGCGCCCGCGCCGTCCTTCGGCCGCCACTGGTAGGCGCCGGCCGGGCTCTTGAACAGCTCCCACTCATAGCCGAACAGGATCTGGAAGAAGCTGTTGTCCCAGGTGGTGGGCGTGTCCGTCCAGATGCCCTCCAGGCCGCTGGTGATCGCGTCGCCGCCCTTGCCGGTGCCGTAGGTGCTCCGCCAGCCCAGGCCCTGCTCCTCCATCGAGGCGCCCTCGGGGGCGGGGCCGACGTGGTCGGCGGGGCCCGCGCCGTGGGTCTTGCCGAAGGTGTGGCCACCCGCGATCAGGGCGACCGTCTCCTCGTCGTTCATCGCCATCCGGCGGAACGTCTCACGGATGTCGCGTGCCGCGGCGATCGGGTCCGGGTTGCCGTTCGGGCCCTCGGGGTTGACGTAGATCAGGCCCATCTGGACCGCACCGAGCGGGTTCTCCAGCTCGCGGTCGCCGGTGTAGCGCTCGTCGCCGAGCCAGGTGGTCTCGGGACCCCAGTAGACGTCCTCCTCGGGCTCCCACACGTCCTCACGGCCGCCGGCGTACCCGAAGGTCTTGAAGCCCATCGACTCCAGGGCGACGTTGCCGGCGAGGATCATGAGGTCGGCCCACGAGAGGTTTTGGCCGTACTTCTTCTTCACCGGCCACAGCAGGCGGCGGGCCTTGTCCAGGTTCCCGTTGTCCGGCCAGCTGTTGAGCGGCGCGAAGCGCTGCTGGCCGGCGCCGGCGCCGCCCCGGCCGTCGCTGATCCGGTAGGTGCCGGCGCTGTGCCACGCCATCCGGATGATGAACGGGCCGTAGTGGCCGAAGTCGGCGGGCCACCAGTCCTGCGAGGTGGTCAGCACCTCGGCGACGTCCCGTTTGACGGCCGGGAGGTCGAGGCTCTTGAACGCCTCGGCGTAGTCGAAGTCCTCGCCGAAGGGGTTGGCCACCGCGGGGTTCTTGGCAAGGATCTTCAGGTTGAGGCGCTCCGGCCACCACTGGCGGTTTCCACCGCCCTGGGTGGGGTGCGCCGCACGACCGTGCGCGACCGGGCAGCCGCCTGCGCCCTCCGTCTTGGCGTCGGTCACGATTGCATCGGGGTTCTCGGACATGGTCTTCCTTCCGGACTGGGCGGATCGCGAGCTCAGGTACTGCCGGAGGTGGAACAGGCGGGGCACAGGCCCCAGTAGGTGACCTCGGCCTCGTGAATCGAGAAGCCGTGGTTCCCGGACGCTTCCAGACAGGGAGCGCTGCCGACGGCACAGTCGACGTCGGCGACGACACCGCACGAGTGGCACACGACGTGGTGGTGGTTGTCCCCGACGCGCCCCTCGAACCGGGCCGGGCTGCCGGCCGGTTCGATACGGCGCACGAGCCCCGCCGCGGTGAGCGCGCGCAGCGCCTCGTAGACGGCTTGCAGGGAGACGTGACCCACGCGTTCGCGCGCCCCGGAGGCGATCGCCTCGACATCGAGGTGATCACCTGCCCGTACGGTCTCGAGCAGCGCCACCCGCACGGCGGTCACGCGCAGGCCGGCGTCACGAAGCTCCCCGGCTGTGGACTCGCTCCGAGGTCCGGTCATGGGCCGAACCTACGCCGTAAACACGAACGACTCAAGAAAACGAAGGATGAAAGTCCGGCGTGTCGCCGCGCCCCTCGCATCACGCGGGACCCGGCGACGCATCACGTGGAACATGGTCACGAAACCGTGATTCCGTGACATCCATCACACCATTCCCGTAACTAAGCGGGCTGCTTAGTAGATGCCGCTCTGGCGACATATGAGATTTGTCCGTCTTCGCGCAGAGCGCGTCACGGCGGGCCCGGCAGTGTTCCCCTCCCCCGCCCCCCTCGCTCGTCCCGCGCCGCCCGGAGCCTTCTGACGGCGTGCCAGGAATCCGGCGGCCGCGGCAGCCGGGAACAGCACGCCGGTATTCGCTTTCGCAAGGGTCTCGCGAGAGTACGAGGTCAGGTAGTAACAAGGGCCCTTTGCGCCCTTTGCGGAGCCGTCCAGAGAATGACGACCCCCCACCCCGAGCGAGGTCACGCAATGGGCACGCACCGCAAGAAGCAGCACTACCGGCGCATAGTCGTCGCCGCCGTCGCCACGGGCGCCGTCGCCATACCTTCCACCGCACTGGCCTGCAACCAGCCGTCCGCCCCCGGAGAGCGTCCCTCCTCCGGCGCCGGGAACCAGCAGGCCAACCCCGGCTGGAGCCGGCAGGGCAACCCCGGCTGGAGTCGGCACGGCAACCCGGGCTGGAGCCGGCAGGGCAACAACCCCATCTCCCCGGTCAGCCCCGTTTCACCGGAGTCCCCGGCCAAGCCGGCCGCCCCCAGCCAACCGAGCGCACCGGACGCAGGTGCGCCTGCCGAACCGAGTGCGCCGGACACCGCGGCGCCCGCCGAACCGACCGCGCCGGATGCCAGTGCGCCCGCCGAACCGACCGCGTCCAAGGACACCGGCACATCGTCCGAGGCCACGGCTCGCGTCGTGGAACTCGTCAACGCCGAACGGTCCAAGGCCGGTTGCTCGGCCCTGACCGTGAACGACAAGCTGACCAAGGCCGCCCAGGCGCACAGCGAGGACATGGCGGCCCACCGGAACATGTCGCACACCGGGTCCGACGGGTCCAACCCGGGCGACCGCATCACGCGGGCCGGCTACACCTGGCAGACCTACGGCGAGAACGTCGCCTACGGTTACGCCACTCCGGAGCAGGTCATGGCGGGCTGGATGTCCAGTGCCGGCCACAAGGCGAACATCCTCAACTGCTCCTTCAAGGAGATCGGCGTCGGTCTCGCCCAGCCGGGCAACTACTGGACCCAGGAGTTCGGAGCCGCCCGGTGACCTGCGCCGAGACGGCGCAAGCGGCGCTCCCGGCCGCCGCGGCCGGTCGGCGCTAGGCGCTGCTCCTCCGTCCCCTCGGCGGCCACGTCGGTCGGCGCGGTCCGGCACTCACGCCGGACCGCGCCGACCGACGGGTCGAGGGTGGTCCCGTCACCGCCCGCCGTGTGTGCGGGGGGCGGGTCCCGCGGTCACGGTGGCTGGGCACGAACTCCTGCATCTCGGCGGACGCCCCCGCAGGAGTTGTTGCCGATCATGCCGCCCGGCGCGCAGTGGGTGTGCGTCGACGATTTGGGACCGAACTGGAGGCGGTGACCGGCCAGTTGCCGGTCGAGTTCGTCCAGGACGATCCCCGGCCCAAGACCGGCACGGGGTATGCCGCCCCCGACCGCCCGCAGCGGCCTTCCGCGCGCCACGGGGACCCGTGCGATTCGCAACCACGGGTGGCGGGAACCCGGACCGGCATGATCGGGAGCATTGTGCGCGGCGGCGCGGCCGGTGCCGCCGGAACGACCGTGCTGAACGCCGTGACCTACGCCGACAAGACGTGGCGGGGAAGGCCGGCCGGCGAGGCCCCCGCCCAGGCGGTGGACGAGATCGCGCGGGACCTGGGCCATCCGGTCCCCGGAACGGGAGGCAGCCGGGACAACCGGCCCTCCGGCCTCGGTGCGCTGTCCGGCATCGCCGTGGGCTGCGGACGGGAGCAGCCGTCGCCCTGGCCCGCAGTACGGGCGTCCGGATGCCCCGGTGGCTGGGAGGGGCGGTCACCGGCGCCCTGGCCATGGCCGCCGCGACCTGCCCACGGCCCGGTCCGCCCATGCCCGCCCGGCACGTACGGCTGCACGCGTTGGTGCCGCACGGCGGGACGGCTTCCGTCACCAGGAGGACACCATGGAGTTCGACGTGATCGTGGAGATCCCCCAGGGGTCCCGGAACAAGTACGAGATGGACCACGAACTGCACCGCATCCGGCTGGACCGGCTGCTGTTCACCTCCACCCAGTATCCGGCGGACTACGGCTACATCGACGGCACGCTGGGCCGCGACGGCGACCCGCTGGACGCGCTGGTGCTGACCGGCGAGCCGACGTTCCCCGGCTGCACCATCGAGTGCCGGGCGGTGGGCATGTTCGCCATGAAGGACGAACGCGGCCCCGACGAGAAGATCCTCTGCGTCCCCGCGCACGATCCGCGGTACGCGGACGTGCAGGACATCGACGACATCCCCCTCTTCGACCGGCTGGAGATCACCCACTTCTTCGAGGTGTACAAGGACCTGGAACCCGGCAAGTCCGTCGAGGGCTCGCACTGGGAGGGCCGCGAGCAGGCCTACGCGGAGATCGAAGCCTCCCGCACCCGGGCCACCGGCGAGCAGGCGCCCGTCCACGGCTGAGGAACGTTCCGGGACCGTTCCCGAAGGATCCGAGGGGAAAAGTCCACCGGAGGGGACACCGGCCCGGACCCGGGTCCCGTCGCCCGCGGAGTGGGTGACGGCGGGGGTGGGGCGGGCGCACCACCCCAGCCTGCCGGTGCCGCACTTCAACGTCGTAGGTGGGGCCGATGATGTGGACCACGAGCCGGCCCGGGTTGACCTGACGGTTCGTCACATAGCTTGCTCTATCCGTTGCTTGGGCGTCGCTCAGGCGTCGTCTGGCGCCAGGACGATGTCGAAGCGCACCCTCGACCAGGCGCCCTCGATCCGGCGGCCGTCCGGGGTGGCGGTGCCCGGGGGCGCTGTCCGGCAGGGTTCATCGCCCGTGCCGTGGAGCGGGCTCGCCGGCCGCGGTGGGGCCCTGGCGGCGACCGCGTACGGCGACGGCGACGAGCAGTGCGAGGACGACGGCGGTGAACCACGACGTCGCGTCGGACAGGCTCATGGTGCGACTGGCCGCTCCGAGGCCGACGGGAAGCAGTGCCAGACCGAGGTAGGAGGCGAGGAACAGCCCGGCGAGGGCTTCGCCGCGCCGGGCCGGCGCCGCCATGCCGGCCACCTGCCCGACGGCGGACTTGAACAGCACGCCCGCGCCGGCCCCGGCGATGATCCCGGCGAGCAGGAACACGGGCAGGCTGGCGAGGTGGATGCCCACCATGAGGACGGCCATGCCCACGGCCTGGGCGAGCAGCCCGATGTCCCAGCGCGCCCGGGCGCCGAACCGTCCGGTGCCCGTCTGGGCCGCAGCCGCGGCTGCGAACACCGCGGACACGACCAGTCCGGCGAGCGCCCGGGACGGGTGGTGCAGGGTCCCGCCGACGAATCCGGGGACCACGGAGGTGAAGAGGCCGAACACGGCCATGGAGGTGAACCCGGCCGCCGCGGCGGCGAGGAATCCGGGGTCGCCGAGGGCGATCCCGGCTCGCTGCGGACGGTAGGCCGGCCTGACCGCGGGCTTGTCGACGGTCTCGGGCATCAGCGCGATGGCGGCCGCACCGGTCAGCAGCAGCACGACGAAGACCGCGTACGGCAGCCGGAGCGGCGCGCCCAGGTACTGGGCGAGCGCTCCGGCGACGATGGGCCCGAGGCCGAGTCCGCCGATGTTGGCCGCGGTCGACACGATCTCGAACCGCCGTGCCGAGGCGCCGGGCCGGTGGGCGCTGTGCAGTTCCTGAAGATAGGCGGTGGCGGTCGCCGTCAGCATGCCGACGCCGAGACCGGTGACCAGCCGGGCGACGACCAGTACCGGCAGGGCCGGCGCGGACAGGAACAGGGCGGCGGCGAGAAGTTCCAGTCCCAGGGCCGACGTCATGACCTTCTTGCGGCCCAGCCAGTCCGAGACGTGCCCGGCGAGCAGCAGGCTGATCAGCACTCCGACCGCGTATACGGCGAACACGACCGTGACCGTGAACGTGGAGAACCCGTCATGGGCCTCGTACAGGGGATACAGCGGTGTGGGAACGGTGGAGAACGCCATCGCGATCACGAACACCGCGGCGACCGTCCAGAACCCCGCGCCGTACCGGAACACGGTGTCCGGACGCTCGGGCGCTCGGGTCTTCGGGGCGGACGCGCGGTCCGTACGCGGACCCGTGGCCGACGTCGGCGGCATGAGAGCACTCCCGTCCTCGACTGTCTCGACGCTTGGTTCCGGCGGCTGCGGAACGGCCTCGGTCGTTCGATCGCCTCGTTCACCGCCTGCTGGTGCCAACGAGCCGGCGGGTCCGTTTTTTCCCGTTGCGTGAAGATAATCCAAGATGATGGTTATCTGTGCGGGAGATGGGCCAGGGAAGGCCGGCCATGGATCTTCGGGAGATGAAGGTCGTCGTCGCGGTCGCCGAAGAAGGCGGGTTCAGCGCCGCGGCCCGGCGGCTGCACGTCGCGCAGTCAGCGGTCTCCAGCGCGGTCCGCGCCCTGGAGCGCGAACTGGGCGCGGCGCTGTTCCAGCGCACCACCCACCGGGTGTCGCTGACCCCCGCGGGGCGCGCCTTCCTGCCGGCGGCGCGCGCCGCCCTGCGTGCTGCCGAGGAGGCCAGGGCCGCCGTCGATCTCGCTCAGGGCGAGTTGCACGGGGAGATCACGATCGGTGTGATGCAAGGGCTGCACGGCGGCCTCGCGGCGGCGCTGGCGGACTTCCACCGGGAGCATCCGGGCGTGGTGGTGCGGCTGCGCCAGGCCCGGCCGCGGACATCCCGCAGGCACTGCGCGACGGTGCCGTCGACCTGGCCGTGACCGCTCTGGACACCCCGGTGCCGCGTGGTCTTTCGACCCGGCTGCTGTCACGGGAGGAGATGGTCCTGGTGACCACGCCGACGCCGGACGGTCTGCCGTCCGAGGGTCCGGTGACCCTGGCCGAGGCCGCCGGGCTGCCGCTGGTGGACTTCTCTCCGGGCTGGGCGGTGCGGCACGAGGTCGACAGGGCCTTCCGGGCGGCGTCCCTGGAACGCGCCGTCACGTTCGAGGTGAACGACCTGCTCGCGGCGGCCGATCTCGTCCGGCACGGCCTCGGCGTGTGCATCATGCCCCCGTCGCTCGCGGCCCGGTTCCCGGAACTCCCGGTCCGCCCCTTCGCCGCGCACGCGCCGGCCTGGACCGTCGGAGTCGTCCATCCGCGCGGCGACCTGTCTCCCGCGGTCACCGCGTTCCTGCGCCACGTCAGACAGCTTCGTGCACCCGATGACTGAGGTGGAGGCCGGTGTGCGGCACCGGCGCGCGCCGGATGGCGAGGATGGCGGCGTCGTCGCCGAGAGCCCCGTCGGTGTGGGCGAGAAGATCCTGTTCCACGCGCTGCACCAGTGTCCTGGGTCCGCACTTGGTCCACTGCTCGACCCGCTCCCGCAACGGGTAGAAGACCCGGCCACGGTCCCGGGCCTCCACGACGCCGTCGGTGTAGAGGAGCAGGGTGTCACCGGGGTGGAACGAGAAGGCATGCGTGTCGTAGGCGTCCGGCCGGAGTCCCGACATGCCCAGCGGAGGCGCCGGGCGGGGACTCGTCACGGAGATGACGTGACCGTGCCTGATCAGGAAAGGCGGCGGGTGCCCGCAGTGAACCACCCGGGCCACCGGGCTGTGCTCCGGGATCTCCAGCAGCAGCGCCGTGATGAAGTGCTCCTGGGCCTCCCCGTCCGCTTCCGGGAATTCGGTGAGGTAGCGGCAGACGCTGCGGTCCAGGGCCTCCGCGAGGGCGGGCAGCGTGGCGTGGTGGTGCGCGGCCTCCCGGAACGAGCCGAGCAGCGTGGCCGCCTCCCCGATCGCGGCCAGCCCCTTTCCCCGCACATCGCCGACGATCACCCGGGTACGGTCCCCGGTGCGCGTCACCGCGTACAGGTCGCCGCCGATGCACGCCTCCTTCTCGGCCGCCAGGTACGAGGAGGCGATGTGCAGGTCGCCGAGGTGGTCGGGCAGCGGGCGCAGCAGGGCTCTCTGGGCGGCCTCGGACACGGACCGCACCTGGGCCAGCTCCGCGTTGCGCCGGTCCCGGAAGAAGCACACGACCATGCAGAAGACCGAGAGGATCGCGAGCGCGACGAGCTGCGAGATGTGGTTGGTGGTGCCCACTCCGCCTTGGACCGCCGCGATGATCACCTCTGCTCCCACCGCCAGCGCCCCGATCAGTCCGGTCAGCAGGTAACCGCCGAACGAGGTGGTGATGGCGGGGGCCACGACGAGCAGCGGGCCGAGGTGGACGGATTCCGGCGAGCGGATGTCCCCCAGGGTGATCGCGACGATCAGCACCAGTGGAATCGCCACCAGCGCGTGGCGCGACCGCCACGGCTGCCGCGTCCGGTCGAGGCGCTGCCGTATGTGCATGGTTCCAATGTGCCCCAGCCACGCGAAACCTGGCCCGGCGATCTCCCGTTCGGCGGGCAGGCCCGAAACGTGACGGCGTGTTCACCCGTGACGCCCGGCCGCGCCGACCATGGCGGCCGGGTCGACGACGCGGTCGAATTCCTCGGCGGTGACGTAGCCGGAGGCCAGTGCGGCCTCGCGCAGGGTGGTGCCCTCGTCGTCGGCTCTGTGGGCGATGGCCGAGGCCTTGTCGTAGCCGATGACCGGTGAGAGCGCGGTGACGAGCATCAGTGACCGGTCGACGTACCTGTCGATCTGGTCGCGGTTGAGCCGCGTGCCCTCGACGCAGTACTGGCGCAGCTTGGTGCAGGCGTCGGCGAGGATGGTGGCCGCGTGCAGGAAGTTGTTGATGATGACCGGGCGCATGGCGTTGAGCTCGAAGTTGCCCTGCGAGCCGGCGAAGGCGACGGCGGTGTCCTCGGCCAGCACCTGGATGCAGACCATGACCATCGCCTCGCACTGGGTCGGATTGACCTTGCCCGGCATGATCGAGGAGCCCGGCTCGTTCGCCGGGAGGCTCAGTTCGGCCAGTCCGCAGCGGGGTCCGGAGGCCAGCCAGCGGATATCGTTGGCGATCTTCATCAGCGGCACGGCCAGCGCCCTCAGCCCGGCGGAGGCGCCGACCATGGCGTCCAGACCGCCCTGGGCAGCGAACTTGTTCTCGGCGGTGGTGAACGGGAGGCCGGTCGCGGAGGCGATCTCGGCGGCGACCCGCTCGCCGAATCCGGGCGGGGCGTTGAGCCCGGTCCCGACCGCGGTGCCGCCCATGGCCAGCTCGTACAGTCCCTCAGCGGATCCGGTGACCCGGCCGGCCGCCTGCTCGAGCTGGTGGGCGTAGCCGGACCACTCCTGTCCGGCGGTGAGCGGCACGGCGTCCTCCAGATGGGTGCGGCCGGTCTTGACCACGTCGTGCCACTGCTCCGCCTTGGCCTCGATCGCCCGCTGGAGTTCCCGCACGCTGGGCAGCAGGCGCTCGCGGACGGCCTTGACCGCGGCGATGTGCATGGCGGTGGGGAAGGTGTCGTTGGAGGACTGCCCCATGTTGACGTGGTCGTTGGGGTGGACGGGTGTCTTGCTGCCCAGTTCGCCGCCGACGAGCTGGATGGCGCGGTTGCTGATCACCTCGTTGGTGTTCATGTTGGACTGCGTCCCGGACCCGGTCTGCCACACGTACAGCGGGAAGTGGTCGTCGAGTTCGCCGGCGATGACCTCGTCCGCCACCTTCTCGATCAGGCCCGCCTTCCAGGCCGGCAGCCGTCCGGCCCGCCCGTTGACGATCGCGGCGGCCTTCTTGACGTAGCCGTAGGCGTGGTAGACGGCCTTGGGCATCCGGTCGTCCCCGATGGAGAAGTGGATCAGCGAGCGCTGGGTCTGCGCGCCCCAGTACCGGTCGGCCGGGACGTCGACGGCGCCCATCGAGTCGGTCTCCCTCCGAGTGCCGGTCGCGTGCAGTCCGACGGGTAGATCGCGGATCTTCGGGGCGCGCTCGTCCCGGGCGCCGCCGTCCGGGGTCGCGCCGGGGCCGGGCGGCGTCATGAATCCGCTCCGCCCGCGTAGACGGGCTGCCACATGGCCTGGCGGACCGCCCGGTCGGGATCGGCGGGTTCGTGGGCGGCGACGCCCTCGCCGACGGCCGCGCGGACCACGGCCGCCGCGGTGAGCGCCGACGACTCGCGCAGGTTCTCCACCGGCGGGAGCAGCGAGGCTCCGGGCGCGGAGACGTCGACCTGGTCGGCCACCGCCTGCGCGGCCGCGAGCAGCATGCCGGCGGTCACGTGCGACGCGCGGGAGACGATCGTGCCCAGACCCAGGCCGGGATACAGCAGCGCGTTGTTGGCCTGGGCGATCCGGTAGGTCACTCCGCCGTAGTCCACGGGCGCGGCGGGGATGCCGACGGCGACCAGGGCCTTGCCCCTGGACCAGGCGATGACGTCGGCGGGCATGGCCTCGATGCGCGACGTGGGGTTGGAGATCGGGAAGATGATCGGCCGCTCGGTGCCGGCGGCCATGGCCTCGACGACTTCGCGGGTGAACGCCCCGTGCACGGTGGAGGTGCCCAGCAGGATGGTCGGTTCGACCCGCCGCACGGTCTCCAGCAGGGAGATGGCGCCGCCGTCACCCGCCCAGCCGGCGACCTCCGCCGGATCGCGCGCGTACGGCTGCTGGTAGTCGCGCAGATCGGCCATGTCACGGGTGAGCAGGCCCTGTTTGTCGATCAGCCACACCTGTGCGGTGGCCCGCTCGCGGCTCGCGCCGTCACGGATCATGGCGTCGCGCAACTGGTCGGCGATACCGACACCGGCGGTGCCGGCGCCGAAGACCACGAGCCTCTGCTCACGCATCGGCACACCGCTGACCTTGACGGCCGACAGCGCCGCGGCCAAGGTGATCGCCCCGGTGCCCTGCATGTCGTCGTTGAAGATCCGGTAGGTGCCGCCGTAGGCCTCCAGGATCCGCCGGGCGTTGCTGGGGCCGAAGTCCTCGAAGTGCAGCAGCGCGCCGGGGAACATCGACGACGCGGTCCGCAGGTACCTCTCGATGAACGCGTCGTAGTCGGCGCCGCGCACCCTGTGGTGCCTGTTGCCCAGGTACAGCGGGTCGTCCAGCAGGGACGCGCGGTCCGTGCCCACGTCCAGCGACACGGGGATGACGCGGCGCGGGTCGATGCCGGCGGCCGCCGTGTACACGGCCAGCTTGCCGACCGAGATCTGGATGCCGCCCACCCCCCAGTCGCCGATGCCCAGGATCTCCTCCGCGTCCGTGCACACGATCAGGTCCACGTCCTCGGGCCCGAGCCGAAGCGTGGCGAAGGCCTTCTCGATGTCCTCCGGGCGGTCGACGGACAGGAAGACACCCCGGGGGCGGCGGTACTCGTGGGAGTACTTCTCGATCGCCTCGCCGACCGTGGGGTCGTACACGATGGGCAACAGATCCACCAGGTGATCGGTGAGCACCCGGTAGTACAGGGTCTCGTTGCGGTCGTGGAGCTGCTCCAGGAACACGTTCTTGGCCAAGTCGCCGCCCTGGGCCTGCAACTGGTCGTAGGCGCGCCGCGCCTGCTGCTCGAGTGTCAGCACCCCCGACGGCAGTCGCCCGGTCAGGCCCAGCTCGTCCCGCTCCGCCTGGGTGAACGCCACCCCGTGGTTCAGCAGCGGATCCGCCAGGGCGCTCGGAGGGGCGGAAGTCCGCACGGTGCTCTTGGTCATGATGCTTTCCCCATGTGCGTAACGTTGCGCGCGGGGCGACCCCGCACCAGGACAGTCACCCGCCGGTACCTCCACCGTGCGCACACAGCTCCCACCGGCGCTCGTCGATCTTGAGCGGGTCTCCCCTGCGGAGGCCCGTTGAGCACGCCAAGTCCGGTGAAAAGCGAACGAGTTCACGCGCCGGCCGGGGTCGGGGTCCGCTCGCTCTCCCGTTCCTCGGCGGCGGGGCTCCTCGTCGCCGTCACCGTCCGGGGAACGGCCGGGGCGCACAGTGCGCCGACGAGCACCACGACGACGCCGATCCAGATCGCCGGTCGCGTGCCGTGGCCGAAGTCCGGGGCGCTGCGGGGGCTGCCGCAGTGGACGAAGACGCTGCTCAGCGGCTCCTCGCCTCGTCCTGCATGGCCCTGACCGTCCTGCTCCGGGACCTTCAGCGCACGCCCGGCAGGATCTGCGCCTCCCCCAGCTGCCGGAACGTCTTCGTCACCCAGGGCAGCGGCCCCGAACGCCGTTACTGCTCCCGGCGGTGCGCGATCCGCGAACGGGTCGCGGCCCACCGACGCTCCCGCTCCGTCGAGCGGCAGGGCGACTGAGCGGGGACCACCGTGGCGCGTCCGTCGCCGGGACCGTCGTGAACGGCAGCACGAGCCGGGAGGGGTGCACGGCGTCGCGGTAGATCTTGTGGGTGCCGGGGCGGCCCACCGGCAGGTGCAAGACGTCCGGCGGCGGCAGCGCGTTGTGCGCGTCGGCCATGTTGGCCGGCCACCCGTGCGCGACTTGGTGCCGTCCGGTTCCGCCCTGGTCAGCGGCCTGATGGCGAGGAGTACGGCGGGCGCGCGGCGGTCGCTGGACCGCTTCGGAGGAAGCTGCGGGGCAACTGGTCCGGAGGGATGATAGGGGGTGTCGCGTCGGGACGAGCCGGACCAGCACGAGAGCCCCCGCCGCGGTGGGCGGAAGGAGTGGTGGCATGAGTGTGGCCGAATCCGTCCGGGCCGGCCTCGGACCCGTCGGGGGCTTCCCCTCACTGCCGGGCGCACTCCTGGAGGTCCTGAATCTCGCCGCGGTGGTCCTGGACGCGGACGGGAAGATCGTCTGGTGGAGCCCGCAGGCGCGGCAGCTGTTCGGCTACACCGAGGAAGAGGCCCTGGGCCGGTCCGCGCGCCGGCTGCTGGTCGACGAGAAGCACCTGGGGCACGTGACGGGCGTGTTCGCCCGGGTGAAGGCTCAGGAGGGGGCGGCGGGGGTCTTCCCCGCCCGTCACAAGGACGGCAGCACGCGACTGTTGGAGTGCCACAGCGTGCGGCTCCAGGGGGAGCGCGGAGGGCACTGCCTGCTGGGCGTGATCACCGAGCACGAGGTCCTGCAACGCGTGCAGCGGGATCTCGCCCTCTCCGCACAGCTGATCTCCCAGTCCCCGATCGGGCTGGCGGTCCTGGACGCCGATCTGCGGTACATCGTGGTCAATCCGGCCCTGGAGCGCATCAACGGAGTGCCCGCCCGGGACCATGTCGGCCGGACCGTCCGTCAGGTCCTCACCTTCCTGGACGTGGACCCCATCGAGTCCGCCATGCGGCAGGTTCTGACCACCGGCACACCGGTGCTGGCCCAGGTCATCGTCACCCCCACCCCATCCGACCCCGGCCGCGACCACTCGTGGTCGGTCTCGTACTACCGGATGGAGGACGCCGCCGGGCGAGTGCTGGGCCTGGCCGTGTCGCTGGTGGACATCACCGAGCAGCATCTCGCGGCCACCGAGGCCATCGCGGCGAGGCAGCGCCTGGCCCGTATCGCCGATGCCTCCGCGCGTATCGGCACCACCCTCGATCTGGACACCACGGCCGGGGAGCTGGCCGAGATGTGCGTGCCGTCCCTGGCGGACCTGGCCGCGGTCGATGTGCTCGACGCCGTTCTGGAGGGCCAGTGCACCGACATGGCGCTCCCGGGCGCCGGCGTCCTCTTCCGCGCCCTCTCGGTGGCCGCGGCCTATCCCACACCCGCCACCGGCGCCGCCGACCGCGCCGGCCGGATCGCCCGTTACGGCCCCGACCGCCTGGTCACCCAGTGCGCGGTCTCCCGGCGCCCCCTCCTGGTCCCCCACGTGGACGGCACGGACCTGGCCCGCATCGCCGCCGACCAGGACGCGGCCACGGTTCTGGCCCGCGCCGGGGTGCACTCCTACCTGGCGGTGCCCATGACCGTGCGCGGCCGGGTACTCGGCGTACTGGACCTGGCGCGTGCCCGCAACCCCGTCCCCTTCGACGGCGACGACGTCCTCCTGGCCGTGGAACTGGCCGCCCGCGCCGCCGTGTGCATCGACCACGCGCTGTGGTACCAGCAGCAACGGCAGACCGCCGAGACCCTCCAACGCAGCCTGCTGCCCCTTCGACCGCCCCACCGGCCCGGCCTGGAGATCGCCTGCCGCTACCAGGCCGCCGGAGCCGCCTGCGAAGTCGGCGGCGACTGGTACGACGTCGTCCCGCTGCCCGGCGGAAAGACCGCCCTGGTCATCGGCGACGTCATGGGCAGCGGCATCGACGCCGCCGCCACCATGGGCCAACTGCGCACCGCCACCCGCACCCTGGCCACGCTCGACCTCGACCCCGCCGCTGTCCTGCAGCATCTGGACCACATCACCGCAGACCTCAACCACCGCTTCGCCACCTGCATCTACGCCGTGCACGACCCACACCGATCCCGCTGCCACCTCTCCTCCGCCGGCCACCTGCCTCCGGTCCTGGTCCGCCCGGACCGCGGGACCTCCACCCTGCTGAACCTGCCCACCGGCGCGCCCCTCGGTGTCGGGGGCGTCCCCTTCAAGTCCACGTGCGTCGCGCTGTCCCCCGGCGACCGGCTGGCGCTCTACACCGACGGCCTGGTCGAGGTCCGCGACCAGGCCCTCGACACCCGGCTGGAGACGCTGCTCGACCTGCTGGCCGGCCCCCAACCCCCGCTGGAGGACACCTGCGACCTGCTGCTGAACGCCCTGCGACACCCCGACGCCCACGACGACGTCGCCCTGCTGATCGCCCGAGCCCGCCACACCTCCCTCCGGTGAGCCCCACCGAGCTCGCGGGCGTCAGGACGGCACGGCCGTCGGATGTTCTACCGATCTGTGCCGACGTCATCGCTCAGTGCTCATCCACACGGCAGAAGGCACTCCGTGCGAGGAAGGCCAGTTGGGCCATCTTCTCCGGCAAGTACACGTCCGGCAGGTCCACTTCGGGCAGGGTGACGACGGGACCGGCCGTAAAGCCCTCGCGGAGGAAGCGGGCGACGGCCTTGTCGTTGCGCACGTCCGGGTCGACCACCACGCGGGTGCGGTCCAGGCCCGGCAGGACGTACGACAGCGTGGCGGCCACCAGCCGGGAGGTCCAGCCGGACCGCGCGGCGCCCGGCGCGGCGGGTGCCAGGAGCAGGTGGATGCCGATGTCGCCGGGTTCTACGGTGTAGCACTCGCCGACGCGGTCGGCGGACGGCTCGTAGGTCTGGAGCAGGGCGACGGGTTCGCCGTCCTTCACGACGAGGAAGGCGTGGTGGGTGCCGAGGGTGGCCATGTGGGCGTAGATCTCGGCCACCTGCTCCTCGGTGAGACCGGTCATGCCCCAGAACGCGGCCCGTTCCTCTCTCACCCAGCGGTGGACCGCCGCGGCGTCGGCCCACGCGTCCAGCGGCAGGACGCGAACGGTGCCGAAGCCGTCGACGCGCACCTCGTGCACGGCCTCTCGGGAGGCGTACGGGCGGTACGGGGCATGCGCGGTGTGCGCGGTGTTCACGGTGTGCGCGTCAGACATCGGTCTCCTCGCTCTCCTTCTTCATCCGCTCCCAGTCGGTGACGACCGGGAGGAGCTTTCCCGCGAGCCACAGGGGTAGTTGGTCGCGGTGGTGGGGCGAGTCGGGGATCCCGGACGCGCCGAAGGGGACCACCCATCGGCTGTTCCCGCGGCGGCCCAGGTCCCACACGTACCGGGCGGCCGGGCCGCGCGCGGCGAGGTCGGTGAGGCCGGGGACGGCGGAGGTGCACAGCACGCAGTCGTGGTCGCCGGACAGTCCGGGTTCGTCGTACGGCGTCTCCGGGGGCATCGCCCGCCAGGGGGCGAGGCGATGGGCGTCCCCCCAGGTGCCTGCGGGTGGCCGGGCGGCTGCCTCCTCCACCGCCTCGCGGACGGTGGCCGGCCGGTCGATCCCGAACAACTCCTCGGCGCTCAGGAGGTGTTCCAGGGCGTAGCCGATGCGCGGAGTCAGGGCCAGCCAGGGCAGGAAGACCTCGGGGTACGCGGGCGGGGCAGCCAGCACGGCGAAGGCGGGGTGGGCCGCGAGCCGGCGTACGACCGCCGTGCGTACGGTCGCGAAGAGGGCCGCGTCGGCGCTGTCGGCGTCCATGCGGCGGTCCCACCGCAGGAGCCGGTCCCGCAGGGCGGCGGCCCCGTCGCTGAGGCCGTCGAGGGTGGCGAGGTGTTCCAGCAGGGGCGCGGCGGAGGCGAGTTGGGTGTCGGTGTGGAGCACGGACACGTCGGCGGCCGACCACTGCCGGCGCTCGTCGAGCAGGGCCCGGATGCGGTCCGCGCGGTGCGGTGGAGCGAACTCGACGCCCAGGGGGGCGGCCGGGCCGCGCTGATTGGCCATGACGGCGACGCCGTCGGTCAGTCCGGCGCGTGGTGGCTCGTGCCATCCCCGCCAGTCGTGGCCGGGCTCCCAGGCGGGCACCACGCGGATCCGGTTGGCCTCGGCCCGCACCGGCACCCGGCCGGCCACGCGGTGCAGCAGCCCGCCCTCGGTGTCGGCGGCCTGCACGACGTTGACCGGCTCGGCCCACCGGTCCAGGGCCCCGTCCACGTCTGCCACCCGGCGGGCCCGCAGCAGGGGCAGCAGGGCTTCGAAGCCCAGATCGCCCGTGACACGGGGCGGGTAGCGCAGACTGATCGCGACCGGGATCGCGCCGGACTCGTCCGAACCGTCGTCCAGCCCCTCGGGGCCGCCGATGACGACAGGCCCCCGCTCCGTCTCGAGCACCTCAACCTCGACCGGTTCCTCTCCGGCCACCTCGATCGTCTCGGTGTGCCGGGCGGCCCGCCGCCATACGCCGTCCGGACCCAGCGCCTCGACGCCTGCGCCGGTACGCCGCAGCCGTTCCCGGTACAGGTCCTGGTAGTCGGCCATGGCGTTGGTGATGGCCCAGGCGACCGTGCCGGTGTGGCCGAAGTGGGCGATGCCGGGGACGCCGGGCACGGCGAGGCCGACGACGTCGAACTCGGGGCACGCCAGGCGGATCTGCTGGTAGACGCCCGGGTCCTCGATGAAGCGGTGCGGATCGCCCGCGACGAGCGGCTGCCCGGTGACGGTCCGCTCGCCGGCGACGAGCCAGCCGTTGCTGCCCAGAGTGCCGGGACCGTCGGTGGCGAACAGGCCCACCGCGTCCGCGCCGAGACGGGTCACCACCTGCTCGCGCCACAGCTTGGCGGGGAAGCCCGAGAAGAGGATGTGGGTGGCGAGCCAGACGCCCAGGGGCGTCCAGGGCTCCCAGCGGCCGGGAGTGAGGCCGGCACGGGCGAACTCCGGGGCCGTGGCGGCCGTCAGTCCCGCGTTGACGCCGTCGGCGTACGCCCGGACCCAGTCGGCCGTCTCCGCGTCACGCCGCTCCAGGGCCGTGAGGCAGCGGCGGGCGGTGTCGTCCAGGCGGGCACGGCGCGCGAACCGGTCCCAGGGCAGGGCCGACGCGCCGAGGAAGGACGCCGAGGTGCCCTGTGCGCGGTGTCGTTCCACCTCCAGCTGCCAGGCCCGGTCCAGGGCGGTGACGCGGCCCTGGGCACGGGCCAGTTCCACCGCGCCGTCCGCACGCAGGTGGGGGATGCCCCAGTCGTCGCGGTAGATCTCGGTCGCCACCCTGCACCCTTCGTCAAATTTAGGTTAGCCTAACCTAAATTCACCTTGGCGCGAAACCGGCGACGGGCGCCGGCAGCGGCTGTCGTGGTCCGTCGTCAGGCAGGGTCTTACGAGCCGGTGCCCCGCCGCCGGTAGGCGCCTGGACTGACGCCGAACTCGCGCTTGAAGGCACGGTTGAAGGCGAACTCGGAGCGATACCCCACTCGTTCGGCGACGGTTTGGAGCGGCGCGTCGTCGCCGCGGAGGATCCGTCCGGCCGTGGTCATCCGCCACCAGGTCAGGTACGTCATCGGCGGGCGCCCGACGAGTTCGGTGAAGCGCCGGGAGAACGCGGCCCGGGACATGCCGGCCCGCCGGCTCAGGCGCTCGACGGTCCAGGGCGTCGCGGGCTCGGCGTGCATGTGCTGGAGCGCGGAACCGACGGCCGGGTCGGCGAGCGCCGCGGCCCAGCCGCCGGCGGTGCGTGGGGCGTGGTCCTGGTACCAGGTCCGCAGGATGTAGAGCAGCATGGCGTCGAGCAGCGCGGGAATCGCCGCGTCGGTGCCGGGTCTGCGCTGGTCGAGCTCGTCCCCGAGCAGGTCGACGACGGCGTTGAGCGCCTCGCGCCGGCCCACCCTCCGCGGAAGGTGGATGACGGCGGGGAGTTCGGCGAGCAACGGGTGGGCGCCGGCCCGGTCGAGCTGGTACGAGCCGCACATCAGGACGGTGACCTCGCCGGTGGCGCCGTCGGGATCGGGCGCCGGCGTCCAGGAGTCGTCCATCTCCGGTGCGACGTCGACGAGTTCGCTGTCGGGCGAGTCGGCGAGAGCGATCTCCTGGCCGTGCGCGACCAGTACGACGTCCCCCGCACCCAGCGGCACCGGATCGTGGCCCTCGCACATCAGCCGGCACTGCCCCTGAAGGACGACGTGGAAGCCGGTCCCACGGGCGTCCGGGAACCGCAGCCCCCACGGCGCGGTCCGGCGGGTGCGCGCCGCGTGCGGCCGCCCGGTACGGATGGCGGCGATCGCATCGCTGACTACGTCCACCCTCCGATCGTACACAGGTCCCCCCAGCCTGAAGACGAACGGACAAATTCGCGACTCTTTCAGTCATAGGTCGTCCACTGCGATCTTCGTAGGCTGCAAGGCAGTCAAGTCCACATCCGACCAGCACGGAGGAACCCCATGTCAGCCGGCACCGCCGATCGAAGCGGCCCCGACGAGTTCAGGGCCGGCAGGCGGCCAGCATGTCCACGACCGCCCTTCGGTGTGCCGGTCAACAGCGTCACCCCCGGGTTCACGGAGAGCTCCTGGGGCCGCCCGTTCGTCCAGGCACTCGCCGAGCGCGCGGGCACCGGCCACGACGAGGCACGCACACAACTGATGGCGGACATCGGGATCCCACTGGGCCGACCGGTCCGGGTCCGTCCGGACGAGGTCGCCGAGTTGCTCGCCTTCCTGGTGCCCGACCGCGCTTCGGCGATCGTGGGCGCCGAGCACGTCGTCGACGGCGGCAGCCAGCCCACCGTCTGACCACCGACACCAACACGAACACGAACAGGAGAACCCATATGACAACGGCCGCGGCCGCTCCCCCGATCATCCGGCGCTACTTCGAGCTCGCCCCCTCGCGGGACACGGAGGAATACTTCGCCCTGTTCGCGGACGACGCCCTTGTCGAGGACGAAGGCAGGGAGTACAGGGGCATCGACTCCATTCGAGCGTGGCGCGCCGAGGTCCCCCTCGTCGAGTACACGATCACCGGCATCGAACCAGTCGGCGATGAGACGGTCGTGACCTGCACGGTCACGGGGGATTTCCCGGGCAGCCCCTTCGCCGGCCTGAAGTTCCACTTCGAACAGTTCGATGCGGACCAGGTGAAGGTTCTGCGCGTCCGGACGTGACCGAACAGACTACGACGAGGACGTCCACCCGGCCCGCTGTACGCCGTGGTGGAGCGCACGGTCAGCGCGAGATCAGCGCGCCCTCTTCCGTGACCGTCAGGCTCGCCTGGTGGCCGCCCGGCGAGCAGTTGCGGCCGTTGGGATAGGTGGGCTGCGGGGTGGTGCTGATCCGCCGGTCGAGCACGGTGGCGCCGCGCTGGTCCTCGAGTACCAGCGTGACGTGTACCGGCTTCCCTGGCAGGTCATCCATGACGGCGAACGCGGGCCAGATGGGCGGCTCGGAGGTTTTGGGGGGCCTGGCCGCCGGGCTTTCCGCGGCGGTGGCCGATTCCGTGGTCATCACGGGGTTCCCCGGGGCTGCCGGTTCGGCCGACGAGGTCCTGCGGAGTTGCAGCGTGCGCTTTTGGCATGTGCCGTCCCAGCACACGATGAGGGTCGCCTCGACCACCCTGCTCGCCAGTTCCGGGGTGACCTCGACCCCGATCCCGGCAGGCGAGTCCATCAGGGTGCAGGAATGGGTGTCTCCCAGGGAAACCCCGCACGCGGTCAGCAGCGCGAGAGCAACCAGGGGTATCGCCCATCCGACGTGGTGTCGCACGCTGGCTCCTCGGCAATCGTCGGCCTCTTGATCAATGACCACTCATGCTCGCACGGCGGATGAGGCCCGCTCCATGTGCGGCGCCATCGAGGGAGTGGCCGGCGCGCACGTTCTTGGGAGCTGCCGGTGCGCACGGGACGGTCGCCGCTCCTCATGCGGAGGCCAGTCCTGTCGTGACAGGTCCAGGGCGGGGAAGACGTACGGCATGGGTAAGGACGCGGACGACAAGGCGCGGCTGGACCGTCTGACGTTGCTGGCGGACGCCGAGGCGGCGCTGGCCAGCACGCTGAACCTGCTGGACGGGCTGCGGCGAGCGTGCCGCGTGCTGACCGGGCGGCTGGGCGACTGGTGCGTGGTCGACCTGCTCGACGAATGCGGTCGGCTGGAGCGGGCCGTCGTCGTCCACCGCACGCCCGAGGCCCTGATCCCGGGCGGCTACGAAGGGCCGCTTCCGCCGGTGCCCGAGGATGCGGGCGGGCCGCTGCCGCGGGTACTGCGCGGGGCGGGTCCGCTGCTGATCGCCGACATGTCCCCGCCGAGCCTGGCGGTGAACCCGCTGCACGCGCGGCAGCTGGAACTGTTCGAGCAGCTGGCCGCGCACAGCGCCGTCATCACCCCGCTCCGGGCCCGGCGGGAGGTCCTCGGCGCCCTGACCGTGGCTCGCACCGACCTCGACCACCCGTTCACCGAGGACGATCTCCCACTCATCGAGGACCTGGTCCGCGGCCTGGCGGTGCAAGTGGACAACGCGCGGCTGTACCAGCAGACCCAGCGCATCGCCGAGCGGTTCCAGCGCGCCCTGCTGCCCGAGCTGCCGCAGGTCCGCAACCTCCAGATCGCCGCCCGCTACGCCTCCGCGCAGACCGTCGCCCAGGTCGGCGGCGACTGGTACGACGCCTTCGTCCTGCCGCGGGGAAACACCGCCCTGGTCATCGGCGACGTCACCGGCCACGACCTGCAAGCGGCCATCGACATGAGCGCCCTGCGGAACATGCTGCGCGGTATCGCCGTGGACCGCCAAGAGCCCCCCGGCGAGGTCCTGCGCCGCCTGGACATCGCCAGCCACACGCTGCAGCACGAGACGACCGCCACGTGCATCTACGCCCTCGTCAAGGACCCCCCTGAGAAGAGCGGCCCCTGGGGCCTGCATCACTCCTGCGCAGGGCACCTGCCACCGCTGCTGACCACCGCCGAGGGCGACACCCGCTATCTGGAGACCGGCGCCGGGCTGCTGATCGGTCTCGACCCCGGACACCAGCGCCCGACCGCCATCGACGAGCTGCCGCCGTACTCCACCGTGCTGCTGTACACCGACGGACTGATCGAGCGCCGCGCCGAATCCCTGGACCGCGGGTTCGCCCGGCTGCGCCAGCACACCGCCGCACTGTCCCGCGAACCCCTGGACGTCTTCTGCGACGAACTGCTCGGCGGACTGGCCGCCGACAGCACCGACGACGCCGCCCTCCTCGCTTTGCGCCCCGCCCCGGCCCACTGACGCCCGGCCGCAGGCCATGAGTTCGATCGGCGGTCAGACGGCAGAGGTCCTGCGGGAAGTTCGGCCGGGCGTCGCGCACGCCGATGCCTCAGAAGCCACGAACCGTCGTCCTGGTCGGGCTGGGGGCCCGTCAGACGACGGACGGCGACGACCGCGACCGCGCCCGGGCCGGCCGTCAGGAGAAGCCTGTGAGAACAGGCTTGGGATCGGCGGGGGTGCCTTCGGCCGGCTTGTCCGTGAGCGTGGCGGTGCGTCAGGGCGGTCTCGTTGTCCTTGGCCCTTTCGCGCCGGCATTTCCAGGCGACTCGCTGCCGCATGGGTGAGCAGGCGTCAGAGATCACCTCGAAGGCCTAGTCGATCACCGACCCGCCGAGCGTTCAGCGGAGATTGACGTGCCGTCAGCAGCCGGGGAACCGGGCGCGCGGGTGCCCTGGGTACCCCGTTCGGCCCCACAGAGCCACCCCCTCCCAATGGCCCGAAATGACAGCCAGTGAGGCTTTCATTACGTTCATTCATATGCCGACTGCCAAAGCCGGCCACTTTGAGACAGGAGCAGAAGCGCCATGATCATGACCCGTTCCCACGTCATCCCCGCGGCCGTCGCCGCCGCGGCAGCACTCGTCGCGACCGGCATCACCTACGCCACGGCCGCCCCCGCACCCGAGGCGGCCCCGGCCGTCGTCCAGCAGGCCCCCGCCCCGGCCTACGCCCCGATGGGCGGCGAGTCCGGACAGGGCAAGGGCAACGAGGGCGGCGGCCGCGGCGGCGAAGGCGGCCAGGGTGGCGAGCGCGGCGAGCGCGGCGAGCACGGCAAGCGTCGCCACCACGAGATCGGCAGAATCTTCATCAACGAGCGGTCGTTCTCCGCCCACCCCGACGGCTGCATCACCGTGGTGAGCGGTCTGGGCTCCAAGAGCTTCAACATCCGCAACGACAGCAAGCGGACCGTCGAGTTCTTCCGCGGCGCGACCTGCGACAACGGCGCCCCCGTCGCCACCGTCGGCCCTCACAGCGAAGCCAACGGCGTCAAGGTGCACCACACCAAGGGCATCCACGTCAAGGACGGAGTGGTGGGCAGCTTCCGGGTGGTCAAGCGCCACCACGGTGAAGACTTCGACTTCTAAACCCAACCACACCATGAGCACCACATAGAACCCCGGCCCGCCGTAATCGGGCCGGGGTTCCGGCCTCACCCCCCAGGACACCGGGCACGCGGCGCCCACACCTGCCCCTTGCCCGACGGTCCACGCGCGATGACATCCATGACAGCGGCGGTCAGCAGGGCCGTGGCCACATGGTCGATCTCGCGATTGCAGCCGGTGCTGACAGTGACGGCACGGGTCGGCCCGAAGCCGAGGACGGCCGCCACCTCGCCTGGCCGGCACCGTGCCACCGAGTGTCAGGATGCGTCAGACCGCACCGCCACGACCTCCCTCGTCGCCATGGGGTCCTGCATCAGAGGAGCCGTCCCGGCCGCCGGGCAGACCTTCGCTGGTGACGAAGTAGAAGACAGGGAGCATGACGAACACCGCGATCGCCAGCAACGGTGCGACGAACACCCCAAGGAGACCGGCGACGATGTAGGCAACGGCTCCAGTCCAGGAACGAAGCTGTCCGTGCCGTACGTACGTGTCCTCCACGTCAGGGTCCAGCAGCTCGGGTCGGCGGGCGATCTGTTGGTAGAAGGCCACCCAGCTCAGGCACATCGCTGCGGCGAGGCCGGCGTAGAGAGCGACGGCCACCCGTGCGTCGGAGCCCGTGGGATCAGCCTGCAGTGCGTCCGCGACCACCGCGGTGGGGAAGGAGAGCGCCGCCGTGGTGAGCAGGAGAAACAGGTTGGCAGCATGCAGTCCGCGGTCCATGGTCCTGATGCGCACGAAGGCCTGGTGGTGGTTGAGCCAGATCACCGAAACGTACCCGAAGGACGCCAGGTAGCCGAGGTAGGCGGGCCACTGAGCCAGCAAAGCCTGGCCGAGGCCGCCCGGCCTGTGCGGCGGATCAGCGAGATTGAGGGCCAAAAGCGTGACGGCGATGGCGAACACACCGTCGCTGAAGGCCTCAGCCCGTGTGGTCTCAGAACGAGAGAACCTGCGAGAGTGGCTCTGGGACAAGCTGACTCCTGAAGTACTTGGCTCATGTCGGATTCCGGCGGCCTCGAGGGCTCGAACCGTCCGGCGGAGCTTGAGCCAACCACACCCGAGCGAGGCCCTCTGGCGGGCATCGCACCGAAGAGGCATCGCGGGCAGCGGCGAGGGGCCGGTTCTGCCACTCGGCCATGCCGTCCAGGGCTTGTCGATGAGGGTGGAGAGGGACTGCCGGGAGACCTCGGCGCCGTGGACCACCGCGAGATGGGCCCGGACCTCACCGGTGGTCAGGCGCTTCTGCCGCTTCTTGGTGCCGACCGCCCGGACAGGCGCCACGGCGAGCCATGTACAAGGTGTCGCGGCCCGGATCAGGTCAGGCCTGGTGAACGGGGCGGTCGCACCGCGTGTCGGCGGTCATCCGCTGTGGGTGGCCCGGGGCCGCGCGCCGGGCGGAACGATGTCCAGGACGGCCATCATGCCCATGTCCTCGTGATTGAGGATGTGGCAGTGATACACGGTCCTGCCGGTGAAGTCCCGGAAGTGGATGCGAACGACGATCGCACCACGTTTCGGCACGTTCACCGTGTCGTACACGCCGTGGGTGGGGTCGTGGGCCTTCCCGTTGGTGCTCATCAACTGGAAGTGGTTGGTGTGCAGGTGGAAGCTGTGGTCCTCGTCCGAGTCATTGCGGACGGTCCACTCCTCGACGGTGCCGAGGGTGGAGACGAAGTCGGTCCGGTTCGGGGCGTACGTCCGGCCGTTGATGTAGAAGATCGTGCCGGCCTTGTTCTCCGTGAAGACGACGGTCTTGCGGTCCGCGACCGTCGCGTGGCTCAGGTCCTCGTAAGGTCCGAGGTCGGTCGGGAGCGCGGCCCTCGTCACGGGCGTGCCACTGGTGACAACCGTGGCGAGGTCGGCCCGGGGGAACTGGTTCCCGGCCGGGCCGGTGTTGTACGGCAGTGTCTCCAGCCGGGTGGTGCCGGGAGCGCCGCCCCGGACCAGGACATCGAAGCGCGCGGCGGCGGGAATGAGCAGCGTGTCCTCGGCGTAGACCCGGCCCACAGGAACGCCGTCCTGAGCGATCACGTGGAAGCGGGTGCCCGGAAGGTGCAGCTTGTAGTAGATGTTGGCGCCGATGTTGGCCAGCCTCCACAGCTGGGTCTCTCCCGGCCGGATGTGGATCACCGGGTTCTGCTGGCCGTTGACGGTGCGGTTGGTGGACGCTCCGATACTCAGGGGATGGGTCTTGATCGCGTCGCCCTGGACCTGGAAGTCCTTGAGCGCGACGGTGTGCTCGGTGATGTTCCGCAACGACGGAGGCAGGTGCTGCTTCAGGCCCTCGACGACGAGGATGCCCGACTCACCAGCCGCGACCTGCGGGGCGGACAGCATGTCCGCGTGTGAGTGGTACCAGAAGGTGCCAGTGGGGTGACTGAGCGGCAGCTGGTAGGTGTAGTGGTACGACTGCCCGTACTTGATGGAGATGAAGATGTCGTCGGAGGGAGCGCGCGGCGACACGAAGAGTCCGTGCGTGTGCAGATTGGTGTACTTGTCGGTTTTATTGATCATGGTTAGGTCGATACGGTCGCCAGGCCACACGCGCAACTTGGGCGGCATGTAGGCCCCGTTGTAGGTCGTCGCGTACAACTGTCGGTTGCCAACGCGGACCTTCCGCCGTTCCACCACGATCGTGGTCCTGAGCACGCCGTCGCGGCTCACCACCTCCGGGGGATCCTGGAGCCTCGGCCCCGTGCCCGGCGGTCTGGGGCCGCCCTCGACCACGGCCCCCTGCGTGTCGCTGGAGCGCTCGCTCGGCGCACTCCCCGCGCAGCCGACGAGCCAGAGCGCGGCGAGGAGCAGACCGGCGACGATGCGGGACGGCGAGGAACGACGCGTGGTGGGCCGGGTCACTTGTCTCCCCCAGGGAAACGGGCGGGCCCCGGCCGGGGACGTCCGGCCGGAGATCCGTATGCTGCTGGTCGGTCAGCCGGAGAGTAAGGGCACAAAGATCCCGCGCCACGCGGCCACGCCCGGCCGACGGCGCCATCAGCCCGAATGGGCCCCACGACCGCCCATGACGGACTTCGCGGGCCCTGCTCGGGCGGTCGGAGGCTGGTGGACACACGAGGACACAGTCACCTTGGGCCTGCCACCTGCCGTCCGGATGAAGAGCCCATAGGGCGCACAGCGGTGCAAGCGGCGTACGACTCATCCTCGAGACACGGATGATCAGTCCACTTTGTCGCCACCGGCCCTGTGCCGACCGCTCGATTTCCCGTTGGGATGGACCTGCTTCCGCCGACGGGTGGGACGCGCAGAATCCGCTGCAGCCGCTACCGAGAGGCCCTCGATGACCATGCCGCGCCACCGCTCGTTCGTACAGGTCGATGTGTTCTCCACGATCCCCTACCGCGGCAACCCGGTTGCGGTCGTCCTTGACGGGACGGACCTGACCGACGCGGAGATGCAGCGCGTGGCGCGTTGGACGAATCTGTCCGAGACCACGTTCGTACTGCCCCCCACCGACCCGGAGGCGGACTACCGGCTGCGCATCTTCACGCCCCAGAGCGAACTGCCGTTCGCGGGGCACCCCACCCTCGGCTCCGCGCGCGCCTGAAAAGGTGGCAGCCCATGCCGACCCTTGACCGGCTCGGCGCCGCCCTGCCCGACGAGCTGTGCTGTTGAAGTGCCGATGGCGACCGTGATGGCCGTCAGCACTTGTCGTCGACGAGTTCGTCGAAGTCCTTGGTGCTCATGGCCCGGTCGTCGGCCCAGACCTGGCCCGGCCGGAGGGAGGCGAGGTCGTCGGCGGTGAAGTAGACGTGTGCCAGGTAACTGCCGGACCCTCGGAAGGTGAGCGCGTAGGTCCGGCCGGGCAGCAGTGCCTGTCTGCCGAAGGTTTGCGCGCGCCATCCGGGTGGTGGGGAGAAGAGCTGGAAGACGACACCTCCGTGGTTCGTCGCTCCCCATGCCTCCCACCCGCTGTCTTCCTCGTGCGCCTGGCCCCCGTCCGGATCATCAGTGCCGGCAGGTTGGGAGGCCGAGGAGGAGCCGACCGAACCAAGTGATGCCTCCTCGAACGCGGCTTCGCCTTCCTCAGAGGTCCAGCTCTCCAGACCCATCCCCGAGAGGGTCTCGCCCCCTTCACACGGCCGCAGTTCGGCCACCGGCTGCCCGTCGTCCCCGTTTCGCACCGCTACGAGCGGCAGGTCAGGGGGGCTGCACCCACTCACCATGGTGAGACCCAACGCCAGGCACACCGCCCCGCACACAGGTCTCATTCCGGCTCCCCCTCGGATGCATACTCCGAGAGTTGGGTCTGCCTGGGGAAAGAGTCGAGTTCCGTACGGTCTCGGTTCGGACTCGTGTACGGGCCAGGAGCCCTCCCAGGGCCTTGCGAGGTCGCGGGTTGGGTGGATGGCCCGTCATGCCGGACGCGGTGTGCCCGGTCCGGCTTCTTGCCGGCCTGCCGGATCCAGAGTGGTTCTTTCCCGGAGTCACGGCGGTGTGGTTCTGGTCGTCGGCACGGTCCTCGCACACGGTGTGGACCGGACCGAGGTTGAAGGACGGTGTGCTGTACGGCCGTAACGTGGCCCGCGACCGCCGTTCAGCTCCGGATCCGGGGGGAGTCGGGGGTGGAGGCCACCGTCCAGGTGAAGTCGATGAACGTGCGCGTCGACCGCGTACGATCTTCCCGCGGATGGCCGACGCCCCTCGGACGGTCGCCGGGGACACGCCCTCCGCCATGCACGAGGTGCAGGTCGTCGCCACAACCACATCTGACGCACGTCAGCAAAAGCCGGTATCAGGTCAGCGAAAGGGCTTCAGGGCCCCTGCAACACCTCAGACGAAGTGGCGCACATGGCCTCCCCGACCACCTCTCCCTCACCCAGGCGAACCTCCCCCGCATCGTCGCCGCCAGCCTCATCGGCACCACCGTCGAGTGGCACGACAACTCATCCGATCAGAGTCAGGACCTGGGGTTTTGCCTCACCGGCGGGCTGGAAGTCAGCACGGAACCAGCACCGGAACCCCGCAGTGCCGGCTCGGACATCGAACGCCGGCTCCATGCGGAGCAAAAAGGCAATCTTCAACCACCCCGGTGGTCCCAGCCGGCGCGGGCCTGTCGTTCAACATCACATGGGAACTGGGTGACGGTGCTCCAGGTCGGCCGGTCCCCCGGCCGACACACCCCTCCCCCGGGACGCACGCGGTCCACGCGACCCCCGGACGGACAACCGCCGCAGTAGCATACCGTACTGTCGCAACAAAGCCCGCAGTTGGAAGCAGACAAGGGTGTCGAGCATGGGGGACAACGGGGAGCAGACGCCTTCGCCCGCCAAGGCCGTCGTCGTGTCGATGTCGAAGTTCCGCCTCCCGGTGTCAAAGGGCGAGGGGCCGGACGACTGGGACCTGGAGGACGAGGAGCCACCCGGTCGGTCCAGCTGGAGAGACCTCCGCTTCGCGCCGGCGCTCGGCCGCCGGGTGGCTGCCGAACTGGGCCCGTTGGTCGCGCCCGGGACGACCCACCTGCCGGACCTCGACAGCAAGTCGTTGCAGGCACGTATGGACGACGTCCTGGCCGCCGTCAAGGGCGGGGATCGGATGGTCGTCCACATTCTCAGCCACGGTTTTCTCGACGGCGGCCGAGCGTCCGATCTGATGATCGCGGCCACCGACACGCTCCACCCCGAGCACGACGACGTCCGCGAAACGGCCTTTGCCGTCCGCGACTTCCTCAGCAAGGCGGATCGGAAGGCGGGACACCTGTTGCTCCTGCTGGATGTATGTCACGGCGGCGGGGCCCTCGACTGGACGACGCACATCAAGTACACGAGACGGCAGATCTTCGTGATCGCCGCGTGTCCGCCCGACGAACAAGCATGGAGCGGACGGTTCTCCGAAGCCGTGTGCGAGGTTCTCTCAGGAGTCGTGCGCGGCCACAAGGGCATCGATCCGCGTGAGCGCTTCGTACGTCTCACATGGTTCAGGGATGAGTTGCATCGCACTTTGATCAACCTGTGCAAGAAGGCAAACCTCCCCGAACAGGAAGTCGCTTACAGCAAGTTGGAGGGCCTGAGGACGGAGTTTCTACTCAATCCCTGGTTCCGTGAAGATCACGCGGAAGTGTACGAGCTGGACAACTACTGGCGGCTTCAGGACTTCATGGCCGGCGTCCATCCGGCTCTGGACATCGGCCACTACCTCTCCAAGGCATCTGGACGTCACGACGTAGACCCGGCCGACGGGGTCAGTCTCTTCTCCGGCAGGGAGGACCAGCTGGTGAAGGTGGCCGACTGGCTGTCGGACGGCGCGGAACATGGCACTTTGTGTGTCGTGACCGGCAGCCCGGGGGTGGGGAAGTCCGCTCTTCTGGGCGCCGTCGTCTGCTGCACGCAGACCCAACTGGCCAAAGTGATGCACAGCACGCTCGTACAGCAGATCACGCCGTCCGCGCGACCCGAGCAACGCCGCCTGGTCGCCGCGGTACATGCGCGGCAGATGACCTTGGCCGACACCATGGACAGCATCGGCGCTCAGCTCGACCTGAAGCAGCCGACCGGGGGCTGGAGCTCCCAGCAACTGGTCGGTGCCGTCGCCTCGCTCTCTGATGAGCCGCTCATCGTGGTCGACGGGCTGGACGAGGCCACCGACAGGGTGCAGATCACCGTGGAACTCCTTCTGCCACTGGCCGAGCAGGTCTTTCCCGACGGGCCACGCAGTCGGGCATGCCAGCTCCTGGTGGGCGTACGGCCACACTGGGACCAACTGCCCCAGCTGGCGGCCACTGTGTTCGGCGGCAGCCAGCTCCTGGTGGACCTCGACGCCGCGGACCGAGGACAGCTCCAGCAGGATCTGGAGACGTACGTGGAGCGATTGCTCTACGAGACCGACACCTACGCGTCCGAGCGAAAGTTACGCGGACGGATCGCACGAACTGTCGCGGAACGCGTGGTGGGGTCGTCGCACGGAGGGGAATTCCTCAAGGCCCAGATGGCTGCGCAGTCCCTCGCTCAGGCAGCCCCCCTCACCGAGGAAGCAGTCGACGCTGCCGTGGCCGAGATGCCGATGACCTTCGCCTCGCTGTTGGAGGGACAGTTGACGGACGAACGCACGCACCCTTGGGCACGCCGTATCATGACGGCCCTCGCCTTCGGCAAGGGCAGCGGGATGCCGGCTCATCTGCTTCCCCAGGTCGCCGCCGGGCTCCCGCCCGCCTGCGACGCGCCGGGCCGCGAAGACGTCGACGCGGTGCTCACCGGAATGTCGTTCTACCTGAGGCGGGACGTCGACCCCTCATACGGCACGACCCTGTACCGCCTGTTCCACCAGGAACTTGTCGACCACCTGCGCGCGTCCGCCCGGGAGCTCCCTGATCCGCAGGGCCTCCGGGACACCGGAGACGCGTCATGAACGGCCCGGAGGATGCGGTCTTCCGGGAGTTGCTCAAGGCCCTGCCACGATCGGGCGGGACCGATCGCTGGGACCTGGCCGACCCGTACATGCGCCGGCATGCCGTCGAGCATGCGGCACGCGTCGGCTGGCCTGCTCTGATGCGTCTCTTCTCGGACGGCGAGTTCCTCATCAACGCGGAACCCCGGTCGATTCTCGCCGCGCTGCCTCCTTTCCGTGACGAGCTTCCCGGACTGACACGCCGGCTCCTCGACGTGTACTGCGCCTCGCTGAGTTGGCATCAGCACGTGGACATCGGTGCCAGACGTCAGATCCTCGCTTTGGACGCGAGGCGACTCGGACACGGTGATCTGGCGGAGCGGATCGAGATCTCACCGGGGGGACGGCAACCGACCTGGCGCTGCGTCTGGTCGACCGCCGAAAACGTCTCCTCGTCGGCCGGCGCCACCATGTCCGGGCATGGTGGGGGCATCAACGCGATCCTCGTCGCAGGGCTCGTCGGCACCGCCGTGGCCATCACGGCCAGCGCGGACCGTACGGCGCGAATCTGGGATCTCCGCACCGGCCAGGCACGGCACGTTCTGCTGCACACCGCTCCTGTTGACGCTGTCGCGGTCGCATCCGTGGAGAGTCGGAGCATCGTCCTCACGGGGAGCGACCGGCTCGTGTGGTGGGACCCGCAGTCCGGCGAACCGCTGGGTGTTCTGGACACGGGCAGCACGGTGAGACAGCTCGCCCCCGCCGCGGACGGCCGCGTCGTCCTGGCGACGGGTGGCGGCCCCGTCGTGGTCGACCTTCCCCGGGAGACGCGGGGCGTACGCGCGATCACCGTCACCGCCGCCGGCAGGCAGGCACGGTATGTCGCCGCGTGCCGGGAACGCGACACACGGTTCGGCCTCAGCGTGACCGAGGGAAATGCCGTCAGCGCGTTCACCCTGTCCGACGGAGCCGTATTGCACCGTGGTGTGCTGCGCACGGCCGACCGGATCACCGCCCAGTTCGTCGGCGACGTCGGAGACCAGAGCATCGCCCTCTTCGGTCATGCCAGTGGCGCCTGCACCGTCGTGCACGCACATACTGGAACGGTCCTCCACACCCTCCACTCCCCCGGCGCGACACGGCTGCGGGGCGCTGTGGCAGCCCTCACCGTCCATGCCTCCCGCGACCACTGGTGCGCCATCGTCGGCCACCGCGACGGAACCCTGCGTACCTGGAATCTCGGCTCGGGCGAACTGCTGAGGACGACACAGGCCCACGCGGCTTCCATCACCGTCATCACCACCCACACCGTGGGAGGCCGGCGCGTTCTGCTCACGGCCTCCGAGGACGACACCGTCCGTACCTGGGACGCCGAGACCGGTGAGCCGCGCGACGTACTCGCCGGACACACGAGTGACGTCACCGCCACGGCCGCCGCCGACGTGGAAAGCCGTTCCATCGCGGTGACCGGCTCGAAGGACTGTACGGTTCGGACCTGGGACCTACGCCGCGAGCGGCCGTCCGGGGCTGCCGAGGGTCACGGGAACTGGGTCCGCGCCGTCGCACTGCACCGGGAGGACGGCCTGCTTCGGGCCGTCACCACCTGCAGCGACCCGTACGTGCGGATTTTCGACGCGGGCACGGGGCGGTCCCTGGCCCGCTTGGCGGTGCCCGAACGGGACTTCCTGCAGGCGTGTGCCGTTTTCACTCACGCTCAAGGGGCGAAAATCGTCGCCGGTGGAGCCGGCGGCGTGCTCGCCATGTGGGACTACGCCACGCGACGACAGGACGTCACCCTCCGCATGGGCAGCGCGTCGATCAATGCGGTGGCCGTGCACGCCGCCGCCGACGGACGGATCCGGGTGATCGTGGGAGCGAACGACGGCACCGTCGCACGTTGGGAGCCATACACCGGCCGCCGGCCCGATCGCCTACTCGTCCCCTCCTCACGCGAAGAGAGCGTCGCTTGCCTGGCCATCGCCGACGGCGCCCATGGCCCGGTGGTTGTCACCGGCCACTTCGACGGCGGCTACCGCGTCGTCTCGCTGGAGGACGGTCGGCCACTGCAGCGGCGATCGCACAGCGCGGCTGTCAAGGCCGTGGCGGCGGGCGAGATCGACTCGATGCCCAGCACCGCGACCGGGGACGACACCGGGTTGATCAGACTGCGGGGCCTCGACGACGGCGTCATACTGCGCACACTGCGCGGGCACCGTGACGCCGTTCGGTCCCTCGTGTTCGGCGAACTCGCAGGTCATCAGGTCCTGTTCTCAGGCAGCAGGGACGGCACGGTGCGCATCTGGGATCCAGCGAGTGGAGACCAGATCGACCGCATCGACCTGCCCGACTTCGTTCAGACAGTCGCTCATGAGGACGGGACTCTCGTCGTCGGATACGGCCGCGAAGTCTCCGTCTTCACCACCAACCAGCAGCAACCGCCCGCACCGCGAGGAAGTGACTGATGCCCCAGATCCTGACCATCCACGGCGTCAACCAGTTCGACCCCGACCGCGAACCGGCCGCTGCCGCCGCCCGCCTCGGCTCGGTGTGGACCGCGGCTCTCAACCGCGGCCTGGAAACCCCCGTCGAAGCGGCGGACGTGCACATGGTGTACTACGCGGACCTCCTGCAGCTCACCGACGAGATCCCCCAGGGCGAGGATCTGGACCACCTGTCACCCGAGGCCGCCGACGCCGCCCGACGATGGGCCGAGCTGCACGGCGTGAACCTCGACGAGGCCCAAGGGCGCATCGCCACTCCCTTGCGCTGGGTCGCCGATGCGGTGGCCCAGCGCAAGGGGCTGGACAACGACACCGTCCGGCGTCTGATCGCCCGTTTCTTCCCCGACCTCGTCGCCTACCTGCACTCCCCGACCACCCGCGAAGCGGTCCAGGCACGGCTCGCGGAGGCAATCAAGCGCGCCTCGCCCACCGTGCTGATCGCTCACTCCCTGGGATCCGTCGTGGCGTACGACACCCTGTGGCGGCACGACGTGAAAGTGGACGCCCTGATCACTGTCGGGTCCCCGCTCGCCATGCCCGACATCGTCTACCCGCACCTTCAGCACCCGTGCACCGACGGCAAGGGGAGCCGGCCACACGGGGCGGCCGCCTGGGTCAACATCGCGGATCCCGGCGACCTCGTCGCGATCCCCCAGCCCCTCACCGAGCGCTTCGACAAGGTGACCACCGATGTCCGAACGGGGATCGGCGCCTTCACCTTCCACAAGGCGGCCGGCTACCTCGCGAACCGCGAGACGGCCGAGGCCGTGACCCGCTACCTGGGCTGATCGCAGCAACAGGCAAGCCGAGTATGCCGACCGGCGGCAGCGCCGCTGCCGTCGGGAAGGGGTGGTCCGGGCCGACGGCCTACCCGCGCACCGGCGAGACAGCGTCGTTCACTTCGCGCTCGCCGCTTATGACAGATTCTCCATCAAACCGCAGAGAGATGATCCGACAAGGGGCAACCCCCGGCTCACTCGTGCTGGTCCCCTGTGCGCGACGAGGTGTTGACGCGGAGGTAGCTCGATCAGGTGGGAAACCTGCTGGGTTGCCGGAAATCGCCTGGTCACCTGCTTTCCTCTTGATCAGTTCTGCCGTCCACAGAGGAATGAGGACCCATCGATGAAGCGTCTCGCTGTTTGCGTCGTTGTGACGGTCTCGGCCATCGCTCTTGCTGCCGGGCCGGCCGCGACAGCGGAGCCCTCCCCGGGGAAGCACGGAGAAGCAGCCCGGCACCGCACACCCGCGAAGCCGGCGAGCGAGTCGGCCCGGCTGGCCCGTTCCATCCTGAACACGAAGGGCATCACCTACGCCAAGGCGCACGTGAGCGGTACCGACAAGGCGTCCCTCCCGCAGCAGAATCTGGTCGACGTCTCCAACGGGCGCCTGGCCAAGACCAGCCCGTGGGGCCACAAGAAGGGTGCGCGGGTCACGCTCGACACGCGGATGCTCAACGGTGTCCTGAAGCTCAACACCCAGCACCACTACACGTTCGAGATCTCCGAGCTCGTCGGCGGAGAGCACAGCCGTACCTCCAAGCACTACGCGGGTCGCGCGGTCGACGTGACCTGGATCAACGGCCGTCACGTGGGCGAGAAGGCCGATCACCGCGGACTCATGAACGCCTGCCGCAAGCTCGGCGCCACGCTGGTCCTCGGCCCCGGCGACAAGAACCACGGCACCCACGTTCACTGCCAGTGGTAGCCCGCCTCCAGCACACCAGGTGATCTGGCCCTGTCCTCGGCTGCGGCCAAGTGGCGCCTGTAGCCATCCGTCCTGATCAGCGGTCTGGGCCGCCGTCGCGGTAAACCGCACATTTACCGCGACGACGGGCCGCTCCACCAGGGACGACAGCCACGTTTCCGCACGTCAGGCGTACGCAATTACCTCGACTGAAGTTGCCCCGGTTTAAACGGATGTTCGCCTGGCTCCACCACTTCAAGCGCCTGCGGATCCGCTACGAACGCCGGGCCGACCTCCACCTCGGCTTGCTCCAACTCGCGTGCAGCATCATCTGCCTACGTCGGCTTTGCCTATCAGAATGAGGAGGGCGTAGGGATGGCCGGCGCCGATGGCCAGTCGAGTACGGTCAGATCGGGCCACTGCCGGCGCCAACGCGCCGTCTTCGTTCCGTACACCTCTTGCGGGGCGAGCACCGGTTTGGGACGCACCACGAGATCGAACATCGACCTCCGCCGGCAGACCGGCGAAGGCCTCGTCGGCGCGAGCGGGAGGCGACCAGTCACCGTTCATACCTGCCACTCGGCAGGCCAACTTCGCCTGCAGGACGCCTTGGAGACTTTCTCAAGTCCCTGCTTCTGAAACGATCAGTTGGTCACAGGCGCTCGTCCATCTCTCACATGGCGCGCAGGCCCCGGTCGGCGAAGGCGATCAGCCACTCGAAGCTCTCGTCGATGTCGGCACTCCACTGGAAGCCGTTGTCCGCCTGCAGCGTGGCGAAGCCGTGGCAGAGGCTGCGGAGCGTGCGCAGGGCGTGGTCCACGTCGGACTCTGCGACCTCGTAGCCGCGCAGGACCGCCATGAACGCGCCGAGCAGCCGCTGGCCCGCGGTGGCCAGTGGATCGTCCGGGCCGGACGGTTCCGCGCCGATCGTCGCGCCGTACCGGCCGGGGTGCCCCAGGACGAAGGCGCGGAAGGCGCGCGCCGCGGCCGCCAGGGCGTCGCGGCCCGCGTACCCCTGGACCGCGCCGCCGACGGCGTCGGCGGCCTCGTTCAATGCCAGGACCGCGATGCGCCGGTTGAGGTCTTCCTGGCTGCCCACGTGCTTGTACAGGGACGGGGTGCGCACGCCCACCCGCTCGGCCAGCAAGCCCATCGTCAGGTTGGCGAAGCCCACCTCGTCGGCGAGGGCGGCACCGGCCGCGACCACGGCCGCCGGGTCCAGGCCGGCCCTAGGCACGGGCGGCGGTCGATCGGAGGAAGGTGA